>NZ_JBXANI010000009.1:0-324299 GCF_058801495.1 Cupriavidus sp. GW822-FHT03E04
ATCCGGCGCGCCTTCTTTGCCTACTTTCTTGGCAAGACAAGAAAGTAGGTCGCCGCGCCGCAGGCGTGGTGAAACTGCCTTTGACTTTAAGCTCTTGACGTTGAAGTTAAGCAGCTGCAGCTGGGACCATCAACCCACCTCCAACCTCAAATCACCAACTCAATAACAAACGGCCCCCGCCGAGCATTAGCCATACCAAACAACTCAGCAAACCGCTCCATATCCTCAGCCCGCGCAGCCTCCACCCCCATCCCATTGGCCAACTGCACCCAGTTGAGATCCGGATTGCCGATATCCAGCATATCAAGCGCAGTCTTGCCCGGATTGGCCCCAACCCCAGCCAGCTCACCCAGCAAAATCGCGTACTTGCGATTGGCCAGAATCACCACGGTAACGTCGAGCTTCTCGCGCGCCATCGTCCACAGCGATTGCAGCGTGTACATCCCCGAGCCATCGGCCTGCAACGCGACCACCCGGCGCCCCGGCGCGGCGACCGCGGCGCCAGTCGCCAGCGGCAGCCCATCGCCGATAGCGCCACCAGTCAGTTGCAGCCAGTCATGCGGCGCGGCATGCACGGTCCCCGGATAAAACGCACGCCCAAAGCTCACGCTCTCTTCCACCACGATGGCCTGCTCCGGCAGCAGTGCGGTCAGCGTTTGCGCGACCGCCTCGGAGGTTACCGCGCCCTTGGCGATCCCACGCGGCGCGACCGAAGCCGGCACCGACACCGAGGGGGCGCCAAGCTCGTCGGCAAGACGCGCCAGGGCTTCGGCCAGATCTTGTTCCGGACGTGCCAGCACATGGATCTCAGCGTCTTCCGGATATGGGCGCGGCGACTTGCCCGGATAGGCGAAGAACGTCACCGGCGGCGGCGCGCCCACCAGGATGACGTTGCGGATGCCCGCCAGCTTGTCACGCGCCACGTCGCCGGAATAGGGCACCCGATCCACGTTGAAACGGCCACGGCCGCGCGACACGCGGGCGTTGGACATCGGCGTGATCAGGCGCGCATCGGTGGCAGCGGCGATGCGGTGCGCATCGGCCAGCGGCGCCTCGCGCAGCGCGGTGCCGGCCAGCACGATCAGCGTGGGCAGGCCCGAGCGCAGCAGGCGTGCAGCTTGCTGGACGGCGTCGGGCGAGACCTTGGGCACCGGCAGCGGCGCCAGCGGCGCGCCTACCTTGCCGCCGGCATCCCAGCAGACATCCGAGGGCAGGATCAGGCTGGCGACCCCACCGGGGGCGGCGCACGCGGCCTGCACGGCCGTGGCGGCATCGGCGCCGACCGATGCGGCATCCGTGGCGGTGCGGGTCCAGACCGAGACGGGACGCGCCCAGCCTTCGGTATCGGCCGTCAGCGGTGCGTCGAACGGACGGTGATAGGTAGCCTGGTCGCCCACGATGTTGATCACCGGCGTCTGCGCGCGGCGCGCGTTATGCAGGTTGGCCAGGCCGTTGGCCAGGCCCGGGCCGCAGTGCAGCAGCGTGGCTGCCGGCTTGTCAGCCATGCGCGCGTAGCCATCGGCCGCGCCGGTCACCACGCCCTCAAACAGGCCGAGCACGCAACGCATGCCGGGAATGCGGTCGAGCGCGGCCACGAAGTGCATCTCGCTGGTGCCGGGGTTGGCAAAGCAGGTGTCCACGCCGCAAGCCAGCAGCGTCTTGACCAGGCTCTCGGCGCCGTTCATCTCGCCCCGCCCGTTGTCTCCATGGCTGGCGGGGGTTCCTGGGTTGCGATCGGTATTCGGCATCTTGTTCTTTTCCATTTGGCGCGTTGGGGGATGAGTTCGGGGATGGGTTCGGGGATAGGCTAGTCAGGACTGCGTGAGCGGCGTGCCGGCGTGGCGCCCGCGCCGTGCGCGAGCAGGTCGAAATCCAGGCAGACGAACTCGCTCGGGAATTCGATGCGCGCGTAATAGACGATCACGCCGTCTACGCACGCATAGCGCCGCAACTCGGCCACCGGCGCGCCAACGGGCAAGGCCAGCCGGGCGGCCGATTCCGCGCCCGCCGCAATGATCGACAGGCGCTGCCTGGCAGCGGTGACCTTCAGCTGGGGGAAACGGTCGAGCACCGGCACCGAAGCCCCGTGGCGGAACGCTTCCGGCTCCCGGGCAAACACGCTGGCCTCGATAAAGACCTCGCCCAGCGCGAACGGGCGCTGCTCGATCGTGTGCAGACGGCGCAGGAAGTGATAGCCCGGCGCGCGCGCGGCGGCGCAAGGCATGCCCAGTTCGTCCGGCAAGGTGACGGTGCCGTCGGACTCGGACAGCGCCTCGGTGTCGAGCTGCTCGCCGACGGCCACCACCTGGTCCCAGCTCACCGGCAGCCTCATGGCGCGGCGCTCGCGGCAGCTTGCCTTGACGAACGTGCCGCGCCCGCGCTCGCGGGTCAGCAGGCCTTCTTCGTCAAGCAGGGAGAGCGCGTGATGCATGGTCATGCGCGCCACGCCGAACTCGCGGCAAAGCTGCTCGAGCGACGGAATGCGCTCGCCTTGGCGCCACTCGCCACTCTCGATATGGCGGCGGAAGATCGTGGCGAGCTGGAGGTAGACCGGCTGGCGGCTGCGGGACAAGAGGTCGCTGGAAGCGGGCAAGGCGGTGAAAGCTGGATTCGACATCGATGGCGGAAGCAACGCAGCAACTGCGAAAGCCGGGGGCGCCAGCGTGTTATCGCCGGCTGGAAGTGGCTTACGGAAGTGGCTTACAGAAGTGGCTTACAGAAGTGGCCTACTTTAATAAGGTCTATAAACCTAGACTACTAGGGTTTACTGCAGCCCCGTCACTGGCGCAAAAAAAAAAGCGCAGGCCGAAGCCCGCGCTTTTCTTTGTGTGTCCGTCGCGGCTTGTCGCCGCCCTGCCTCACGCTGCAAGCGGCTCCGCGCTGCCCGGCGCAATGACCTGCGTCAGGGTGGGCGCCGGGGTGGTTGCCTGCGGCACGGCGGGCGCCGCGAACCAGCCGTGCACGGCCGCGTGGATGGCCTCTACCTGGGCCAGCTTGCGCCGGTACGCGGAGCGCTTCTTGGACGGCAGCGCCATCACATCGCGGCGCGGCTGGTTGACCGGCACCTCGACATTGCCGCAAGGCATTGGCTGGCCCGCGGACTCCATCCAGAAGCCCTCGTAGTCGCAGCGGATCTCGCGCGGGGTATGGCGTTGGCGGCCCACGTGATTTTTCTTGCTGACGCCTACGATGCGTTGCACCCCAAGTAAGGCGGCAAAGCCGAGCAGCGCTTCCATGACCGCGTCCTTGGGACGCAGGCCTTCGCATGCCTTGGTGGCTTCGCGGATCAGGTCGCGGCTGCTCTCGCCCATGGGGCCTTGCAGGCCCCCGACGAAGATCTCCGTGCCGCCCTTGCGTTGCGCCAAGTAGAAGCTGAGCTGGCTCAGGCACACGCCGCTGGCCGTGTCCAGCCAATAAAAGGCCAGTTCGCCTTCCTTGGGATTCGGCCCCGAATCCGCCAGGCGCAGCCTATAGCGGCCATCGCCCGTCGCCCATTCGAGCCCGCCGCCCACGTAGACGCGTTCGCTCAGCGCCAGCGGCACCAGCGTGCTCATCGCACGGTAGTGATCCAGCACCGTACGCATGCGCTCGCGAAAGCTCAGCCCAAATGCGCCAAGCGGGCGATACGGGCGTTCGAGCAGCGAAGGCTTGGCCATGGCCACGCACCGCATCAGCGCGCAGGAGTCGACCGCCTGCAACCAGCTGCGCACCGCGGCAAAGCGGAATGCGGACCGGCAGATCAGCTTGAAACGCTTGAAAACCCACTTCTTGCCGCCCGGCGGGTGGCAAAACGCCGACAACGCAGTGAGCGCCGCCAGATAGCGAAAATAGAAAAAAGGCCCGAGATCGTGAAAAAATCCCCTGGCATTCAGCCCCGACAGCCATTGAAGGCTCGAGATTGGTCCTTGCACCACTTGACGCTCCCCTGTTCCCAATGCAGCAAAGCCGGTATCCGGTCTTGTGGTGCTGCGCTTACGATTCAAAATCGCCGCGCCCGCCACGACGGCGACGGGGCAGGCGGCCAGGCGTAGCCTGGATCACGGGGCAAGGCTGGCAGCGTGGGGGGCCACCGGGCCAAGTGTTTCAGCCCCGTAATATTTCGTAACGAATAGTAATACGTCCGGTTGACAGGAAATGCAGTCATTTCCCTTGGACCGAAAAAAAATTTCGGCGGGGCGCCCGGGAACATCGATAGATCAGGTCGCTGCCTGGATCAAGCGCGCAGGACGCGCGCCTTGGCCCCGGCGATCCGGGATCAGCGCGGCGGCGCGCTTGCGAGTCGTGGCTCCGTCGCGAAGTACAGGCCCGCCATGGCCGGCAGGCCGAAGCCGATCCAGCTGGTGAGCGTCCAGCCGCCTTGGGCAAAGGCCCATGCCCCGACGGCCGATGCCACGGCGCCGCCGGTGAAGAAAATCGCCATGAAGAGCCCGTTCAGGCGGCTGCGATAGGCAGCGCCCAGCGCAAAGATGGCGCGCTGGCCGACGACCAGGCTGGCCGCCACGCCAAAATCCAGCACGATGGCGGCAATCGTCAGCGCCGCCAGGGCCAAGGGCGAGCCGGGCATGCCAGCCTGGCCCAGCACAAAGGCGCCGGCCGCGAGCAACATGGCGAGCAGGGTCATGCCCCGGCCACGGCCGCGATCGGCCTGGCGCCCTGCGATGGGCGCGGCCACCGCTCCCGCCACGCCAGCCAGCGCGAACAGGGCGATGCCCTTCTGGCTCAGGCCGAACTCGGGGCCGGCGAGCCACAGGGGCACGGTAGTCCAGAACAGGCTGAACGCCCCAAACATGCATGCCTGGTAGACCGCACGCCGGCGCAGTACGGGCTGCGAGCGCAGCAACTGCCACATGGACACCAGCAACACGCCATATCGCACCGCGGGCGCCGGGCGGCGATCCGGGAGCAGCCGCATGAGCACAGCGGCGAGCAAGGCCATGCCCACGGCCGAGCCCGCGAAGATGGCATGCCAGCCCCACAGGTCGGTGACCAGGCTGGCGGCCGGGCGGGCCAGCATGATGCCCAGCATCAGGCCACTCATGACATTGCCGACGACACGGCCGCGCGCGTGCTCAGGCGCCAGGTGCGCGGCAAACGGCACCAGGACCTGCGCCGCCACGGAGCTCAGCCCGATGCAGACGGCCGCCAGCAGAAACACCCCGGCATGGCCGGCCAGCGCCGCGCCGGCCAGTGCCAGGGCGCTCGCGGCCAGCAGGCTGCAGATCAGCCGGCGGTTCTCGATGATGTCGCCCAGCGGCACGATCAGCAGCAGGCCCGCGCCGTAACCGGCCTGGATCAGGGTCACGATCAGGCCCGCCGCCTGCGGCGACAGCCCCAGCGCGTGGCCGATCGGGCCGATCAACGGCTGCGCGTAATACAGGTTGGCCACGATCAGGCCGCAGGCGGTGGCCAGCAGCAGGGTCATCCAGCTTGCGCCGCCCACGGGGCCGGCTTGCGCTTGCGGCGCGCAGTGCGCTCTTGTCGTCATGGTTGCCTTCTACAGTGGAGCTCGGCTTACCCGCATGCCAGCCCACCCGGGGCTGGGGTTAACCAGAAGTCGAAGGCCGAGATCATGCCTCAGTTAGCGCAAGCTTGCTGACAGCGCGCTCAAGGCAGGTAGCCCAGCAAACGCCACCAGAAGTAATCCAGCGGCAGCAGCACCAGCAAGGTCAGCGCGGCCAGCGCCAGGCACATGCGGGTTCCGTCGCGCAGCCCCACGCCACCGAGCTGCATGGCGATCACGATGGGTGGCGACTGGTAAGGGAAGAACACCGTGGAGAACACGGGAACCTGCAGCATCAGCACGGCTTCCAGCGACAAACCCGTGGCCTGCGCCAGCTGTTTGGCCAGCGGCGTCAGCACGGCCGGCAGTCCGGGCAGCGTCGTCATGAGCCCCAGGCTCGCCCCGACCGCGCCAAGCGCGGCCACATTGGCGGCGGTGTGCCCCGGCGAAAGGGGCAGCCAGCGCAGCAGTGCCGTGGTGATGGCGGTCCCCAGCCCGGTGGATTCCACCACGGCGCCCAGGCCGAGAAAGCCGGCCACATAGATCAGGGGCGTGAGGTGCACCTGCTCGGCCAGCATGCGCGAGGAAACCAGGCCCACGCCCGGCAGCAGGCAGACGATGCATGCCGCCAGCGAGATCCAGGCCGGCGAGATGCCGTGCAGCGCGTCGGTGGCAAAACCGGCCACGGCCAGCACCAGGATCACCGCCAGCAACTTCTCCTGCCGGCTCGGCGCGCTCGCTTGCTCGCGCGGGAGTGCCGCGATCGGCCCGCGCTCGGGGAACAGCCGGCATACCAGCCAGACCAGCGTCACGGTCTTGAGCAGGCCGAGGATGGGGAAATGCAGCAGGAGATAGCTGCCATAGCTCAGGTTGACGCCGTACAGGGAGCTAGCCGCGCCGAGCAACACGCTGTTGGGGATATTGGCTGGCAGGATGGTGGTGGGCGGCATGTAGCTGGCGGCGGCCACCGTCAGCACCATGCCGATGCGGCCGTTGGAGCCCGGCGCGAAACCTAGCCGGTCGGCCAGCGCCAGCACGATCGGCATCAGCAGCAGCACGCGCCCGGTGGTCGACGGCATCAGGAACGCCAGCCCCACGGCGCTCACCGCCACGGTGCCGATCACCTGGCGGTAGCTGCCCACCCGGCCACGGAAGATGATGGCCGCCAGGCGCTGCGCCAGCCCGGTCTGGCGCAAGGCCACGCCGGTTACCGCGCCGCCGAACATGAGCCACCACGCGGTAGAGGCAAAGCCCGAGAACACCACGGGGGCCGGCGCCACGTGCAGCACGACGGCGCACAGGAAGAACAGCAACGTCGTAGCCGGCTCGGGCAGCACGCCCAGCGCCCAGCAGCACACGGTGGACGCCACCAGCGCCCCCGCCAGCACCAGGCCGCCGGGTGCGCCGGTGGCGCGCCCCACCAGCCATACCGCCGCCACGCACAGGGCGATGACGATGGCGGCACGCGCGCTGTCCGACAGCTTGCCCGCGGGCGCGGGGCCTGCGGCGGGTGGCGCCTTGGAAGCGGCGGGATTGCCGGGAAGGCTGGCCGGGGGCGGCAAGCCGGGCTGACTGGTATTGCTCATGCGAGGGAACTCCGTGGTGCCATGCGATGAGCGCCATCGTAGGACGCGCCAATCTGGCCGGGTTACACTTCTCGGGCAATTTCTTACGAATGCCAGCCACACCCAAAAACCTGCGCCAAAGCCGCGCCGAGCCAGATGCCACGCACCACCTACCAGCCCGTCCCGCTGACCCAGCCCACCGCCGAGCAACCGGTCATCGTGCATCTGCGCCTGCCGCCGCCCAACGCCATCATTCGCCGCCACCGGCATGCTTGGGGGCAGATCTCGTGCCCCCTGCGCGGCAGCATGCGGGTGACCGCGGCAGGCACCACCTGGGTGGTGCCGACCATGCGCGCGGTGTGGATTCCGCCGGATGTGGAACACGAGGTGGTCACGCTGGGCGACGCAGCGCTGCACGCCTGCTATGTGCTGCCGCAAGCGGCACCGCTGTCGCTCACCGCCTGCGCGGTCGTGGAAGTGTCGGCGTTGATGCGCAACCTGATGGTGGCGCTGACCGACGCCGCCAGCCTGTCCGCGCCACGGCGCCAGCTAAGCGCGGCCCTGCTGCTCGAGGAGTTGCGCACCGCGCCCACGCTTTGGCCTGGGCTGGCCTTGCCCACCGACCGCCGCCTTAAAGCGTTGTGCAACGCCTTGATGGAGCAGCCAGGGTCGGCGCTGAGCCTGGCGCAATGGGCCGAGCTGACGGGCGCCAGTGAGCGCACCCTGGCGCGGCTGTTCCGCACCGAGCTGCGCACCAGCTTTGCCGCCTGGCGCCAGCAATTGCGGCTGGCGCACGCCGTGGACCTGATGAGCCGCGGCAAGCCGCTCGCGCACGTGGCGGCCGAAACCGGCTATGCCAATGCCGGCGCCTTCTCCACCATGTTCCGGCGCGCGCTGGGACAGGCGCCGCGCGATTTTCTGGCGGCGGAGTCCCGCAATCACGGGAGGGGACATTGAGCGCAAAGACCCATCTTGCCAAAGCCATCCACTGGCCCGCCGGCGCGCAGGTGCATCCTCGCGAGATGCTCGCGGCAGCCCTGGGCATGGGCATGCCGCTGCTGCTTGCCGGCGCCACGGGGCAGATCGCACTTGGCCAGGCCGCCGCGCTAGGCAGCCTGGCGATCGGCGCCGGGGCGGTCGCCGGTTCGGGCATCGACGCGCGCGACCCATCCCGCATCGGGCCGCTGGCGGCCCTGCTTGCACCGGTTGCGGCTGCCGTGGCCATCGCGGCAGCCCTGGCGGGCCACGGCGCCCTGACCGATGTCATCGTCCTCTTGCTGGCCGGTGCGGCGGCCTGCATCGGCGGCTACAGCCGCCCGCTCGCGATCGCGGCCACGCGCTTCATCCTGTTCCTGATCATTGCCACAGGTGCGGCAAGCGCTGCGCCGCATCGGGCAGCCTTTCTCCTGCTCACGCTGGCCGGCGCGCTCTGGACCTGCCTGCTGTGCCTGTGCCTCGCGCCGAGGGCCCGAGCGCTGCCGCAACCCGGCGCGCCCTTGCCGTTGCCCACCACGGCGCAGCGCCTGCGGCGATGGCGGCGCACGCTGTCGCAGCGGGCCGGATGGCAGTACACGCTGCGGCTGGTGCTCGGCCTGGGCTGCGCCTGTAGCCTGCGCTGGCTGCTCCCGGGCCATCACTTCGAATGGATCACGCTGACCGTGGCGATCCTGCTGCAGCGGCAGCCAGAGGGCTTCGCCGTCAAGGCCACGCAGCGGGTGGCCGGCACCCTCGTCGGCGTGCTTGGCGCGAGCTTGCTGCTGGGCCACCAGCTCCCGTACTGGCTGGTGGCATTCAACGCAGGATGGCTGGCCGGCACCCGGCCACTGCTGCGCCTGCGCAACTACCTGGCCTACTCGGCGATCATGACCCCGCTGATGGTGATGATCATGGGCGCCAGCCGGCCGGCCGACGGCGGCATGCTGATGGACCGCGCGGCGGCGACGGTGATCGGGGCCGTCATCGTGTTGCTGGTCGACGGGATTGCCTTGAAGGCAGCTGGCGGCGCGCTTGCCAACTAGTTAGGCGGCATATAATATGGCGCCACTATGCAAGCACTCGAACAGAAGTACCTCGCCCTGCTCAACGAAGCCGAACGACGCCAGCTGCCCGACCTGGACAGCATCCAGCTGTGCTTCCGGGCACTGTCGCTGGCGTCCGCAATCGACCGCGACTGCGGTGCGCTGCTGGCTCCGCATGGCCTGTCCGAAGGCCGTTTCGTGCTGTTGTTCCTGCTGAACGCGGCCAAGGACGGGCTGGCGCCCAATACGCTCGCGGAGCAAGCCGGCGTCACGCGCGCCACCATCACCGGCCTGCTGGACGGGCTGGAGCGCGAGGCGCTGATCGAGCGCCATGCCGACACCACAGACCGGCGTGCCCTGACCATCCGGCTCACCCGCAAGGGCAAGCAGGTCGCCAAAAAGGTGTTTGACGAGCATGGCCGCTGGATCGCAAGCCTGTTCCGTGACTTATCCGCACAGGAGCGCGCCTTGCTCGACGGCCTGCTAAGCAAGGTTTCCGCGGGCATGGCCAAGCGCAATGGCGTGCCGGGGGATTCGGCATGAACCAGTCAGCGGCCCAGCCGGCAACACGCAAAGGCGCGAGCCGGGCGGCGGACATTCCCGCCGACATCCTCGCCGCGCTGGAGCGTGGCGAGCTGCAAAGCGCCACGCTCACCGAATGCCTGGCGTTGAACCAAGTCACGCTGCTGCGCGCCGTGTTTCCCAAACTCCCGCCAGCCGCCATGCAGCAAGCCGAAGCCGCCAGCCAGCTTGGCATCCTCAAGCGCATGGCCAGCATCGGCGCCATCCTCATCGAGCATCTTGGCGCCGCGGGCATCGCACGTTGCCAGGCGCATCCATCGGATACCGTGCGCGGCTGGGCCTGCTTCACGGTCGGCATGCGGCCGGGCCTGGACCTGAGCCAGCGCCTCGCGGCCATCCGGGCGCTGGCCGACGACCCGCATTTCGGCGTGCGCGAATGGGCCTGGATGGCAGTGCGGCCGCATCTCGCGGCGGACCTGGACACCTGCATCGCGCTGCTTGCCGCCTGGACGGCGTCGCCATCCGAGCGGCTGCGCCGCTTTGCCACCGAGGCACTGCGCCCGCGTGGAGTATGGTGCGCGCATATCGCCGCGCTGAAGAAGCAGCCCGCGCAAGCCCTGCCGCTGCTGGACGCGCTGAAGGCCGACCCCTCGGCCTATGTGCAGGACTCGGTGGCCAACTGGCTCAACGATGCGGCCAAGGACAGTCCCGACTGGGTGCGCAGCCTGTGCGAACGCTGGCAGCGAGGCGACCCGCCCGCCGCCACCCGCCGCATCTGCGCCCGTGCGCTGCGCAACCTCCGATGAAAAAAAGCCCGCCACCAAGGTGACGGGCTTTCGAGGCAGGCGACTACGGGAAGATCAGGCCGGCAGCGAATCCGACAAGCGGTTCTCCTTGCCATTGCCGTTGCCGTTGCCGTTCTCTTCGTCCGGCCAGTTGCGGCCGACCATCCACTCATACAGCGTGGGCAGCACGATCAGCGTGAGCATGGTGGCGGTGATCAGGCCGCCGATGATAACGATGGCCAGCGGACGCTGCGTCTCCGAGCCGATGGCGCGCGAGATGGCCATCGGGAACAGGCCCAGCATGGCCAGCAGCGCGGTCATCAGCACCGTGCGCAGGCGGTCCATCGAGCCGGTCAGCACGGCCTGGCGCACCGGCATGCCTTCGTCGCGCAGCTGGTTGAAGTAGGTCACCATCACCACGCCGTTGAGCACGGCCTGGCCGAACAGCGCGATAAAGCCGATCGCAGCCGACACCGACAGCGGAATGCCGGTGATGAACAGCGCGAACACGCCGCCGATCAGCGCGAACGGAATGTTCGAGATGATCAGGGTCGCGCTCTTGAACGACTTGAAGGCATTGAACAGCAGCAGGAAGATCACCAGCACCGACAGCGGCACCACGATCGACAGCCGCGCCATGGCGCGCTCCTGGTTCTCGAACTCGCCCGACCAGCTGATCTTGACGTCATCGGCCTTGACGTTCTTGGCGACCAGTTCCTGCATGTCCTTCACCACGCTGCCCATGTCGCGGTCATGGATGAAGATGCCGATGGACGTGGTGCGCTGGCCGTTCTCGCGGCTGATGTTCATCGCGCCGGAAGCCGCGCGGAAGTGCACCAGTTGCGACAGCGGCACCTGCGCGCCGTCCGCCGTTTGCAGGAAGATATTCGGCAGGTTTGGCAGCTGGCGCTCGTTAGGCTTGAGGCGCACCGCCACGCTGAAGTGCTTCTCGCCCTCCCACAGCTCGGTGGCTGCCTTGCCGGCAAGCGCGGTCTCCATCAGGTCCTGCACGTCTCCCACGTTGATGCCGTAGCGGGCGGCCTGGGCGCGGTCGAAGTCCAGCACGTACTGCGGCAGCTCGCCGTCGCGGTCGATAAAGGCGCGCATCACGCCCTGTACCGATTGCACGTTGGCGAGGATCTGGTCGGCCACGCGCTTGTTCTGCTGCAAGCTGTCGCTCTGCACCTTGATCACGATCTGGCCCTTGATCTGGGAGATGCTCTCAAGAATGTTGTCGCGCACCGGCTGCGAGAAATTCGGCTCGATGCCGGGTAGCTGGCGCAGGTTGGCGTTGATCTCGTTGATGATCTTGCGCTTGTCGTAGCCCGCGCGCCATTGCTTGTCGTTCTTCAGGTCGACCAGGATTTCGACGGTGTTGATCAGCTTTGGATCGGTGCCGTCGTCCGGGCGGCCCACCTTGGAGATGGTGGTATTGACCTCGGGCGTCTTGCGAATCACGCCACGCAGGCGGCGGGCCTGGTCGCGCGCTTCGTCGATGGACACCGACGCCGGCAGGTCGAAGCTGACCCACATCGAGCCTTCATCCAGCTCCGGCAGGAACTCGCTGCCGAGGAATTTGCCCACGCCAACCGTTGCCACCAGCAGGCCAACGGCGATGCCCACCACGGTGCGCTTGTGGTCCAGCGCCCAGGCCAGCATCGGCTCGTAGAGGCGCTTGCTATGGCGCACCATGAAGTTGTCTTCATGCGCGATGTTCTTGGTCAGCAGCAGGTGGCACAGCAGCGGCACCAGCGTCAGCGAGATGATCAGCGAGCCGACCAGCGCACCCGTCACGGTGTAGGCCATGGGCGCGAAGATCTTGCCCTCGTGGCGCTGCAGCGTAAAGATCGGGATGTGCGCGGCGATGATGATGATCATCGAGAACACGGTCGGGCGGCCCACTTCGGTGGTGGCCTGCAGGATGGCGTGCATGCGCGCGCGGCTGTCCTTGATCTGGGCTTCCTTCAGCTCGCCCAGCCGCTTGAAGATGTTCTCCACCACGATCACCGCGCCGTCCACGATGATGCCGAAGTCCATCGCGCCCAGCGACAGCAGGTTGGCGGGAATGCCCACCCAGGTCAGGCCGATGAACGTGGACAGCAGCGCCAGCGGAATCACGATTGCCACGATGGCCGCGGCCCGCACATTGGCCAGGAACAGGTACAGTACGGCCATCACCAGCAGCGCGCCCTCGACCAGGTTGCCGAACACCGTGTGCAGGGTCTTGTCGATCAGCGTGGAGCGGTCGTAGTAGGGCACGATCTTCACGCCCTTGGGCAGGATCGAGTTGTCCAGCAGGTCGATCCTCTTCTTGAGCGCTTCGAGCACCAGCGAGGGGTTCTCGCCCTTGCGCATCACCACGATGCCCGAGACGATATCGTCCTCGTCGTCCTGGCCCATCAGGCCCTGGGGCGGCGCGGAACCGGTCCTGATCTCGGCGATGTCCTTGACCAGGATTGGCGTGCCATTGACTTCCGACACCACCACATCGGCGATATCGGCCGAGGTACGGAAGCTGCCCAGCGAGCGCAGCAGGAATTGCTGGCGCCCGTTGGCCACGGCGCCGCCGCCGGCGTTGGAGTTGGCGCGTTGCAGGGCGGTAAAGAGTTGCGAGAGCGAGATCTTGGCGTCGCGCATCTTCGCCAGGTTGGGGTTCACCTCGTACTGCTTGATGGTGCCGCCAATGGTGACAAGGTCGGCCACGCCCGGGACCTGGCGCAGGTTCTTCTCCACCACCCAGTCCTGCAGCGTGCGCAGTTCCTGCGCGCTGTAGCCCTTGCCGGTCAGGCGAAAGCGGAAGATCTCGCCGATGGCGGTGGACAGCGGCGCCAGCTCCGGCTGCACGCCGTCGGGCAGGTCCACCCCGCGCAGGCGCTCGATCACCTGCTGGCGGGCCACCACGTCGGTGGCCTTGTCATTGAAGGTGACCATCAGGAAGGACAGGCCGAACTGGGTGTGCGAGAACACCCGCACGGAGTTCGGCGTGCCGGCCAGCGCGGTTTCGATCGGGATCGTGACCTGGCGCTCGACTTCCTCGGCGGCGCGGCCCGGGTACAGCGTAATGACGTTGACCTGGATGTCGGAGACATCCGGGAAGGCTTCGATCGGCAGGTTCTTGAAGGCCGCAAGGCCACCCCCGATGAAGATGGCAAGGCCGAGCCAGACGAACAGCTTCTGGTGCAGGGCAAAATGGACGATGCGCGAAATCATGTGGCGGTCTTCCTCACTGCTTCGCGCTGGCGCTGCTGGCTTCGCTGGCGCGCGCCGCGTTGACCGCGGTGGCGTCTCGCAGGATGTCCTGCAGGTACAGGTTGCCGTCGGTCACCACCACGTCGCCATCCTTGAGCCCTTCGACCGCCTCGGTCATGCCGGGCAACGACACGCCCAGCTTGATCTGCTTGCGCTCAAAGCGGTTCTGGGCCGTGCGCACAAACACAAAGTGGTGGTTCTCGGCCAGGAACACCGCCTTGGACGGCACCGCGATCCCCTGGAAGGAGGCGGCCTGCAGCTTGGCGGTGACGAACATCTCGGCCTTCAGGCGACGGTCCGGGTTGGGCACCGACAAGCGCACCTTGATGCTGCGCGCCGCAGGATCCACGTAATCGGCCACCTTGACCACCTTGCCGGCGAAGGTCTCGCCGGGATAGGCGGCCGACACCAGTTGCACGGTCACGCCGGGCTTGAACAGGGCGATATCGGCCTCGGCCGCGTCGACCTGCGCCCACAGTTCGCCGGGATCGGTCACCAGGAACAGCGGCGCGGTGGGCGGCTGGTCGGGGCGCAGTTCCATGCCGTTATTGATATTGCGCTCCACCACCAGGCCATCGATCGGCGTACGCAAGGCAAAGCGGTTGCTCGCGCCCTCGCCCTGCGCGCCGGCGCCGTACTGGCGCAAGGCAGCCTGGGTGCGCTGCAGGTCGGCATTGGCCCGGGCGGCATCGGCCTGGGTCTGCTCCAGGTCCTTTTGCGCCACGACGCCAGCACCGTACAACTCGCGCTGGCGGGCCAGCGCCTTGCCGGCATAGGCGGCGTCGGCCGCGGCCTTGCGGGCGTCGGCCTGGGCCACGCCGAAATCGGTCGAGGTCAGCATGGCCAGCGCCTGCCCCGCCTTGACGTTGGTCCCCGGCTGCACCAACACCTCGGTCACGCGCCCGGCAAACGGCGTCGTCACGCGCACGGTACGGTCTTCATTCCAGACCAGGCGGCCTGGCAGGCTCAGCATGCGCTCGCCGCCGCTCTTGACGGTCTCGCCCACGATGCCAGGCAGCGTCCTGACCGTGGCCGGAAACTCAACGGTGTTACCGCTGACCTTGGGTTCGTCGCTGGGGGGCGGGGCTTCCTTCTTGCCGCAGGCGGCGAGCGCCAGCGCGACCAGCGAAAACGCGACCAGCCGGGCGGCGACGCCATGGCGGGCCGCGGCACGTACGGGGGACATCGAAGCAGGCTTAGCAGTCATCGGGACGGACATCGGAGCAGACACGGAATTAAGGACGCGGTACATCGGGGCGAGCCTGGGAATTGGGTGAGGACTGCAGGGCGGCGCGGTAAGCCGACAGGGATTTGGCGAAATCGCCTTGCGCGTTGACAGCGTCCAGGCGCGTCTGGCGCAAGGCCCGGCGCGCATCGAGCAGGTCCAGCACGCTGCTGGCGCCCTTGGCATAGGCAAACTCGGCGCTGCCGGCGACGCTCTCGGCGGTCGGCACCACGCCTTCGACCATCTGCTTGAGCGACAGGCGCGCGGCTTCAAGCTGGTTGCGCGAGCGCTCCAGCTCGTTCTGCGCCTCGAGCAGCACGCGGTTGCGATCATCCAGCGCGGCGTAGTAATCCACCTCGGCGCGGCGGGCTTCGCCGCCAAAGCTGTGGCGCACGTAGAGCGGGATCGACACGAACACGCCGAAGCTGTTGCCGCTGCCGGTCTGGTTGGCGGCCGAGACAGGGTAGTGCTCCGCCTGCGCGCCCACGGTGACATCCGGAACGC
Organism: Cupriavidus sp. GW822-FHT03E04; assembly: GCF_058801495.1. Lineage (NCBI taxonomy): Bacteria > Pseudomonadati > Pseudomonadota > Betaproteobacteria > Burkholderiales > Burkholderiaceae > Cupriavidus > Cupriavidus sp. GW822-FHT03E04. The sequence goes on from NZ_JBXANI010000009.1 coordinate 15,369, forward strand.
GCCCCGCGCGGGCCAGGTCGCGCGCGCTGGCGGCCGCAGCCAGGCGGGCTTGCGCCGCCGCCACGTCCGCGCGGCGCTGCACGGTGTCGGCGTCGGGCTGGGGCACCGGCACGTCCAGGGCGGGCCAGTCGGGCGTCAGGCGATTGTCGGCCAGCGTGCCGGGCACGCCGATGGCTTGCGCCAGCGCGGCCTTGTCGCTGGCATGGTCGGCCATGGCGCTGCGCAGGTCGGCTTGCGCGCGCAGCACATCGAGCTGCAGCTTGGCCACATCGGCGCGCGACACATCGCCAGCCTTCAGGCGAGCCTCGTTGGCCTGCTGGGTGCGACCGTAGAGCGCCAGCGTCTCGTTGAGCACGGCAACCCGCTCCTGACTCACGAGTGCCTCATAGAACGCCTGGTCCACCAGGCTCGCCTGCTGGGTAATCACCGCCTGCAGCACTTCGCCGGCGGCGCGGCTGGAGGCTTGCGCGGTATCCACCCGCAAGCCTGCCTTGTTGGCGGTCTCGATCACCTGGTCCACACGCAGGGTGGAATCCACCGTCTTGCTGCGCGGGCCGCCCGAGTTGAAGCCGGCATGCGGGTTGATATTGGCCACGCCCAGGCTGAGCACGGGGTTGGGCCGTTGCGACGCAATCTGGATATCGGCCTGGCTGGCCTCCACATTGCGCCGCGCCGCGATGATGTCACGGTTGCAGCGCACGGCATCGACGCGCACCTGGGCGAGGGTCAGGGTAGCCTTGGACGGCGGCGCCACACAGGGGCCATCCATCGGCAAGGGTGCGCTTTGCGGCACATTCGAGCCGGCCGCGGCAGCGCCCGCAACGGCGCCGAGAAGGCTTAGCAGCAGGAAACGAGGAATGGAAAAAGACACGATCAATCTGGCTCGGTTCGACTTAAGTGTGCGGTAAACGACCATACCCGCCCATCGGTGCACCGAGTTAGCGAATATTCACGCATCTCCGTGGAACCCGACGTGTTCTTGCCGGTATCCGGCAACGGCGAACGATCTCCCGAGCGCATTCAAACCGAACTGCATTACAAACGCCTTTCACACTGCCAACAAATGTGGGAAATACCCCTCGAACACCCCAGTTTCGAGGGAAAACCCTGACAAATACGCTGCTTTCATGACAAAACGAAGTGGCCAGCAGGCGGGTCGCCAAAGCCGCGTATCATTACGCGCTTCGCGCCTTTTGCCCCCTCCGGAACGCCGGCCCGGGGCGTTATCACTCACCTCGCAGTGCACGTTGTTGCCACGCCATCGCCACGCTGTTGCCGTTAGAGCCGCCTCCCGTATTCCATGCTTGACCATTCCCTGCTGCCGTCCTTGCTGTCCGCCCTGTTGATCTTTGGCCTGGGCAGCGCGCTGGGCGCCGTGGGCGGGCTGTTCGGCATCGGCGGCGGGCTGATTGCCATTCCCGCGCTGGGCCTGCTCTATGGCATGGACCAGCAACTGGCGCAGGGCACCGCGCTGGTGATGATTGCGCCCAATGTGCTGATCGGCTTCTGGCAATACCGCCGGCGCGCCGACATCGCGCTGCGCACGGCGGTCGTGCTCGGGCTGTCAGCGGTGCTGGCGACTTATGCCTCGGCACGCCTCGCCACCGCCATCGACGCCGTGTTGCTGCGCCGCATCTTTGCCTGCTTCATGATCGGCCTGGCGCTCTATTTCCTCTGGCGGCTGCTGCCAGGGCGCGCCGCCACGGCGCAGCAGGCGCGCCTGTCATCGCGCTGGATTCCGGCGCTGGGCGTGGTCGGCGGCGCGTTCTCGGGCTTTTTCAGCGTAGGCGGCGGCGTGGTGGCGGCGCCGGCCTTGGTCGGGCTGTTCGGGTTCCGGCAGGCGGCGGCGCAAGGCCTGGCGCTGGCGCTGGTCACGCCCGGCGCGGTGGTGGCGCTGGCCACCTATGCCCATGCCGGCCATGTCGACTGGGCCAGCGGCATCCCGCTGTCACTCGGCGGCATGCTGACCATCTCGTGGGGCGTGGCGCTCGCCCACCGCATGCCGGAGCGGCGGCTGCGCGCCGCGTTTGCCCTGTGCCTGATCGCCACCGCGGGGATCATGCTGGCGCGCGGCTAACCTTGCAGGCCGCGGCGCCTGTGCCACTCGGCAAGCGACTCGGAGGGCCAGGTGCCGCAGTGCACATGGCCCCGCCCCTTGGGCACATCAACCCAGAGCGCGGCGAAATCCAGCGCGGCCTCCACCACCTCCGGCGGCTTGGGCAGCGGCGTATCGATCGCGGACGCCTGCGGATGCACCAACTCCGGCCAGCGCGGATCCCAGAGCCATAACGCGCTGCCGCATTTCAGGCAGAAATGCCGCTCCGCCGGCGAGCGGCCCGCGCGCTTGCCCGGCTCCCGCATCACCGCGTGATAGATGCCGACATGCCTTTTGCCGCGAACCTTCAGCGTGGCGGCGTCACCGCCGAGGTTGATGGCATAGCCACCGCCGCCTGCCGTCTTGCGGCAGATCGAGCAGTAGCAATGCATGAACGGATAAGGCGAGCCGGACTCCAGGCTGAAGCTGACCGCGCCGCAATGGCAGGAACCTTCGAGATGCATGGGATCTCCCTTGAGGACGGGACTCTAGTGTCCCGTTCCGCTGATTCGTTCGCAAAGTCTGTTGTGCTTGGAGAAGGAATTGTAGGTCGGCGTAAAGTGCATATGCCAGCGCGGACGGGCCGTGCGGGGTTGGGTATGTATGCACGTGTGCGATTTGTGTTGCTTGTAGCCCGCTGACGCGGGGGGCTCTCGTGGGCGGGATTTTCATGCTTCTAGCTGCTGGCGCGGCTGTGCGGTGTTGGCCGTTTTGGAACGTGTGAGATGTCACTTCTCTTTACTCGTAAAGAAAAGTAACACCTCCATGTGCGTAAACGGCCAACCCCGTACAGCCGCGCCAGCAGCTAGCAGCATAAAAACCCCACATCAAAACGCACCCCCCGCGTCAGCGCAGCCATCGTTGGCGCCTGTTATGCGCTAGCCGCTGGCTCCTCCCAATCAAAACGCCAGATCGCCAGCAGCGCGAACAGCGCGGCAAAGGCGAGCAACACACCGATCGGCGCCAGCGCGGCCTGCAGCGGCAGCCCGCGCCAGGTCATCGCGTCCAGCCCGTCCACGGCCCAGCGCGTGGGCAACGCCAGCGACACCGATTGCAGCCAGGACGGGAACAGGAAGGCCGGCACCCAGGCGCCGCCCAGCATCACCATCAGCAAGGTGGCGAAGATCGCCAGCCCGCGCGTGGCCGCCGGCGTGCGCCCGAGCGCTGCCACCAGCAGGCCGAAGCTGGCCGTGGTCAGGGCAAATGCCATCACCACCCCGGCAAAGCCGGCCACGCTGCCGTCGATGCGCACACCAAAGAACGCAATGGCGGCGCTGAAGATCAACGCCATCAGGATCACGGCCGTGAGCGCGCCGCTGACGATGCGGCTGCCCAGCAGCGCAGCACGCGACACCGGCGCGGCACGCAGGCGCTGCCACAGGCCAAGGCGGCGCATCAGCAGCAGCCCCACGCCAAACTCGATGCCCATGAAGAGGATGAACTGCACGCCCATGCCGGCGAAGGCATGCGCGTAGCTGTTGTAGGGACGGCCGCCCTGCGCGCTGGCCGGCTGCTCGCGCGCCTCGAACGGCAGCCCCATCCGCATGCTGGGCATGGCTGCCGCATCCGGCCCACTCGCGGCGCGCGCCGCCTGCGCCCGCTGCACGCGCTCGATGCTATCGGCCATCGCCAGCACATCCTGGCGGTACGCGGCCGGGAGATCCGGATTCGCTGCCATTGCGCCACGCAGCGCGCCGAGCGGCCGGGCCGCATCCGGCCCGCCGCCCATGGCTGCCTGCGATACGCTTTCCATCACGTGCTGGGTCAGCACGCCACGCACCACTGCCAGCGCAAGCGCCTGCGAGGGGTCGTAGCGCAACGTCAGCACCGGCTTTGGCCGCGCGCCGAACAGCGCGCGCGGCGCCGCCTCGCCGAAGCCTCCCGGCAAGGTCACAGCCACCTGCACCTTGCCTTGCCGCACCGCATCGTCGGCGGCCTGGGCCGGCAGCTCGCGCAACTGCAATGCGGGATCCTGCCGCAGCGCCGCGACGATCTTCTGCGACAAGGGACTGTCATCGAGGTCGCTGAGCGCCACCGGGATGCGCGATGGCTTCTGCGTGGCGGGGTTGAACAGGTAGCCGAAGAACGCCGCGATGGCAATCGGCGCGGCCACGCCCATGACGAGCGCCCTGCGATCCGAGAAATACAGCCGCAAGTCCGCGCGAACCAGTGCGAACAAGGCACGCAGTGCATTCAACGCGCTCATGCTCCGTCCCTCAGTTGCCGCCCGGTCAGGGCCAGGAACACATCCTCCAGCGTGGCCCGGCCCGACGCCAGGTGATGCACCGCGTGGCCATGGGCAGCCAGCCAGGCCATCACCGCGGGCACGGCGCGCGCGAGATCGTCTACGCCAATGGTCAGCACGTCTGCGCTTTGCTGCGCGTGACGAACGTGGTGCGCGGCGCAGTCATGCGCCAGTTGCGCGGCATCGACCACGCCGTCGACCGTGACCTGCAGCGTCTCGGCCACCGGCAACCGGCCGTAGAGCCCGGCCAGCGTACCGCTGGCCACCACCTGCCCGTGGTCCATGATCACGATGCGGTCGCACAGGCGCTCGGCCTCTTCCATGTAGTGCGTGGTGTAGAGCAGCGCCTTGCCGCGCTCGCGCAGCGCTTCGAGGCTGTCGAAGATGGCGTTGCGGCTTTGCGGGTCGACCCCGGTGGTGGGTTCGTCGAAGATCAGGATGTCGGGATCGTGGACCAGCGCGCAGGCAATGTTCAGGCGGCGCTTCATGCCGCCGCTGAAATGCGCAGGCTTGTCCCGCGCGCGCGCGCACAAACCCACCAGCGCAAGTGCCTGGGCCGTGCGCTCACGCAGCAAGGCACCCGACAAGCCATAGAGCGCGCCGAACAATTCCAGGTTGGCGCGCGCCGGCAGTTCCTCGTAGAGCGACAGCTCCTGGGGCACCAGCCCGATGCGGCGCTTGAGCAGGCCCACCGCGCGCGCGTCGGCATCCTGCAGCGCGCTGCCACCGATAAGGACGCGCCCGGCATCGGGGGCCACCAGGCCGCACAGCATCGCTACCGTGGTGCTCTTGCCGGCCCCGTTGGGCCCCAGCAGGCCCGTGATCTCGCCGCCAGCGACGGTGAAGGCAACGTCCTTCACCACCGCCCGCGTGCCATACGATTTGCCCAGGCCGATGGCTTCGAGCATGTGGCGCCCCCTCTCGTGAAGACACACGATTCTAGCCGAGGTGCCCGGCCAGGATGCCCCCCCTCGCGTCCGCCCGCGAGGGGGCTGGCTGGACAATCCCTGCCCGATATGGCATAAGGGTATGTGCTGCCTTAAAAAACGGCAGCATTAAAAAACGGCAGCACGCTTGCCAGGATTTTCCACCTTTCATTCGAGACCCCATGCTCCTCGCCTCGCACCGCAACGCAGTCCGCCGCCATGCCATGCATGCGGTGGCAACGCGTGCGTGCGCGGCCAAGGGCGGCGTGCGCTCGCTCCGCGCCACAACGGCCGCGGTCAACACCTATGGTTTCGCCGCCGTGCTTTTCCAGGCCGTGCGGGGAAACCAGGACACACCAGCCAGGTCCTGACTTTCCCCGCACGGCACTTTGCCTGAGGGCGCGCATCGCGCCCCTTGTCCAATGTGCAACCTGGGAGAAAAGCCATGTCTTCGTCTTCGATCTATCACAAGACCCTCTGTGCGATCGGCACCGTCGCCGTCGTCTACTTTCTCATCAATCTCTGATTGAGCACGGGGCCACGGCTTAGCCGTCGCCCCGTCATGGCCCTGCACGCCTTTTTCCTGCCGCGGCGCGTTCGCGGCATTCACTTCGCACGCCTTCATCGCCATGGAGCTCACCAAGAATTTTGTCAAAGCCAAGCGCCCCTGCGCCGATGGCTACCGCTGGTTCGTCCGCAATCGCCAGGGCGGCAGCGACTACCAGCACCTGCTCGACGCCCTCGTCGATGACGGCCGCGTTGACGACGCCTGCTGGCTGCTCACACAGTTCGGCCCCACCGATGCCGTACTCGCCGTGGACAGCATCGACGCCGATGCCGTGGTCTTTGCCGGCTCGCTGGTGGTGCGCGGCTGCATCGACGTCGGGACCACGCTGCGCGCCGGGGGCAGCATCCAGGCCGGCGGCGGCATACGCGCGGGCCGGGCCATCGTGGCCGGTGACAGTCTCGCGGCGGCCGGCGGCATCCATAGTGGCGGCGTGCTCGAAGCGGGCGGCGATATCAAGGCCGCATGGGGCATCGACGTGCAGGACGCGATCACCGGCGGCGGCAACCTCAAGGCCGGCTGGGATGTGCTGTGCGGCGGCAAGATCGCGCTCGCCGGCAGCGCGGTGGCCGGGCAGGACCTGATCGGGCAAGCGGCCATTCACTGCGGCAAGAGCATCCGCGCCGGCGGTGTCATCGATGCGCGCCACACCGTGCGCGCCGGCCACGGCATCGAGTGCGGCGCTTCCATTCGCTGCGGCATGCATCTGGAGGCCGGCTGGGGCATCAAGGCGCTCGAGGCCATCGTTGCCGAATGCGCCATCAAGGCGGGCGAAGGCTTGCAGGCGGGCGACGAGATCCGCGCGGGCATTGGCTATGGCGTGTACGCCGGCCTGGATGTCAGGGTCGATGCGTGGCCGGCTTGCGCGAAGGTGCTGGCGGTGCGCAAGCCCGAAGGCCTGGTGAGCGGGTGGTGGGAGGAACCTGCCATGTGCTGATATGCCACCGCACGCCTTGCCCTTGTTCCTTCACCGTTCTCGCGTTCTCATCATTCTCACCCTTCACTTGGGAGATAAGCAATGTTCTACAAAGTCTTGCTGGTCCTGGCCTTCTTCATGGTCGTGGTGTTTGCCCTGGCACGGGGCTTCCAGCACATGCCGGTCTAACCGCCGCGCCTCCAGGAGAAAGAACGACATGTCCATCATGGCGCCGGCCATGGCGCTTCCGTGGTTTGCGCGCAGGCTAGAGCTGCGCATCGATGTCAGCCACCGCCCCGCCGAGCTCGACCAGGAGTTCGGTTCCATCTACGGCCGCCTGCACCGGCCGGGCGACCGCCTCCACGGCATCCCGGCAATCGCCACCGACGCGCCGGAGCTGGTGATCCGCTACCGCGAGGCGGATGGCGAGTACTACGTCTATGTGGAGGACGTGGCGCGCAAGCGCCTGGCGGGCTACACGGTCTTCAACCGCTTGATCGAGGTGGGGCGGCGCGCCGACCTCTACCTGCGCGCGCCGCACTCCAAGTACGAGACGACCTACCAGCGCCGCGGGCTGGCCACTGCGATCTACCGCTGGGGCCTGGACGCCGGCCTGTGCCTGATAACGGGCGCGCGGCAGTCCGCCGGCGCCAATGCCTTGTGGCACTCGCTGTCGAAGGACCATGTGCTGGGTTATGTGGACCTGCGCTACAAGACGCTGACCTATCTCGGGCAGGAAGTCAGCCGCGAAGTGCATGACGACCTGCACACGCGCATGATCCTGCTGGGCAAAGGCTGGAGCATCGAGCGGCTGGCAGCCGTCACCGGTATGCTGTAGAGCCGCGCTGGCGCCGCTTGTCGGGTTGATGAAAACCGGAATCGCCCGGGCTAATTGTTTCGCGCCGAAACAACTAGCCCGGGCGAATCGCTGATTTTTACGAAGTCGCATCTCAAGTTACAAATATGTTGCAACTTAAGCACTTCTCGCCTCTCCAGATTTCCCCGGATGCGTCGTAATCTTCAAACGTGCCAACCGGCGCTGCAACCCAATAGGAAATCATGTCCGAACGCCTCATCATGCTTGACGTCCCCGGTGTCCTCTATTCGAGCCGCTCCGAGGCTCGGCTGGGCGGAATCCCCGATACCGGCACCTTGCGCGACGTCCGCTTCTTCGATCCCGTCGCGCTCGGATTCGTGCGGCGCCTGTTCGGCCTGGCCGGTGCGCGCGTGGTGGTATCCGAGGCATGGCGCCGCGGCGTGCCCGCCGCCATCCTGCAGCAGCTCGACCTGCAGGTCGAAGGCATGACCCCCGACATACCCGGCGGCCACGCAGCCCGTATCGCGGCCTATTTTGCGCACCGCCCGGCACCGCAGGCCTTTGCCATCCTGACCTGCGACACGGCATCGATGCAAGACCCGCAATACGCGCACCTGCTGCCGCACGTGGTCAGTGTGAATCCGGCCGAGGGCCTGACGCCCGCCAACTTCAAGCAAGCGCTGGATATGCTTGGCGTGGCGTGCCCGTCTACCCTGTGCCTCGACACGCAGCCCGACGCGCGCGTGGAAGCCCGGCTGGAGCGGCTGCGCCGCCTGGCCAAGGAAGCGCCCGCGCGTTTCGAGGTGGGCACCGTTGCCGCGCCCTTGCTGCAAGCCGTGCCAACGCTTGCGCTGCCGGCGCGGCGCACGGAAAAGCTGCTCGCACACGCCTGATACGCTGCACGCCGATGCAAGCCGGCCCCGGCCGCGGCGCGCCTCTTCGGCGCGTAGCGACCGGGGCCGGCTTGGCTATCAGGCGACCGGGCTACCCCGGGCTGTCCGCCTTCTGGCTGAACACCAGCACCAACCCAAGCACGATCGCCACCATGCCTGCCAAGCTCAGCGCGGCAAGGCGATTGCCCAGGAAGAGGTAATCCATCAGCGCGGTCACGGCCGGCACCAGGTAGAACAGGCTGGTGACGTTGACCAGGTTGCCCGCCTGGATCAGCCGGTAGAGCAGCAACGTGGCGCCCACCGAAATCACCAGCGCGAGCCAACCAAGCGACAGCGCGAAGCCCGCCGAGGGCACCACCGCCATCGGCTGGAACGGCACGAACAACAGGCACAGCGCCAGGCCCGCGCCGTATTGCAAGGGCATCACGTCGAGCGGTGCTTGCCGGATGCGCTTTTGCAGGATGGCGCCGATCGTCATGCACGCCAGCGCGCAGAGCGCAAAGCCCATGCCCGGCAGCGAGATCCGCGCCACCGCTATCCCCTGGTAGACCACCAGCACCAGCCCACCCAACGCCACCGCCAGGCCTGCCAGCCGGCGCGAGGAAAAGCGCCGCTCCACCAGCAGCAAGGTCAGGATCGGCTGCACGCCCAGCAGCGTGGCCAGCACGCCCGGCGTCATGCCGCGCGCCAGCGCCAGCAGGTAAAAGATCGAATACGCGCCGGTCAGCAGCAGCCCGGAGCAGACCACCTGCACGCGCGTGCCTGGCTGCGGCAACCAGCGCCGCCGCCAGGCCGCGAGCACCAGCAGCACGGCCAGCGCCAGCGCAAAGCGCGCGGCCAGCAAGGCAAAGGCAGAAGCGTATTCAAGCCCGAGGCGCGCAAAGATGGCGCCGCTGCTCCATAGCAGCACGAAGAGCGTGGTCGAGCCATGCGCGCTCAGTGCGTGTTTGTTCGAATCCATGGGTTTCACCTGTCACGGTAATCCGTAAAACTCCGGCGCGCCCCGGCACACTGACGCCGCGCGGACGCGAACGCGCCCTGGCGTCAGGCGGGAACCAGCCGAAGAAGGAAGAAGCCGAAAAAAGACGGGCTGACGATCAGCCCAGCACGGCTGGGGGCGGCGGCGCAAGGCCGGCCCGCGTGCGCGGCGCAGAAGTGACAGGTGGTGCGAGCGGTACGAACGGTACAAAGGCGGCGCACGGCCGCGCCGCGCCCGGACGGGTCGCGATGGCGGCAAAAGCGTTGTGCACAGCGTGATGCATGGGAATCCGCAAGTAGGCTGGGGCGGAGAAACAAACAAGCGCCCGGGTCCCGGAGGACCGCATAACGTTACACCACGTCAATTCGCATGGCAATGCTGTCCGGTCCGCGGGCGGTCTTGCAGGCCTAGGTGAGCGGCTCGCGATCCACCGCTAGCCGGCTAGCCACGGCAAACAGCCACATCGCCAGCAAGGCCAGCCCCCACAGCACCAGCACCCGGCCCGCCGCCAGTTGCTCGTCGACCAGGTAGGTGCTGCACAGTTGCGACTCCGCCTCCTGGTACAGCAACCCGGCGCTCAGCATCATCCAGGCGCCGTTGATGACAAAAAAGCCCTGCACCACGGGGCCGGCGGCCTGCCACGAGGCGCGCGCCAGCAGCCCCGCCAGCACCATGCTCGCCACCTTGGCCATGCCCATGGGGCTCGCCAGCGTGGCTTCGTCCAGCGCCACCGGCAGCATCCAGTAGCTGACGATGCACCACGCTGCCAGCAGGCCCGGCAGCCCCGCCGCGTTCCATGGCGCCAGCCAGGCCGCCAGCCGCGGCCCGGCACAGCGCGCCGCCCACCAGCCGGCAAGTGCCAGCAGCGGCAGTTCCAGGCCCATATGCCTGGCCATGGTCGCCTCCAGCCATGGGCGCAACAACGCGGCCACGGCCAGCATCAAGCCGGGCAAGCAGGCTTGCCAGCCAGGTGCAAGCAGCACCTTCACAGCCGGCTGCGCAGCACGTCGGCCAGCGCCAGGTCCGGCCGCTCCACGTCATAGGCGGCAGCCAGCCGGCCTTGCGCGTTGACCAGGAACAGCGCGGCATTATGCGAGTAGCCGCCCAGCCCATCGGGCAGCACGACGATGCCGAAGGCGTCGAGCAGGCCGCGCAAGCGCGCGGGCTCGGCCACCGTGGCGAAGGTCCAGATGGCAGGATCGGCGCGCAGCGTGCGTGCATAGGCCCGCAGCACGGCAGGCGTATCGCGTGCCGGGTCGAAGGAGAGCGTCAGCAGGCGCACGCGGTCCTGCAGGCCGCGCTCGCGCAATTGCTGCTGCAGCCAGGCCTGCCCCGACGCGCTGGTGCGGCAGATTGCCAGGCATCGGGTATAGACGAAAGTCACCAGCGTGACGGGCCTGTCGCGCTTGCCAGCGCCCTCGCCCTGCGGCATGGGGCCGCCAAAAGCGAGCTGCCGGCCCGCCTGGTCGAACAAGGCCAGCGCCGGCAGCACGCGCGGGGCGCGCGCCAGGTCCAGGCGCCGGGCGCCATCGGCGCTGACCGTGCGCAAGCCGCGCGTCGTGGCGAACACCGCCGCACCGGCCAACACCAGCACGAGCGCAACCATCGCCAGCGTCTTGCTCCACGCACGCGTCATGGCTTGGGGACACCTCCCGTGGCCATGAATGCCTGCAGCGCGTCGCCGCCGTGCCAGGGCGCCTTTTGCGCGACGGAAGCCGCGCGCGCCGCCGCGATCTGCGCGGCCTCGACCGGCGCAGCGCCATTGCCCCACTGGCTGCGGATATGCGTGGCCAGCGCCGCGATCTCCTGGTCGGAAAACTGCTCGCCAAAGGCCGGCATGGCGCCGTTGTAGGTGGTGCCGAGCACCTCCAGCGGGCCGGTCATGCCATGCAGCAGGATCTGCGCGAGGCGGTCCGGATCGTCGTTGACCCAGGGGGAGCCTGCCAGCGGCGGGAACACGGCGGGAATGCCTTGCCCGCTGGCCTGGTGGCAAGCCTGGCAATTGGCGGCGAACAATAGCTTGCCGTCGGCGACGCGGCCCTGCCCGGCCGGCGCTGCCAGCGCGGCCAGGTCGCGCCGGTCGCCCAGCGCGGCGCTGCCGTCGGCGCGCTCGATCAGGATGTAGCTGATGGCCCAGACCAGCAGGCCGCACACCAGCGCCAGCACGATCTTGGGCACCGGGTTGTGCTGCTCAACGGGATCGGCGTTCTCTGTCTTATGGGCTTGCGAGCGGGTCATCGTGGCTGGCTTGCGCACCGGGCGCGCGTGGCGCCGGCGGGCTGGAGGTGGATTGAGAAGAAGCGATCGCACCGAACGGGTTGGACGGCGCGCTCGAAACGGATGCCAGCGTGGCGCGCTGCGGCGGCTGGCTGGTTGCGCCCGCCGCTGCGGCCTGCTCCACCACCGGGTAGGTGTGGCGCAGGCCAATCAGGTAGGCGACCAGGTCCAGCGCCTGGGGCGTGGCCACCACCACCTTGCCCGGCGGCACCGTGCCGCCGGGCAGCGCGACCACCTTGTCGCTCTTGCCAACGGCGCCTTCCGGCTTGAGCTCGAACAGGAACGGATAGCCCGGCATGATGCTGTCCGCCACGTAGGCGCGCGGCTGGTAGAGATGGCCCAGGTGCCAGTCGGCGCTCGGCTGGCGCACGCCGATATTGAACAGGTCGGGGCCGGTGCGCATGGTGCCAAGCAAAGGCGGGCTGTCATAGTGGTAGTCCGCCGCCACGGACGGGCGGCCCCAGCCACGCGCGCCGTCGGCGCGGCCCGCGCCGGTGGAGCTGGGCTGCTGCGTATGGCAGGCGATGCAGCCGTTGGCGAGATAGACCTCGCGCCCGCGCAGCTGCTCGCTGGTGTAGGGAGCGAGCGCCGCCGGCGCGGGCACATCCTTGAGCTGCAGGAAGGGCACCACGATCATGGCCGAGGTGGCGAGCGAGAGCGTGACCATGGCCCCGCCCACAAGTTTGAGTTCGTTTTCCATGTTCAGGCAGCCGCTTGGGAAACCATGCGATCGGTCTGCGCCAGCGCCGAAGGACGCAAGACCATCAAAGCAAAGTGAAAGGCAAAGACCAGATGGCCGAGCGTCATCAGCGCGCCGCCCAGCGAGCGCCCCTGCAGCCAAGGCAGCGTGACCGTCACCGATTCCATGAAGGGACGTGCCGGGTCCAGCAGCGCCAGGCCCTGCAGCACGCCGCCGATGCTCAGCGTGATGAGGTAGGTGGAGAAGCCCGCCACCACCAGCCAGAAATGCAGCGAGATCAGCGCGGGCCGGGGCCACGGCGCGTCGACGATGCGCGGCAGCGCGAAGTAGATGCCGCCGAAGATCACCATCGACACGAAGCCGTACATGCCCAGGTGCGCGTGCGCCACCGTGAAATGCGTGAAGTGCGTCACCGCGTTGAGCGAGCGCAGCGCCTCGAACGAGCCCTGCACCGACGCCAGCGTGTACATGATGGCGCCGAACACGATGAAGCGCAGCGTGGCCGAGTGGCGCAGCGCGCCAAAATTGCCCTTGAGCGTCAGGTGCTGGTTCACCGAGAACGCGGTCACCGGGATGATCATCATCACGCTCTGCACGATCGACAGCGTGATCAGCCACGGCGGAATCGGGCCGCCGATCAGGTGGTGCGCGCCGACCTGGCCATAGAAGAACGCCAGCGTCCAGAAGCCCAGCAGCGACAGGTTATACGAGCGCACCGGCCGCCCGATCACCTTGGGCAGGAAGTAATAGACCGAGGCGAGCGACAGCGGCGTATAGAACAGGCCCAGCACGTTGTGCCCGAACCACCAGTTCATGGTGGCCTGCTCCACGCCGAAATGCACGCCCGGGATCTTGGCCACCACGTACAGCACCGGGAACCAGAACAGGGCCGCGCCGATGTACCAGACCGACACGTACAGATGATGCACACGGCGCTTTTGCAGCATGAACGCCAGCGGCAGGCCGATCATCATCCCGCCCAGCGCGAACAGCAGGCCCACCTGCCAGGGAATCTCCAGCCACTCCAGGCCGGCGTTGATGCCCACGGCAATGCTGCCGAGCCCCGCCACCAGCCCCGCATTCCAGACCAGCGCGCCGATCATGGCAAAGCGCCCGCCCAGCAGCGGCGTGCGCAGCAGGCGGGGCAGCATCCACAGCGTCAGCCCGAGCAGCCCCATCGGCGCCCAGCCGTACGCCACCGCGTTCAGGTGCAGCGTGCGCAAGCGGCCGAAGGAAAGCCACGCCTGCCCGGTCAGCAGGTCGGGCATATGCAGCTTGAGCGAACTAAGCAGGCCGGCGGCGGACGCCACCACCAGCCAGACCACGGCACAACTCAGCATCAGCAGGGCCGGCAGGGCGCTGGAGCGATCGGCCTCATGCCGCGCCGCCAGCTCCGCCTCGAGATCGGCGCGCGCGGCGGCGGTCGCGGCAGGCGCCTCCCGGCTGGACGCGGCGCCCACCCAGAGCGCCTGGCGCTGCGCCGCATCGCTCGACGGCTCCTCGGGCTGGCCGACCTCGCCGGGCGCAAAGATGGTGCGCGCACCGGCGGCTTCGAGATCGAACAAACCCTTGCGCAACGACCAGATGAAAGCAAACAGGCCACCAACCGACAGCAGGAAGGTAGCTAACAACAGACTCGTGGGATCCATGGATTTCCTTGCACTTCCCATGACGGCGCCGTGGCGGCCGCGGCTTAGAGGCCATTTCAAAACGATTCTGGCGTCGTTGCGCGGCCTTGCCGTACCGCTTGTACTGCCTGCGGCCGCGCGCCTAGCCAGAACCGCTTCGCTTCATTTTGAAACAGCCTCTTAAGGACAGCACTGAATGCTAAGGAGACAAGGCCGGCCCGAACAGGATCAGATCGGATCGATACAACCGGATCAGAGGGATTCCGGCGTGACATGTTGCCGCAGCAAATCTGCCACATTGGAATATCCCCATGCGCTGTGTCGTGCATCGCGCCGATACGATACAGTTGCCGGAAATCGGACATACGCCAAACAGTGGATCGCCAATGCCGCCCAGCAAGCCAGACACCCCCCAGCTAAAAGACGGGGAAGCCACGCCCGGCACGCTCTACGAAACGCTGGCCGACGATATCGCGCACTCGATCCAGGCCGGCACGCTGCGGCCCGGCGACCGCCTGCCCTCCGTGCGCCAGGCCAGCGCCAGCCGCGGGCTCAGCCCCTCCACGGTGTTCCAGGCTTACTACCTGCTGGAAGCGCGCGGGCTGATCATCGCGCGCCAGCGCTCGGGCTACTTCGTGGCCAGCACCAGCCGCGTGCTGCCGCCCGAGCCCGAGGCCGCGTCGCAACCGGCGGACGAATCCACCACGCTGAATGTCAGCGAACTGGTCTTCGACGTGCTGGCGTCGGCCAAGCAGCGGGAGCTGGTGCCACTCGGCTCCGCGTTTCCCAGTCCGCTGCTGTTTCCGCTACCGCGCCTCGCCAAGTCCATGGCGGCAGTCGTCCAGCAACTGGACCCTTGGAGTTCGGTGGACGACATGACGCCGGGCAACGCCGGCCTGCGCCGCCAGATTGCCCTGCGCTACCTGATCGACGGGCTTACCGTGCACACCGACGAGATCGTCATCACCAACGGCGCGCTGGAGGCGCTGAACCTGTGCCTGGCGGCCGTCACGCGCCCGGGTGACGCGGTCATCATCGAGTCGCCCACCTTCTACGGCGCGCTGCAGGCGCTGGAGCGCCACGGGCTGCGCGCCATCGAGGTGCCCACGCATCCGCGCGAAGGCATCGAGCTCGACGCCCTCGCCCGCGCGCTGGAACGCCACCGCCCGAGCGCGTGCTGGCTGATGACCAATTTCCAGAACCCGCTGGGCAGCCTGATGCCCGACGACAAGAAGCGCGAACTGGTGCGGTTGCTGGCGCGCTTCGAAGTGCCGCTGATCGAGGACGACGTCTACGGCGAGCTGTACTTCGGCAACAAGCGCCCCACCCCGGCCAAGGCGTTCGACACGCAGGGGCTGGTGATGCACTGCGGGTCCTTCTCCAAATGCCTGGCGCCGGGCTACCGGATCGGCTGGGCCGCGCCCGGACGCTTCGCGCGCGAAGTGGCGCGCGCCAAGCTCACCAGCACGCTGACAGTGGCGGCGCCAACGCAAGCCGCTATCCTTCACTACCTGGAGAAGGGCGGCTACGACCGGCACCTGCGGCAGTTGCGCCAGGCGCTGATGCAGCGGCAGGACGCCTTCGCGCAGGCCATCGCGCGGCACTTCCCGCCGGGCACGCGGGCCACGCGGCCGGCCGGCGGTTACTTCCTGTGGATCGAGATGCCGGCCGGCACCGACAGCCTTGCACTGCACCGCTATGCGCTCTCGCATGGCATCAGCATCGCGCCCGGCCCGATTTTTTCCGCGCATGGCGGCTTCCGGCATTGCTTGCGCATCAACTGCGGCCACGACTTCGACGACCGGACCGACGCCGCGCTCGCCACGCTAGGCCGGCTGGCCAGGCTGACTATGCAGTAAAGGCCGCGCCGCACCTGCCTTACAATGCGCGGCCCAATGGAGAACACAAAATGGAATCCCGCCTGACCGAACTAGAAATCAAGGTCGCCTTCCAGGACGACCTGCTCGACACGCTCAATCTCGCCGTGGCACGCCAGCAGCGGCAGATCGACCTGCTGCAGGAACAGCTCCAGGCGCTTTACCAGCAAATGCGCTCCAGCGGCACGGGCGGCGGCGAAAACGGCCCCCAGCACGAACTCCCGCCGCACTATTGATAGTGCGCATGGCCGGCGGCCAGACTGGACAATTGAACAAAGCCGGCGCAGGCGCGGTCAGAAGGGATAACGCGCAAGACGCCAACCTGGAGGCACCGCAGCATGCCGACGACGCAACGCCGCACCCGGCCCCGCAAATCCCTGACAACACGCAAAGCCGCCGCCGGCGCGCTTGCCATGCTGGTCGCCGCCAGCGCCTGGGCCGGCTATAACGTCTGGACCGGCGACTACACATTCTCCCGCCAGGAATTGCAGGACGCCGTCGACAAACGTTTCCCGGCAAGGCTGCGCTACGCCCAGGTGCTCGACGTCCAGCTGACGCATCCGCGCCTGCTGCTCGACGAAGCCAACAACCGCGTGACCACGCAGATGGATGCACAGGTCAGCAACACCTTGCTGCCCGCGCCACCGATCAACGGCACGCTTTCGCTGAGCAGCGGGCTCAGGTACGACCCGGCCAAACGCGCCGTGCTGCTCGACAATCCTTCCGTCGAACGCGTCCAGGTTGCCGGCATGCCGGCGCAATATGGCGAGCAACTGAACGCCATCGGCGCCGTCGTGGCGCAGCAACTGCTGCGCGATTACCCGCTCTACACGTTCAAGCCGGAAGAATTGCACGTTGCCGGCAAAGACGTCGAGCCGGGCGCCATTACCGTGCTGGCCGACGGCATCAAAGTCCAGGTCAATACGCGTTAAACGCAATACGTACCCCCTATTCGCATCCAATGGCGATGCCGTCGCCGTGCAAAACATGTTGTATCCGCGCACGCATTCATACCAGAAATTTGCGCAGTTAATTCACGCCGCGCGAGCAATGTCGCGCGACCGGTTATACTCCGCGCTCCACAACTAACGGGTAAATACAAATGGCCGTAGCAAAGAAAGTCGCAACCAGCGCAGCAGCAAAGACCAAGCCGGCAGCCGCCAAGAAGGCAGCAGTTCCCGCGAAGAAGGCCAGCGTGCTGGCTCGCGAACTGGCCGCTGCAAAGAAGGGCCTGCTGAAGCTGCGCGCTGATGCAAAGAAGGCGATCGAAACTGCTAAGCGCGAAATCAAGGTCGCAGCTGAAGCCGCCAAGAAGGCCGTGCTGGCTGAGAAGCAAGCCGCCAAGGAAAAGCTGGCTGCACAAAAGGCCAAGGCCAAGCCGGCTGCGAAGAAGCCGGTGGTGAAGGCTGCCGTGGCAAAGAAGGCCGCAAAGCCGGCCGCCGCCAAGAAGGCAGCAGCTCCCAAGGCAGCAGCACCGAAGGCCGCAGCCCCGAAGGCAGCTGCTCCGAAGGCAGCAGCACCGAAGAAGGCCGTCGTGAAGGCAGCCCGCAAGCCGGCAGCACCGAAGAAGGCCGTGGCCGTCAAGGTCGAGGCAGAAGCGCCTGTCGCCGCGAAGTAAATCGCGCAAGGGCCAGCGCGGCAGGCGGCCCGGACATGCGCGCGGTAATCCGCGCCGTGCTCCGGTCCCCGCCGCGCACCACTTTTGTGCGAACTGGCTGGCGCTCTGCAGGGCCAGCCAGACAGATCCAGACAATATCCCCGGTTATTCAAGACGCCCTGGCCGATCGGCATTTCCCGATTAGCGCCGCCCGGCTTCGCCTGTCATTTCCCACATTTTCCGCATTTCCACATTCCACGCATTGCCCGCCAGGACGTTCGCCGCGTCTTAAGCCAACGCTTAACGCTGCATGCGCAAAGACAATGCGGCGAAGACTTAGCCCCACTCCGCGCCAGCCCTCAATCGCGCTTTGTCGAATTTCGGCCACGCATTGCACGCGGCCCAATCCGCTTGCGTTCGGCGATGAAGTTCCTATTTTCGGAATACCAGGCTGAAATTATTGGCCGGCATCGGGATTGGCTCGTCCATGCGAAAGCCCTCGGCCTCGCCCAGCGCCGCCACATCTTCCATATTGCGCACGCCCCAATCGGCGTTCGCGCTGCGCAACTGCGCATCAAAGGCGGCATTGCTCGGCGCGGTATGTTCGCCGTTGCGCCGATACGGGCCATACAGGTAGAGCACGCCGCCGGCTGGCAGCAAACGCCCGGCCCCGGCGAACAGCGCCTCGGCCGCAGACCATGGCGCGATGTGGATCATGTTGATGCAGACCACCGCCTGCGCCGCCTCGATGCCCCAGGGCTGCTGGCGCACGTCCAGCACCAGCGGCGCGAGCACATTGGCCAGCCCGGCATGCTCGGCCCAGCCCGCGATCGACTCGCGCGCCGCAGCGTCGGGGTCGCTCGGCTGCCAGGTCAGCCCCGCCAGCGCGGCGGAGAAATATGCGGCGTGCTGACCGGTGCCACTGGCGATTTCCAGCACCAGGCCGCTCTGCGGCAAGACCCGCCGCAGCACGGCCAGGATGGCGTCGCGGTTGCGGTCGGTGGCCGGCGCCATGCGGCGCGCGTCGTGTTGGCCGTCTTGGTTCGGCATCTTTTTGCTCCTGTTGGGCTGTGGGTCTGGGCATGGGTCTGGGCCGCGGTGGCGCGTTGGCCCGGCGACCGCTCAATACCGCAAGCGTAGCAGGCATGACCGGTCCCGCGCCCATGTTGCCTCAGCCAATCCGCGCCGGTGGCCCGAAACGTTCCCGGTATTCGCCTGGGGTGACGCCGATGCGCTTGAGAAAGGCACGATGCAAAGCGTCCACACTACCAAAGCCCGCGCGCTCGGCGATACGCTCCAGCCGCCAATCCGAGCCCTCCAGCAGGGCTTTGGCACGCTCCACGCGCGCGCACTCGACGAAGCGGGCAGGCGGCTCGCCGGTCTCCCTGGCGAATGCACGCGCGAAGGTGCGCTCGCTCATGCCTGCGCGGGCGGCCAGCACCGGCCCTCTCAGGTCGCCCCTTGGGTCGTCGATAATGGCGGCCAGCAATGCGCGCAACCTGGGCGTGGCACTGCACTGCAGGCGCAGGCCGGTACTGAACTGCGACTGCCCGCCGGGGCGCCGCAGGAACAGCACCAGCTCGCGCGCGACCGCCAGCGCCACCTCGGGACCGCAATCGGCCTCGACCAGCGAGAGGCACAGGTCAATGCCGGTGGAAACGCCGGCCGATGTATAGAAGGGGGGATCGGCGACGAAGATCGCGTCCGGCTCCACCTGAATCGCGGGGCGCAATGTCTTCAGCAAGCCACAAGCGTTCCAGTGCGTGGTGGCACGGCGCCCGTCGAGCAAGCCGGCCGCGGCTAGAACAAACGCCCCCGTGCAAACGCTGGCGATTCGACGCGTACGCCGGGCGCGCGCCTGCAACCAGGCTAGCAGGTCCGGGTCTGTGGCGGCGCGGCGCAGGCTCTCCTCGCTGCCGCCACCGACCACCAGCGTGTCGATGCGCTCCGGCAAGTCGGCAAGCGCAACCGCGCCGGCCAGGCGCAGGCCGGCATGTGTCCCAAGCTCGCCACCGGCTTGCGTGGCGAGCCTGACCTCATAGGGCTTGCGGCGGCCCGCGGGGCTATGCAAGTTCGCCACCGCGAAGACCTCCATCGGCCCCACGACGTCGAGCGACTGCACGCCCTCGAAGCCGAGCACTACCACCTTTCGTGTTGTTTGCTGTAGATAAGCCATGGCAAAGAATGCGGTAATTCTGTCCTTTTTGCCAGTCCCGGCGGAGGGTAAATTCGATCCATGTGCATCTGGTACGAAACGCACCAACCGAGGACACCATGCAGTACGCCATCATGACCCGCCTTGCCGCGCTCGCGCTGTGCACTTGCTCGCTGTGCGGCTGCCTCAAGCCCGCCGCGCAAAACCCCGCTTCGACTGAACCCGAAGAAGCACGCCACGCCGCATCCGCGGCGTCTACCGGCGTGCCGGCGACGCTCACGCTGCCCGCGCCGAAGGCCGGCCACGCGCGACCGCTGGTAGCCATACTGGCCGACAACGCCGGCACCGAAGTCACCGATTTCGTGATTCCGTTTGGCGTGCTGCGAGAGGCAGGCGTGGCTGACGTGCATGCAGTATCGACCGGCCCCGGCACCGTCACCTTGATGCCGGCCCTGCGCGTGCGGGCCGACCTGACAGTGGCGGCCTTCGACGCCGCCTTTCCTGAAGGCGCCGATATCGTGATCGTGCCGGCGATGCATCATGAGGACACGCCGGCCACGCTAGCGTGGCTGCGCGCGCAGGCAGGACGGGGAGCGATCATCGTGGCGGTCTGCGAAGGCGCGCGCGTGGTCGCGAGCGCCGGACTGCTCGATGGCCGCTCGGCCACGACACATTGGTATGCGATGAGCCGTGTCGCCGCAAAATTTCCAGCCACCCACTGGGTGGGCAACAGGCGCTATCTGGCCGATGGCAACGTTGTCACCTCGAGCGGCGTGACTGCCTCGCTGCCGCTGTCGCTAGCGTTGGTCGAAGCGATTGCCGGCCAACAAGTGGCGGCGGCAACCGCAGCGCGCCTCGGCGTGACGGAGTGGAGCCCACGTCACGATTCGGCCCCCTTCAAGCTAGGCGCCGCGAGCATCGGCATCGCGCTCTCGAACCGCCTCGCCTGGTGGCGGCACGAGGCCATCGGTATCGCCGTGGCAGCGGGCTTTGACGAGATCGCGCTGGCGCTGCAGGCAGATGCCTGGTCACGGACCTATCGCTCCGCGGCGCTGACACTTGGCACGGCGGCAACGCTGCGCTCGCGCCACGGACTCTGGCTTGAGGCTGACACCATCACCACGCGCGCGGACGACAAGCCAACAACCAGCCGCCATGACTTGCCGCCATACGCTGGTTTGCCGGCGGCGGCGCTGGATGCTGCCTTGGCCGGAATCCAGGACCGCTACGGCCACGCCACCGCGCAATTCGTCGCCCTGCAACTGGAGTTGCCCCGCCCGCGCTAGCCAGCTCCCGCGCGAATGAAAAAAAAGGGCCCCCGATGACAAAGTCATCGGGGGCCCAACAAAGCGCCGGGGTAACAGCTGTCCCGCGCTTACGCCTTAGTGGTCTTGACGCTCGTGGTATCGGCCGTCAGGTACCCGACGGCGGCGCCAAAGCGGTCCTTGTAGTTGGCGCGCACCAGCGGATCCAGCGTAGCCTGGACCTTGGCGTGCAGGCCGCTCCAGTCGCCCGCGTGCTGGAAGTTGTTCATGATGTAGGTCCAGCCGTTGAGCTCGTCCACCGCATGCAGGCCGGTGGATTCCGCGCCAGCCGGGGTCGAGAGCACGCGCGACAGCCTCTTGGTGTCTACGTTGTAGGCCCACAGGAAGTTGTTGACGTGCTGGCCGCTGTCCTCGCCGATGAACAGGGTGCGCAGCTTTTCCGAGAACTTGAGGTTGTCCGGGTTGGCGATCTGGTCCGGATCGGCGGTGTTGCCGAGTGCGTCCGCGCTGATGTCCTTGCCCACGATCAGCGCCTTGGTATGCACCGGCACCCATTCGCTATTGATGGCGGCGCCGCCCAGATCCTTCTGGCCGCCGGCAAGATTGTGCTGCATCACGCCGCCGGCGTTGAGCGGCGCGGGGATCGTGATGTTGCTCTGTGCGTTCCAGCCCTTGGCGTTGTTGACGACCATCGAGTCGATCATGTTCTGCAGCGCGGAGTAGGCCACCTTGTCCTTGATATTGACGGTGGTGCCTTCCATCTTGGTGAAGCCCATGCTGCCGCCCTTGAGGTAGGCGTAGCGATGGGTTTCCAGGAAGGCCGCGGCCTTCTCCTTGCCCGGGTTGACCTTGATCCAGTTGGCGGTGCCGCCAACGAAGATCTTGGTGAAAGTGGGGTCCGAGGGGTCGACCGTGCGCACGTCCATGATGTCGGTGGGCAGGTTGGACTTGGCCATGGCCTCGACTTCGGCGCTGGTGGCGTGTCCCAGGTTGACCCACGTCAGGTCGGCACCGGGGGCGGCCGGGTCGATGGAGAAGCCCGCGCCCACCTTGGCCACGTACAGCGTGCCGGCGGACAGGTCCTTCTCCTTGTCGGCCACGAACATGAACAGGCCGCTGTTGGTGGCGTCGTCGCCCATCAGCACCGTGCGGTTGTCCGGCATCACATGCACCAGCTCGTGCGAGATGCGGCCCATGCAGAAGTGCTTCTTGATGCTGGCGGTGCCGTCGGCATTGACCGTGACTTCAGGCATGTGGCCATAGAAGTACGGGTTGGCCACGACGCTTGCGGTGCCGAGCAGGTTCTTGCTGAACGCCAGGAACTGCGCGTTGGTGCTGGCCGTGAAGGCGTCCGGCTCGTACTCCTCGCTCGACAGGTGGGTGTTCCACGGCGACAGGCTGGCGCCGCAGGTAATCCACAGGCCATTGACCGACGAAGTATCGACGTTGTGGTACTTGACCAGCGTCAGCTTGCCGGTGGCGGGGTCCTGGTCCAGCGTCAGCACGCCGATCGGGGACGGCAGGCGGCCGTAGGCGCTCGCGCCGGCCTGGTCACGCGTGGTGTACTCGAACTGGACCACGGCGAAGACCGTGTTGCCCTTCACGCCGGCCACCTTGGCGCCGTCGATCTTGAGCAGCGAGGTGCCGTCGGGCGAATCGGAGTAGAACTGGCGTTCCTTGCCGGCCACCGATTTGTCGATGATCGGCTGGTTGTTGATGTCGAAGTAGCCGCCGGCGAGGATGCTGCCGCCCTTGCCATCCGGGACCATGTCGCCGGTGATGAAGAAGGGCTGGTAGGCCAGCTTGTAGGTTTGGCTGCTGCCGTCGCTGAACGATACCTTCAGGCTGGAACCCACCGTGGTGGTAGCCATCGCGGCCGCGTTCGTCAGCGCGGGCGCGGCCATGCCGGTGAATTCGGCGGTCGTAAACGTAGCGCCGGCAGGCGTGACGGGCGTCGGCGCCGGAGCCGTTGCGGCTACTGCGTCGCCATCGCCACCGCAACCGACCAGAAAGGCGGTAGCGCCAAGGCCCAGCGGCAGCATGGGGGCGCCAGCCAGGAATTTAAGCGCCTTGCGGCGGGATGCGTCCGGTTTGTCGAGCATTCTTCTTTCCCGTTTCGTTATGTGAAGGATTAGGCGGCGCGCCATGCGCGCTGCCATGCAGCGCGCTCGTGGGGACAACCGCGCGGCGTTCAGGCCGATGCGTATCCTATGAATGATTTGTTACAGCTTGTTTAAACTGACTGAACTTGCAGACATCCAGGAGGCCTCTCGCACAATCCGGGCGGCCGGGCCGGCTGCGGTACACTGGCGCAGGCCCCAATCCGGTGCCCCGATTCCTTTAGCTTTCAGCCCGCCGGCGCCGCGCATCGCGCGCCGTGACGCGGCCCAACCCGTGCCGACCTACACCCTCGCTTCTCCCGTCCAGTCAGACCTGGAAATCCGCAAGAGCCGCTTCATCGGTTTTGCACTGCCCGTGCCCGACCGCGCCGCGGCCATGGCCGAAGTGGCGCGCCTGCGCGCCGACCACGCCACCGCCACCCATGTCTGCTGGGCGCTGCTCGCGGGGGGCCAGTCGGGCATGTCTGACGACGGCGAGCCATCCGGCACCGCCGGCCGGCCCATGCTGGAAGTGCTGCGCCACCATGAGCTGGAAGGCGTGCTGGCGGCCGTGGTGCGTTATTACGGCGGCGTCAAGCTGGGGGCGGGCGGGCTGGTACGCGCCTATACGGACGCGATTGCGGTGGCGCTCAAGGATGCGCAGCGCATCGAGCGCATCGCCTATGCGGAGCTGGTTGTGGAGGTGGACTACGCCGACGAAGCCCGCGTGCGCCGCTGGATCGAGCAGGAGAGCCACGAGCTGGCGCATGCCGAACACAGTGCTGCCGCCCGGCTGACCATTCGGCTGCCGGCCAGCCTGCTGGCACCGGCCCGGGCCGCGCTGCGCGACGCGACCCATGGCCGTGCGCGCTTTCCCGAAGCGGACGAGGGGCAAGCGCAGTCATGAGCCGCGACATCACCGCAGCCCCGGTGGTCCCGGCAGCGTTTGTCGCCCGCCTGGAGCCGCAGGGCAGCACCTTTCCCGCCCTGCCCACGCAGACGCTGCTCGAAGCCGCGTTGCAGGCCGGCCTGAAATTCCCCAGTTCCTGCCGCAACGGCACCTGCCGCACCTGCCTGTGCCGGCTGGCCGCCGGGCGGATCGGCTACCGCATCGAGTGGCCGGGCGTGAGCTACGACGAGCGCGACGAGGGGTTCATCCTGCCGTGCGTGGCGTATCCCGAGAGCGACGTGGTGATAGAAGCGCCGCAATTGCCCTAGCCAGGCACAGGCGTCAGGCGGCCACCTTGCGCACCCGCCTTGGCGCGGCACGCTGGCGCGCCGCCAGGCACTGCATGAAGAACTGCCACGCGATCCGCAGTGCATCCGGGCCGGACGGATCGGCAAAGGCCTGGCTGGACGGGCCGCCGCTCCACGCGTGCCCCAGCCCTTCTATGCGCACCAGCCGGATGTAGGGCTCGCCCTCGCTCGACCAGGGAAAGATGCTGTAGGCACGGCGCTGCCCACGCTGGACCCGGCGCGGCTTGGCCAGCACGGGCGGCTGCGGCAACAGTTGCTGCCAGAGGGCAGCGCTGGCCAGCGCGTTATCGAAGTGCACCACATGATCGGCATCGCCGTGCAGCAGCAACAACGGCGGCGGGCGGCGCCCCGCTAGTTGAAACCGCGCCGCGTCCACATCCGGCTGGCCCTTGCCGTGCATCACGCGCGCCGCCTGCGCGGCGTTGGACGCGCTGAGCGGCACCGCCCCGGAATGCGAGCCGACCGCGACAAAACGGTCCGGGTAGCGCAGCCCCAGTATCACCGCCATGGCCCCGCCCGCCGACAAGCCGAGCGCGAAGACGCGTTCGCGCCGAACCGGCTGCTGCTGGCAGACATGCTCGACGATTGACATCAACAGGCTGGCCTCTGCCACCACGCGCGCCGCGGAGCGGAACCAGTTCCAGCAGCGCTGGGCGTTGGCCTGCGACGATTGCTCCGGCATCAGCACCACGCAGCCCGCGCTGCGCGCCAGCGTAGCCGCGCGGGTGCAAGCGGCAAAGCTGGCCGTGTCCTGGCCACAGCCGTGCAGCAACACCAGCAAGGGCGCGGGACGCGACGCGCTCACGCCCGGTGGGATAAACAGCCGGTAACGGCGCTGCACGAGCGGCCCCAGCCCCCAGCTGCCTTCCTCCCAGCGTCCGCCGCCACGGCTGACCGGCGTTGGCACCGGCGAGGCAACGCCGGTCAGCACGCGCTGCGCCGCCTTGCTCATCGCCTCGCCCTGCCTGACCGCTGAACGGATCGCGGACTTCGTGACCGTGCGCTGCGCACGCCGGACATTGCGGGTGGCGATCTTGCTCAGGGTATTCCAGAGCTTGGTGCCGCTGCGATTGCGTCGTGTCATCGGCGATATGCCATTGGCGGCATCTCCAGCGCGGGGTTGCGGGAATGCGCGGCCTGCGGTGCGCATCCGGCTTGGATGCGCGGTGTTTCGCCGCGGCGCAGCAGCCAGTATGCCGCGCGCAAGGACGTGCTGTCAGCCCGATTGCGTGCAAACCGCGCCACGTGGGCGCATTCCTACAGCACGACGCGGCACGCATCCGGCAGCGGCACCGGCGCGTCGCGCGCAACCCCGAGAGAATGCGCCTTCGCCTCCATCCCGATCAGAACAACCCGCGCAGCGCCAGCTCGGCCCCGAGCAGCAGCAGCCCGCAAAAAAACAGCTTGCGAAAACGCGCCGCGCTGATGCGATGGCGCAGCCACTGGCCGATGAACATGCCGGCCAGCGCCGGCACCAGCGCCAGCAGCGACGCCCCCAGCACCGGCGTGTGCAACAGCGCGCCATGCATCGCCAGGCTCACCGCGAGCGCGATGGTGGACACCGTGAACGACAAGCCAAGCGCCTGCACCAGCGTCTCGCGTTCCAGGCCCAGCCCCTGGATATACGGCACCGCCGGAATCACGAACACGCCCGTGACCGCCGTGATCGCACCGGTGACCACACCGATCAGCGGCGCCAGCCAGCCCTCGGCGGCCGGCGGCACCTTGGGGTGGAAAGCCACCAGCCCCAGCACCGCGTACAGCACCAGCGCCGCGCCCAGCCATGCGGTGGCATGCACCATCAGGCTGGGCGGCAGCAGCGCGGCGGCCAGCCACGTGCCCACGCAGATCGCGGCCAGCAAGGGCCACATCCGCCGCGCCAGCTCTCCAAGCCGCGGCCCGGTGTAGAGCTGAACGACGTTGGTTACCATGGAAGGCGCGACCAGCAGCGCGGCGGCCTGCGCAGGCGGCATCGCCAGGCCCAACAGCCCTACCGCCACGGTAGGCAGCCCAAGCCCCACCACGCCCTTGACCAGGCCGGCAAGCAAGAAGGTAAAGCCGATCAGCGTGGCCTGCCCATTCAGGAAAGTCGACTCCATGCCGCCCTCACCGGGCCGGCGACGCGGGCGCCGCAATGGGTGCGTGCACGGCGCGGCTGTCCGCCGGCGCCTCGTCGCGTTCTTTCAGGCCGTAGTCGCGCAGCACATGCGCCACGCGCAGCCGATAGCCCGCGAACACGCCGCCCCGCCCGGCCGACTGCGCCAGCCGGTGCTCCTCGGTATTGCGCCACGCCATGACCGCGGCCTCGTCGCGGAAGAAAGACAGCGACAGCAGCTTGCCCGGATTGGTCAGGCTCTGGAAGCGCTCCACCGAGATAAAGCCGTCGATGGCCTCCAGCGTGGGCCGCAGTTGCGCGGCGATCTGCATGTACGTGTCCTTGCGGCCCTCGGCCGGTTCGACTTCGAAGATGACTGCGATCATGGTGGGGTCCTATTGATTTGACTTGCTTCACAGAAAATGCGGAATGCGCGCGTTGACCGAGGGCCGATAGCGGAATGCGCGCGCCAGCGGCGCCGGATCCGCACCGCGCGCCAGCAGCGCGGCCACCACGGCCTGCGCCACCGTGGACGCCAGCGCGTCGCCGGGGCAGGCGTGGTGGCCGCGCCCGAAGGTCCAGGGCGCAGGCGTCGTCGCCTCACTCTGTTCGAGCGAGGCGGCCGCCAGCACGACCAGCACCGTATCGCCCGCCATCAGTTGCGCACCGCACAGGCGGACATCGGCGGCCAGGAAGCGCCGGGTGTTCTGCACCGGCGGATCCTCCCGCAGCACGCGTGCGGCCACGCAGTCCAACGCGGGCAGCTCTCGCCCATGGGACGTATCCCGGCCCAGGCGCAGCAGCATGTTGCCGACCAGGCCGGCGGTGGCCTCGCATGCCTGGATCAGCAGGCCGATCGCATTGGTTGCGATGATCTCCCGCGCCACGCCGGCGGCAAGCGCTTCCTGCACCAGTGCGTCCAGCGGCGGCGCGGATGACAGGCTCGTGCGCATCCAGGCCTGGAGCCATGTGGCGGCCTCGCTCCCCGCGGCAATCTCCTGCGCTGTCGCCAGCGGCGACATGGCCCGCGCGAAGGCTGCCACCTGGCCCGCTACGCCGGGCTTGCCGGCCACCGGCAGTCCAAGTGCATCAGCCACCGTCAGCACCGGCAAGGTGAACATCCAGTGGTTCACGGCGGCACCGGGCCGGACGGCGTCGAACGGCAGATCCCGCGCCAGCGCCAATACCCGCGCGCCCATGCCGGCAAACGCCAGGCACGCCATGCGTTTGCGCAGCACGCCCTTGAGTGGCGCATGCCAGTCCCCATCGTTCATGCGGATCAGCCCGCCGAACAGTGCGCCGGCCGGGCTGCCCGCGAGCGCCGGCGGCACGGCTTGCGCGGGCGGCCGCACGCGGCAAGCGGGATGGGTCAGCACGGCCTGCACCTCGGCCGCGCCGGCGGCAACCCATAGCCCGAGCGTTTCATCGCGATAGAACGGCCGCTGCGCGGCAAGGGTGCGGTAATACGGCGCCGGATCGGGGTGCGTCACGGCGCAAAGCGGGTCGGACGGCATCGGCATGGCGGTCGGCAAGGGCATGGGGAGGCGGATCGAGAGCACACAAGCAGTATGCCGTCGCGCGCCGCGCGACGTTTCATGACGATGTGAAATGTGGAATGCGGACAGGGGCAGCAAAGGCGGGGGATGTCACGTCCACCATGCCCGCCATGCGCCCGCGCCAAGCGGTACGGGCGTTTGACAATTCACCCCATCATCGTAAACTGGTTGTCAATTACGAGGACCTTCATGCGAATTCAGAAGAGCGAACAATTGACCAGCATCGTCCTGTCGGTGTTTCAGCTCAACGGCAGGCTCCTGGCCTGGGGCGACAGCTTCGTGGCCCCACTGGGATTGACTAGCGCGCGCTGGCAAATGCTCGGCGCGCTTGCGCTTGCCGGCAAATCACTGACCGCGCCGCAGATCGCGGCCAAGATGGGCGTGACCCGGCAAGGCGCCCTGAAGCAGCTCAATCTGCTTGCCGATGAGGGCTTCATCGAAGCGCGTCCCAACCCCCTGCACAAGCGCTCGCCACTATACGTGCTCACCGAGCGCGGCCAACGCACCTACCGCACGGTGGACCAGCAGTGGCGGGAGCACGCGGCCAAGCTTGCCACCGCGTTCAGCGCGGCCGATCTGGAGGCCGCCGCCAGGGTGGTCGAGGGGCTTGCTGCGATGCATGCCGAGGTCGACGCCGAAGTGGACGCCGGCGCATAGCGCACACGCGCCTGGGAAAGCACGATCATAGGGGGGCGACAGCAGCAGGCGCCTGGCATGCTGGTGGCGTCGCGCCTCCTTGCATTCTTCTGCCGAACCCTATATTGACAACTAGTTTCCATTTATGGAAACTAGTTGTCAATACTTGAAAGCAGAAGGAGGAGATCCATGAAACCGATCGTGCATGGCATCGCCGGCAGCGTGGCAATGCTGACCGTAGCCACCTTCTGGATGTCGACGGTCATCTCCGAGGCGTTCTTCGACCACGCTGCCGTGGCGCTGGTCAAGCAATGTGTGGTGTACGGGCTGGTGCTGCTGATTACGGCCATGGCCGCCACCGGCGCGTCCGGCTTTGCCCTCTCCCGGCACAGGCGGGGCCGCATCGTGCACGCCAAGAAGAAACGCATGCCCCTGATCGCCGCGAACGGCCTGCTGATCCTGTTGCCCTGCGCGCTCTTCCTGAGCGCCAAGGCGCAGGCCGGCGAGTTCGACACGTTGTTCTACGTCGTCCAGGCCATCGAACTGGCAATGGGTGCCTTGCAGCTGACCCTGCTCGGCATGAGCTTTCGTGACGGTATGCGGCTGGCGGGCAAGATGAAGCTGAAGGCGCGATGAACCTGCGTTAGCCGCGCCATCTCTCTTGCGTCCTTGCATGAAGACAGGCTAAGGCCTGAGGCCGCCGTTTAGCGAGGAATACCGGAGATCACCTTTCTTTCCACGCACGCGGCTGTGCGATGGCCATTGCGATTCAAAACCCTGGCACGGCCAAAGGCGTCGTCTTTCTGACCCTGGAAGATGAGACCGAACCCATTGATGTCATCGCTTGGCCATCGGTCCTCGAGAGGCAACGCCGTGAAGTACTGACCGCCACGCTCGTCGGCGCATATGGCAAATGGCAAATGGCAGTGTGACGGAGAGGTTCGACATCTCATTGCGCAGCACCTCGTCGACCTATCACCCATGCTGGGCAGTCTGGCTACATGAAGCCGGAATTTCTGCTGAGTTCCTAAGTCAAGGGCACAACGGAGCTATTGCGACCTATGCTCCCATAACTGGCGACACGCGCAGGCCGATGCCGTTCTATCGAATGCCGAGGATGAATGGCTAGAGTTTCGGTTGCAACGAAAGCGTCAAATTCCGCGTTAGTCGTGTCCATGGTATCCGTGGTGCCCGTGGCCCCAATACCCGTATCCACCATAGTACCCGCCATCGTATGGCACCACGACGCAACCACCGAGCAGTGTGGATGCGACAATTAGTAATGCGAGAAAGGCTTTCATGACGCTTCCCTCATCTTGAACAAGCGCGGAGAGGCCAGGCTGGGCCTTCCAGCAAACTGGCGCTCTCCAAAAAGCTCCTGCACTCGAGCTTCGTCGCGCTGGCCTTTGCCTTGGCGACGTACCCCCGTCCGCTCGATGGGAGCAGCTTACTGCTTCTTCGTCTTGTCTACGTTGGCGCTGGTTGCAGCCTTCGCTGCGTCGGCCTGCGCCTCCGGCTTCGGAATATCTACCTTGGCCTTCGCCTTGTCGACATCATTCTTTACTTCAACCTTCGCCTTACCACCCTCGGTATTGGCGGCCCCCATCTTGCTCGCCTTGTGGTGGGTGCCCTTGGCGGCGGACTTATTGGCGTCAGCTTTTACATCAGCCTTCTCCTTGCCGGCGCTGGCCTGGGCCTTTGCTACATCGCCCTGCGCGCTGACACCCTTCTTGTCCTTGTCGGCATTTGCCTGCGTGGCGCTCTTTTCCTTGACGACCTTTACCTGGTCTTTCATCGCCCTTGCTTGCGGCTGAGTCGCGGAAGCTGGCACACCAGCCTGAGCGAAAACGGTACCGACGAGGGCTGCAGAGGCGAGAGCAGCGAACAGCTTCTTCATGACGTGAACTCCTGAGGATTTTTGAGCGGCTCGGCAATGCGCCGTGCTTACCGGTAGAAACGGTACTGTCCCGACCCGAGTTGACTCAAAACTCGTGACAATCCGTAAGTTCTGAAACAGGTAAGCCGAAGTCGCGAGCGTGGACGGAAGCGCCTCCACAGCCCAATGGGCACTACAGCCTGTTCGAGAATCACGTTGACCGGAAGCCAGTGCTGAGAGGTAGCCGCTACGCTCCGGCACCTGTCTGCGCCCCATCGTTGGGCGTCATAGTCCCCCCGTTCCTGCGTTGGTTGCATACCCCGGCGAACGGTGGGGCGAGTTCGGCGAGAACACGATTGTCATCAGCAGGTAGCCGGAGCTTGCGTGGAAAAAACCGCACCGCGAGTAGCCTCACAATCGCTTACAAGTCGATTGCATGTTCGATGCTAGGTTTAGCACCATGACTGTCGACGGTGGCGCATGACCATCGCGCTGTTAGCGCCGTTAGCGCTGTTAGGTGACAAAGAAAACAAACATATGCCTTTAGTAATACGCGAGCGTGCCGCAGGCTTGTCCTAGCCTAAGGAAACGCAAATTGGAGTCACTTCATCATGTTGACCGACGTTCACCTACGCTCGGCCTCTCACTCGGACTTGCAGCAAATCGTTGCATTGCTTGAGCGCTGCAGGCTACCTGCCGCAGATGTTGTCGAAATTATCGAGAACTTCCACGTCGCCCTGTGTGATGGCCGCGTCGTTGGCTGCGCAGCGACAGAGCCCCATGGACAGGCCATCCTCTTCCGCTCCGTAGCAGTTGAACCCGCATATCGCGAAAGAGGCATCGCCAGCCGATTGGTTGAGGCGCTCTTGATACGTGCACGCGGCAATGAAGTACGAGACGCCTATCTCCTCTCCACTGCGGCCCCAGCCTATTTCGCGCGTTGGGGATTCTCCCTTATCCCTGCCGAAGAAGCGCCACCGGAAGTCACGGCCTCAAGAGCATTTCGACGTGCTATTCAAACGTCCGCACTCTGCATGCGGTGCGAATTGCGCTAGCGCGGAGACGGCCAGATTGACGGCCCCGTTACCTCATCCTGCACGATGGCGGCGTGTGTAGCTGCGGCCTCATCGACTTCCGGCACCCCAGCCTTGTTACAGGTCGTAACCCCTGTATTAGTTCACAAGTACCCTCGCGCCCAGTGGCGGTATAGAGTGCCGGTAGAAACGTAAGGAGCATTATCATGCAAAAGGCCTTGGCCATCTGCTTGCTGGCTGCAGGTGCCGCCCTTACCTCCGGCGTCGCTGAGGCGCGTGTGGATGTGGGCATTGGGATTGGCCTTCCCGGGCCAGCGTACGTGGTTCCGCCGCCTCCCGTTTATTACCCGCCGCCTCCCGTCTACTATGAGCCGGCCCCCGTTTATGTTGAACCGCAGCCGATTATTGTTGCACCCGGCTATTACGGCGATTGGCGCGCTCGTGCGTGGCAAGAGCGGCAGTGGCGAGAAAGGCGTTGGCGCGAGCGTGAGTGGCGCATTCACCATCGGGAGTGGCGTCGCTGGCATGATGGGGAGGAGGATTGAGCCACGCCCAAATGCTCGCCTCGAAAGAGCGAGTTAGCAATCGTCATCCAAGGGACGAGGTTGCATCCGTAGAATGGCGACCGCGAAAAGCCAGGAGAAATCGGGAATGAAGCGC
The DNA here is from genome assembly GCF_058801495.1 of Cupriavidus sp. GW822-FHT03E04. Classification (NCBI taxonomy): domain Bacteria; kingdom Pseudomonadati; phylum Pseudomonadota; class Betaproteobacteria; order Burkholderiales; family Burkholderiaceae; genus Cupriavidus; species Cupriavidus sp. GW822-FHT03E04. The sequence continues at coordinate 47,517 of NZ_JBXANI010000009.1, forward strand.
CGTGCAATCGGTAGGGCCATTGTCGGTACGCTGTTCGTCGTCGTCTCGTCGGCCTTTGCCGCAGCGAATGTCGACATTGGCGTTGACGTTCCTGGTGTTGCACATGCGGAACCCACCCCAGTTTATGTTGCGCCCCGGCCTGTCTATGTTGTTGTTCCAAGCTCGCGATACTCACCCTATAGGGGTGAAAGCGAACAACGGGAGGAATACTGGAGTGAACGGAGGTGGCGCGAACAGGAAGAGCATAGCGACCAAGGCCATCGCAGCCGTGAGGAACGCAGCCAACACGAAAACGAAAGCTGACACTGCTCACCAGACCGAAAAAAGCCCGCGGGGTATTAGCCAGGCAGGCATAAGAGGTAGTCTATTTATTTCTTGAAGGACGAACTTGTGCCCGAGATGAACTTGTTGCACTTCTTGTGAATCGAGTTGATTTCCGCCTTTGTGCTCTGGTTCAGCACGACGGCCTTCAAATCCGCTTCCGTTCTGCCGCCGCTAATTTCGTGTTGCGGTCTGGTTCTCGCCCTTCTTGGCTAGCGTCGCACTGTCCACTACCGCCTTCGCCCCCTCGGACTGACACGCTCAAACACAACGGGCTCCATTCCCGTCAAATCTTGGTACAGCTTGAGGCTGACCGAAAGCCGCGTTACATTGCGACTACGCGGTTGCGGCCTCCAGCCTTCGCGCGATAGAGACGCTCGTCAGCGGCGCGCAGAATCGCGTCGATTGTGCTACCGTCGCGCCCGAACTGGGAAACACCGATGCTGACAGTGAGCGTGACCCCGACCTTGCGCCCAATCGCGCTTTCGAACACGGCGCATTCTATGGCTGACCTAATGCGCTCGCCAATCGAACAAGCGAACCCCAGGGCAACTTGAGGTAGCAACACCATGAATTCCTCTCCGCCCACACGGGCTACGCCGTCATACGGCTGGATTGCATCGAGGCATTGCTGCACGAACCCCTGCAGGACTTTGTCGCCGACCTGATGTCCATAGTAGTCGTTTATCTGCTTGAAATTATCCAGGTCGAGCGCGAGGAGAGAAAACGGTGCCCCCTCTCGCTTGGCACGCGCAATTTCGGCGTCGACACGCTCGATGAACGAGCGGCGGTTCGCCGCTCCGGTGAGTGGCAATAAGGTAAGCTGGGAGCAGTGCAAAGCCGACAACCAAAAAATGTGAATACGCTTTGGTCACGAGATGGATTGCTGGCGCCGGCTCTTCAATGATTGTGCTTGCGCTCATGTGCTTTCTCCCGGTTGCCTCTCTGGAATCACGTACTTTCGCTGGTACCGCTTCCTCCCAGGGGCCCTCGGTGTCTCTTCTACGTCCAGCCTGGTCTCCTTTTGCTCCGCATCCAAGAATTCTGCAATTCGCTACCTTCTATCCGGCTTCGTCTCAACCGGGGGCTCTAGTATGCAGGCTGGCAATGCTGGTGAGGCAGGCACGATGTAGGTGCGAGAAAGAACCCCATCGGCCGGGAGTGAGGGGAGGTCCCCAATCGCAAAGATAGTCCAGCGATTGGCTCTCACGGCTTCCTTGTTTGCAGTTCTGATTGAAACTCCATCGAACTCTATGGCAGAGTGCGCCGCCGGGTCGGCCCTCGTCGTTGCCGTAACATTTCTGCCATCTTTTGAATTTCGAGTGGGTGGCGTGAGACATCAAGGGCGCGCGCGAGCTCGGCGGAGCTAACCCTATATAGCGACCCTAGGCGAGCGGTCGTGGAGTCGTCGTGACCGTCACAAAATGTCACGAATAAAGCACTTTGTCTTCGATGGAACCTGTACAAAAGACATTCCGGAAGTTCTTTGATGTTTCTGCAAGCGCTTTAATGTCGCTGGAAGGGTTTTAATGTCTTGCAAGCACATTGAAGTCCAAGGTCCACCCGTCGCCCACCGACAGTCTATACTGCATTCGTTGCTTCACTGCGGAATGAACTATGGAATACGCTCCCAGCATCAGCCAGATGGCCGGCCTGCTTGCCGACCCGGGACGCGCCGCCATGTTGTGGGCGCTGATGGACGGCAGCGCCCGCCCGGCCGGCGAGCTTGCGGCCATCGCCGGCTTGTCGGCATCGTCCACCAGCGGCCACCTGGCGCGGCTCAGTGAAGGCGGCCTGCTCGCCGTGCAGACGCGCGGGCGCAATCGATACTACCGGCTCGCCACGCCGGAGATCGGCGTCGCCATCGAGGCGCTCGCCAGTGCATCGCTGGCCAGCCAGCCGCCGCGCGTGCGCGCGGTGCCCGCGTCGCGTACCGCGCCGGCGGCCTTGCGCCAGGCGCGCACCTGCTACGACCACCTGGCGGGCGAGCTTGCGGTTTCCCTGTTCGAGCGCATGTCGCATGCCAACTGGATCGTGGTGGACGGCACGTCTGTGGACCTCACCGACGGCGGCAGTGCGGGCATGGTGCAGCTTGGCGTGGACCTGGATCTCGCGCGCCGCAAGCGGCGGCAGTTTGCCTGCACTTGCCCTGACTGGAGCGAGCGCAAGCCGCACCTTGGCGGCGCGCTTGGCGCGGCGCTGCTCGATAGCATGATGGCCAACAGCTGGATCGAGCCCACGACCACATCGCGCGCGCTGCGCGTGACGCCGCGCGGGCAACGCGAGATCCTGCGCATTGCCGGCTGAGCGCAGGCTCATCCGTGGACAACACCATTTCCGATTTCAATGCGCCGAGCCGGCGCCGCACTGATGGAGGACTGATGCAATGAGCGACGAACTGAGTAACGAGGCGCGCGAGGCGCTCTGGCGCCTGATTGAGCTGATCGACTTCGACGACGCAGCCATGGTGGAGAAGCACCAGATGCTGTTCGACGAAGCCCTCGCCAACTCGGACGACGCGGATGTGGTCGAAGGCCAGGAACTGCTCTGGATCCTGAAAGACGTGATCGACTGGGAAGCGGGCTTCTACGTGGACTGGAAAGACGCCTCATCCTTCATCAGTTGCATGGACGAGCTGTGCGCCAGGGTCGATATCGAGCTGGACTGGGGGGTGGAGGATCCGGAGGATGAGGAGTTCCTGGAGAAAGCCAGCGTGCCGGAGCTGATGGAACTGGCTCATGAGCAGTTGCGGCTGGCGGGCATCACGCTCTGGAACTGGAACACCGATGGCGATGCCTATGCGGGCTGGATCGCCCGCGGCGAGGATGATGAAGAAATGACCACCCTGGCCGAAACGCTGGGGCTGGAGATCAGGACCGGCGACCAGGCATATTGAGGCTGCCGAGCTGGCCCGGGTCGCGCCGCGGCCTCAGCCAGTGATCCCCACGCCAACCGCGCCCTGCCGATCCGTGGCACCCAAGGTGCGCTCCAGCACATCGAGAAATGCCCTGACGCTGGCCGGCATCAGCTTGCGCGCGGGCATCAGCACAAACACCTTCAGCGGCGACGACGTATACGCCGGCAGCACCCGCACAAGGCGCCCCTGATCCAGCTCATCCTGCGCGTAGCGTGGCGAGAGCCGGGCCACGCCAAGGCCGTCGGTGGCGGCTTTCAGGCGGATCTCCGCGCTCTGCGTGCGCATGCGCGGCTCCACCGCCATGCTGGCCACCTCCACGCCATCGCGCTGGAACTCCCAGCGCCGGTCCTCGGCGTCGCCCAGCATGGGCCAGCCGGCCAGCTCCTGTGGCGTGCGCGGCAAGCCTCGCGCGCGGATCAGCGATGGCGCGGCAAAAAAGGCACGCTCGATGCGCACCACCCGCTTGCTGGCAAAAGAACTGTCGTGCAGGCCGGTAGTCGTCATCACAAAGGCCAGGTCGTATCCTTGCTCGACCAGGTCGGGCTGCTCCCAGCTCACGTCGACCTGCACGCGCAGCTCGGGATGCAGCCGCAGCAACTGCGTGAGGATGGGCGAGATGTGCAGGGAGCCGACCTCGTAGGGCGTGGAAATGCGCAGCGTTCCACTGACTTGCTCACTGACCGACACCGCCTCGGCGCTGATTTCGCGCAGCTCGTTAAAGAGGGGCGCGACCCGGTCGTAGAGTTGCTGGCCCCGCTCGGTCACCCGCACGCGGCGCGTGGTGCGCTCGAACAGGCGCACGCCCAGCTGCACTTCCAGCCGCGACACCGCCGCGCTGGCGGATGACTTCGGCACGTCGGCCAGATCCGCCCCCTTGGTGAAACTGGCGCCCTCCACCACCCGGCAGAAAATCTCCCAGTCCTTCCATTCGATCGTCTTCATTCGCCATCCCCGTGCCACGTGGCGCGCCTCGTGAGTCGTGCGCGTCAATGTTGGGGATTGTCCCATGCGGCGAACAATGACGCGCGGGCGACTAGCGGGCAGAGTTGCCTTCAATTCTTTCCTTGACTATTTACATCGTAAATCTACACTGTAAATTATCGTTGCCGAAGCAGCATCGCGGCAGAAGGCGACATGCTTCAATCAGCACACACACTGATCGCCTCACCCCACCAGACATGGCAAGAAACCTCACCCAGGAAGAGATCGACGCGTTCAAGGCCCGCCTGTGCGCGGTAGCGGAGCGGCGCTTCGCAGAAGGCGGCGTAGCCAGCGTGAGCATGCGCCAGCTCGCCGAGGAACTGGGCTGCAGCCCGATGACGCCCTACCGTTACTTCAAGGACAAGGACGACATCCTGGCCACGGTGCGCACCGCCGCGTTCGACCGTTTCGCCGCCACCCTTGAAGCCGCCGGCGCCAGCGTTGCCGAGCCGCGCGAACGCGCGCGCGCGGTGGGCGAGGCCTATCTCGCCTTTGCCTTTGCCGAGCCCAATGCTTACCGGCTGATGTTCGACATGACCCAGCCGGACGACGACCGCTACCCCGACCTGGAGCGCGCCGGCTCGCGTGCGCGCCGCACGATGAGCGCGCATCTGGAGACCATGGCGCAGCGCGGCCTGATCCATGGCGACCCGCAGGTGCTGAGCTATGTGATCTGGGCCTCGATCCACGGGCTGGTGATGCTGCGCCTGGCCGGCAAGCTGCCCGGCGACCCCGATTTCCGCGTCATCCACGCCGAGATGTTGCGGCTGCTGGCTGCGGGCATGCGCGCGCCCATGCCCGAGGCCAGGTTCGATGCGGATCACGAAGCAGGTCACGAAGCCGATAACGAACCTGTTAACGAACCCGCCCCCCCAGCTACGCCAAAGCCAATCCGGCAGCAGCGCAAAAGGAGCTCCCAATGAGCCAGCCGTTCCCGTCCACGCCCTATCTCAGCGGCAACTTCGCCCCCATCCTGATGGAGTGCGATGCGCCCGACCTGCCGGTGCTTGGCGAGCTGCCGCGCGCGCTGCGCGGCACGCTCTACCGCAACGGGCCAAACCCGCAGTACGCCCCGCGCGATGCGCATTACCACTGGTTCATCGGCGACGGCATGGTGCACGCCTTCCACATTGAAGACGGCCGCGTGCGCTACCGCAACCGCTGGGTACGCACCAACAAGTTCCAGCGCGAGCAGGCCGCGGGGCAGGCGCTGTTCGGCAGCTGGGGCAACCCGGCCACCACCGATCCGTCAGTGCTCGGGCAGAACGACGGCGTGGCCAACACTAATATCCTCAGCCACGCCGGCCGCCTGCTGGCGCTGGAAGAAGCCGACCTGCCGGTGGAGCTGGACGCCCAGACCCTGGCCACGCGCGGCGATGTCGACTACGGCGGCAAGCTCACCGGCGCGATGACTGCGCACCCCAAGGTGGACCCGGTGACCGGCGAGATGGTGTTCTTCGCGTACTCGGCCGATGGCCCCTTCACCCCCGGCATGCGCTACGGCGTAGTGGATCGCAACGGGCAGCTGCAGCGCCTCGAACACTTCGAAGCGCCGTTTCCCGGCATGGTCCACGATTTCATGGTCACGCAGAAGCATGTGCTGTTTCCCATCCTGCCGCTGGCCGGCAGCATGGAGCGCGCCATGCGCGGCGAGCCGGCCTACGCGTGGGAGCCGCAAAAGGGCTCGCACATCGGCATCATGCCGCGCAATGGCGGCACCGTGCAGATGCGCTGGTTCCGCGGCGAGGCCTGCTACGTGTTTCACGTGATGAATGCCTGGGACGCCGGCAACAAGGTCATCGCTGACGTGATGCAGTATGAATCCTCCCCCATCTTCAATCCCGACGGCAGCGGCAGCGGCGCTCGGCTGTGCCGCTGGACCTTCGACATGGCCGGCAAGTCAGACACGTTCACGCGCGAATACCTGGATGACACGACGGGCGAGTTCCCGCGCTTCGACGAGCGCTTCTCCACGCTGCCTTATCACCATGGCTACTACGCGTTCCGCCAGTACGAGAGCAGCGAGCGTGGCAGCTACGACAGCCTGGCCCACCTGGACCTGCGCAGCGGCAAGCGCGCCACCTGCCAGTTGCCCGAGGGCGATGCCTTCTCCGAGCCGGTGTTTGTGCCGCGCGCAGCCGACAGCGCCGAAGGCGATGGCTGGCTGCTGGCCACCGTCTACCGGGGCGCGCAAGCGCGCAGCGACCTGGTCGTGCTGGATGCCGGCGCGGTTGCCGATGGGCCGGTTGCCACGGTACAGCTTTCGCACCGCGTGCCGTTCGGCTTTCATGGCAACTGGTGCGGCGCGGACTGATCCCGCAACAAGACACGCATCGACATCCACTGCCTGGCGACCGGGCTTGGTCCGGGCCGCAACCAACCCAAGGAGAGCAGCATGGGAATACTGATTGGCTTTGCCCCGTTCGTCGCCTTTTTTATCGCCATGCGGTGCATCTCGCCGCTGGCCGGCCTGGCCGCGGCCTTCGTGGTCTCGCTGTTGCTGTGCCTGCGCATGTGGCGGCGCGGCGAATCGCTCAAGGTGCTGGAGCTGGGCAGCCTGGCCCTGTTCGCGCTGCTGTTGCTCTATACGGTCAGCGCCGCGCCGCAATGGACGGTGGCCACGGTGCGGCTCGCGGTGGATGCAGGCCTGCTGGCGATCGTGCTGGTCTCGCTGGCGATCGGACGCCCGTTCACGCTGCAATATGCCCGCGAACAGGTGCCCAAGGAATACTGGGAATCGCCGCGCTTCCTGGCGGTGAACCGACATATCACGCTGGCGTGGGCCGCCGCGCTGGCGGTGATGGTAGCCGCCGACGCGGCGGCGGAATATGTCAGCACCATCCCGTTGTGGGTCGACGTGGCGGCGACGGTGGCTGCGTTCGCCGGCGCCGTCATCTTCACGGTGCGCTACCCGGAAGCTGTGCGGCGGGCGGCCGAGGCAGCGGCGTCGGCCACGCCGGGCCGGCCGCTGGCATAGCCGGATAGCCACCCGGCCCCACAGGCTTCTGGTGCGTTTGTCCCCGATCTGTGGCGAATTTCCCGCACGGAGAGCGGGAGGAGCTTTTGCCATGAAGCCAAGCACCAGTGCCGGCCTGTTGCGAGCGCGCGCCGGCGTGGCGGGGAAAACGGCGGCCCAGGCCGCCGCAGGGCTTCAGTGCTCGAACATGATCACGGAGCGCGCCAGTTCACCGCGGCGCAGTTCGTCAAAGGCCTCGTTGATGTTCTCCAGCGGCATGCGGCGCGAGATCAGCTCGTCCAGCTTGAGCTTGCCCGACAGGTAGAAATCGACCAGCCGCGGCATGTCCACCGGGAAGCGGTTGGAGCCCATCATTGAGCCTTGGATGCGCTTCTCGGCCAGGAAGTCCGTGCCCTTGATCTCGATCTTCACGCCTGGCGCGATCATGCCGATCACCGTGGCGGTGCCGCCGCGACGCAGCATGGAGAAGGCTTGCTCGGCGGTCTGCTTCAGGCCGATGGCTTCGAACGCATGGTGCACGCCGCCACGGGTCAGCTCCCGCACGGCTTCCACCGCATCCACGTCAGCCGCGTTGATCACATCGGTCGCGCCGAATTGCCTGGCAAGCTCCAGCTTGCCAGGCACCCGGTCGATCGCGATGATGCGGCCCGCGCCGGCAATGGCCGCGCTGTTGATGGTGGCCAGCCCGATGCCGCCGCAGCCGATCACCGCCACGGTCTCGCCCGGGCTCACGCGCGCGGTGTGGATGACCGCGCCCATGCCGGTGGTCACCGCGCAGCCGATCAGCGCGGCGCGGTCCAGCGGCATATCGCGGCGGATGGCCACCAGCGCGTGCTCGTGGATCAGCATCTGCTCGGCAAAGGCCGACAGGTTCAGGAACTGGTTCATCGGCCCGCCCTTGCCCGCCAGCAGGCGCGGCTCCTCGCCCTCGCGGCGCTTGGTGTCCGGCTCCACGCACAGCGACAGGTGGCCGGTCAGGCAGTGCTCGCAATGGCCGCAATAGGCCGACAGGCAAGTGATCACGTGATCGCCGGGCTTGACCGTGCGCACTTCGGAACCCACCTGCTCGACCACGCCGGCCGCCTCGTGCCCAAGCACCACCGGCATCGGGAAGGGATAGGCGCCATCTAGAAAATGCAGGTCCGAGTGGCAAACGCCCACCGCCGCCGTGCGCAGCAGCACCTCGTGCGGGCCCGGCTTGCCAATGGCGACGTCTTCGATCACCAGCGGGGTCTTGGGTTGATGCAGGACAGCGGCTTTCATGGGTCTCCTCGTTGTTCGATCTTGTTCGGCACAATTCGCTAAGATTCCCGTCCCCGGCAACGGCGGCGGCACGGCTACCATACAACCGAAACGCCGTTCAGTGAAGCCATAAAACAGCGCCCGCCCCCGGCCTGCCGCCCGGCCACGCGCCCGAGGATCAGGAATGCGACGCCGCCTTGTCCTGTTGCGCGGGCGCCGGCTCCGCAGCAGCAGCAGCAGCAGCAGCGGCCGGTTCCGCATTGCGCCGCTGGTGGTACTTGCGCAGGATCTGCTGCGCAATCGACAGCCGCGAGCCCACCGGCACCGGGAACCGCACCAGCGCATCGAGCCGGTCCGCCGCCATGGCTTCGAACATCACGCGCGGCTCGAACTGCGAGAGATCGAGAAAGCGCGAGCCGCCGTATTCCTCCAGGCTGTGCCGGGCCTCGGCCAGGAAGCCGGCGCACACCTCTTCCGTGATCGCGATCAGGTCGGCCTCGACGCGGTCCGGGTCGCTCTTCTCCGGCAACGGAATGCGCAGCGTGTCCAGGGTGTACTTGCCCGCCTGGGAGTGGTTGCGCACGGCGACTGTCAGCAACATGCTGTTGGGAATCTGCACCGTGGAACCAGTGAACTGGCGCGCCCCGGCAATTTCCACCAGCGTGGTGGTGAGCGCGTCCATGTCCACCACCTCGCCGGAATGCGGGCCAATCTCGACGATATCGCCAAGCTGGAAGGGGCGCGCCATCATGCGCAGGAAGGCGCCAAGGAAACACATCACCAGTTCCTTGCCGCCGATCACCAGGGCCACCGCGAAGGCGGTCAGCGAGATCGCCACGCTCTTGAGCTCGGACACCCAGATGCCCAGCAGCAGCAGGAACACCACCGCGGCAACCGCATTGCGCGAGGCCACGGTCCAGGTGCGATAGCTGCCGCGGTTGTCCTTGTCCCCCTGCTGGCGGGCCTGGAAAAAGCGGTTGATGAACTTCACTGCCAGCATGCCGGCCAGCACGATGCCGACGCTAAGCGCGATGTGTAGAAGATAGCTGTCGTTGAAGGGCAGGTTCATGAGGATCGGTCCGGATACCGCGAGGATGCAAACCCCAGATTCTAGCCATGCCGCACCGCAACCAGGGCAAAACCCGCCGCAGCCCCGCCCCGCGCCTTTCCCCAGGCGGCTTTTTCTCTTATGATGCCGCCCAATGTACCAGCCGGTAAATGTACTGCCGTGCATCCTGCCTTGTGCTGGCCGGGCCCGGTCGGATGCCGGCAGCGCCAGTCAATGCGGGCCACGCCGGCACATCCTGCTTCCGCGCTCCAATTCCTCTTATCCATGACCAGCCAGCAACCCGCACCCCACCCTCCACCACCCGCCCTGCGCCGCACCTTGCGCGCGCGCCATCTCACCATGATCGCCATCGGCGGCTCGATCGGCACCGGGCTGTTCGTGGCCTCCGGCGCCACCATCGCGCAGGCCGGCCCGGGCGGCGCGCTGGCGGCCTACATCCTGATCGGCGCCATGGTGTACTTCCTGATGACCAGCCTGGGCGAGCTGGCGGCGTACATGCCGGTGTCGGGATCGTTCGCCACCTACGGCGCGCTCTACGTGGAGGAAGGCTTCGGCTTCGCGCTGGGCTGGAACTACTGGTACAACTGGGCGGTGACCATCGCCGTGGAACTGGCTGCGGCGCAGCTGGTGATGCAGTACTGGTTTCCGGATACGCCCGGGCTGCTGTGGAGCGCCTTGTTCCTCACGCTGATGTTCCTGCTCAATGCCATCTCCGTGCGCGGCTTTGGCGAGGCCGAATACTGGTTCGCGCTGGTCAAGGTGGTGACGGTGATCGCGTTTATCGTCATCGGCGTGCTGATGATCTTCGGCATCCTGCGCGGCGATACGGGCGGCGTGCCGGCCGGGCTGGTGAACCTGACGGCAGGCGACGCGCCCTTCGTCGGCGGCCTGCCGGCGATGATCGGCGTGGCCATGATCGCGGGCTTTTCCTTCCAGGGCACCGAGCTGATCGGCGTGGCCGCCGGTGAATCGGCCGATCCCGCCAAGAACATCCCGCGCGCCGTGCGCCAGGTGTTCTGGCGCATCCTGCTGTTCTACGTGCTGGCGATCCTGATCATCGGCATCCTGATTCCCTACACCGATTCCAGCCTGCTCAAGAGCGATGTGGAAACGGTGGGCGTGAGCCCGTTCACGCTGGTGTTCCGCCATGCGGGACTGGCATTTGCCGCCGGAGTGATGAACGCGGTGATCCTGACCGCCGTGCTGTCGGCCGGCAACTCCGGCATGTACGCCTCCACCCGCATGCTCTACAACCTGGCGACCGAAGGCCGCGCCCCGCGCATCTTCGCACGCCTCACGCGCAACGGCGTGCCGCTGGCGGCACTGCTGGCCACCACCGCGGTGGGCGCGCTGTGCTTCCTGACCTCCATGTTCGAGAGCAAGTCCGTCTACCTGTGGCTGCTGAACCTGTCGGGCATGACCGGCTTCATCGCCTGGCTCGGCATCGCCATCAGCCATTACCGCTTCCGCCGCGGCTTTGTCGCGCAAGGGCTGGACCTTTCCCGCCTGCCGTATCGCTCGCCTTTCTTCCCGTACGGCCCGATCTTTGCCTTTGCGCTGTGCCTGATCGTCACGCTGGGCCAGAACTACCAGGCCTTCATGGACGGCAAGATCGACTGGGTGGCAGTGACCGCCACCTATATCGGCATCCCGATCTTCCTCGCCATCTGGCTAGGCTACCGCCTCGTACGCAAGACGCGCTTCGTGCGCTACGCGGACATGCAATTTCCGCCGCTGCCGCCGGCCCGCGGCACGCAGGCAACCGGTTCCGTCTTTCCCGCCACGGCGACCGGCGAATAAAGAGCAGTAAGCAGTAAGCATCCTGAGAACACATAAGAAAACCAAAGCGCTGTACTACAGCCGCAGTACGACAACAACAAGGAGAGTTGACTTGAAACACGCGATCCACAAGAGCCTGCTGGCAGTGGCCGTCGGCTTCACGATGTCGGCCCACGCCGCGCCTACGCTGATCGAATCCGTGCAGGGCTACACCTTGAAGAACGACCAGGTCGCCAGCTTTTCCGGCCTGGTGTTCGACCAGGGCAAGGTGCTGGCCACCGGCGACGCCACCGCGCTGCGCGCGCAGTACCCCGATGCCAGGCGCATCGACGGCCAGGGCAAGACCCTGCTTCCGGGCCTGATCGACGCCCACGGCCACGTGTTCCGCCTGGGCTTCAAGACCACCGAGATCTCGCTGTCGGGCACCAAGGACCTGGCCGAAGCGCAGGGCATGATCCGCGCCTACGGCGACAAGAACCCGCAGCGCAAATGGCTGCTGGGCTACGGCTGGAACCAGGTCAACTGGAAGCTGGGCCGCTTCCCCACCGCCGCCGAGCTGGACGCCGCCGTATCGGACCGCCCGGTGCGCCTGGTGCGCGTGGACGGCCACGCCGCCTGGCTGAACACCAAGGCCATGCAAGCCGCCGGCATCACGCGCGACACCAAGGACCCGGCGGGCGGGCGCATCGAGCGCGACGCCAACGGCAACCCCACCGGCGTGCTGGTCGACAAGGCCATGGCGCTGGTCAACAACGTGATCCCGCCGTACTCGGACGACGACCGCCGCGCCGCGCTGGCCGCCGCGCTGGCGCACATGAACGCGCTCGGCCTGACCGCCGCGGGCGACGCCGGCGTGACCGCGCAGGAAGACCGCATCTACCGCGAGTTCGCCGACCAGGGCAAGCTGACCACGCGCATCTACGGCATGATCCGCGACACCGGCGACGACTTCAAGGCGCTCTGCGCCAAGGGCCCGCTCTCCGGCTACGGCAACGACCGCTACTACCTGCGCGCGGTCAAGCTGTACGGCGACGGCGCACTCGGCAGCCGTGGCGCGGCGCTGATGGCGCCGTACTCGGATGACCACGTGCACAGCGGCCTGCTGTTCATGAGCGACGCGGCCATGCAGGCGAGCGTCAAGATGGCGATCAAGGCCGGCTACCAGGTCAACGTGCACGCCATCGGCGACGCCACCAACCACCAGGTGCTGGACGCGATTGAGGTCGCCTACAAGGAAGTCGGCGGCCGCGAACTGCGCAACCGCATCGAGCACGCCCAGGTGGTTGCGCTGCCGGACATCCCGCGCTTCAAGCAGCTCGACCTGATCGCTTCGATGCAACCCACCCATGCCACCAGCGACATGAACATGGCTGAGGACCGCATCGGCAAGGAACGCATCAAGGGCGCCTACGCCTGGCAGACCATGCTCAAGCAAGGCACCGTGATTGCCGGCGGCTCGGACTTCCCGGTGGAATCCGCCAACCCCTTCTACGGCCTGCATGCGGCGGTCACGCGTACCGACCACGAAGGCCGCCCGATCAAGGGCTGGCATCCGGAGGAAGCCATGACCCTGACCCAGGCCTTCCGCGCCTTCACGCTGGACGCTGCTTACGCGGAGCACCAGGAGAAGACGCTGGGCTCGCTGGAGCCGGGCAAGTGGGCCGACTTCATCCTGATCGACCAGGACCTGTTCAAGGTGGCGCCGGCCGAGATCTGGAAGACCCGTGTGACGCAGACGTGGGTGGCAGGTGAGCGCGTGTACGCGGACGCAAGCGCACGTTGATGTTGATGTGCTGAATTGCCGAGTGCCATGGCGTGTATTCGTCGCCGTGGCATGATCGAGAGGCCGGCCCTGCGCCGGCCTTTTTTCATGCGCGCTGCTTCTTCACAGTGCGTGTTGCAAACAGAAGACAGAAAACACCCATTGCCCGCCCCGCCGGGCGGCAAGCGATCAAGTGGCGAGCATGGCGCACAGGCCATCGCGCGATGAGAAGAAACAATGTCTGCAGAGGCCGCGGGGAATGCCTCACCCTCCGAAAATGTGCCCATGCGCATGTGAAAGCCAGGTCTCTGCCCGCGTGGGAAATGGGGGTATCGGATGCCATTGATTTCAACGGTGTGACATCCTGCTCTTACACATTCTTACAGCACTAGCGCCGCTTCTTGGCTAGCCTTCATTTACTCGCCACCGTGCAGCGAACCCGAGTCCTGCACATCCGCGAGTATCGTCGATGGCCCTCGGGCCATACGCATTCGCCCCGCTCCTGTGCTCAGCCGGAGCGCGGGCAGATCAACGGACCCGGCATGTCCTGGTCCACACACAGATGCGCAAGCGGCCCGGCTGGGCCGTGAAACAACGCATCGCGGAAGAAAAATTGGGGGACTTGCTTTACAGGGAACGTGCGTCTTGCCGACACGCCCGGTGCCAACGGCTTGCCGCTCGTTTTGCGAACCCGATCGCGCAAACTTGCCAGTGAGGATGCCATGAGCGACAAAATCGAACAAAGCCGTCCCCCGGCCACGCACCTGCCGGACTTGCGCACAGACCATCTGGCGCCTGCGAGAGGCAGCCGCGAGCTGAGCAAACGCCCCCTCTGGCATGTGGTGCCTCGCCTGACCAGTTACGGCGTAGCCGCCTTTATCGTCTGGGTGATCTTGGCCGTGATGTTCCCCCCCGTGTTTACGCGCTCGTCGGAACGCGCCGTGGTCGATGGACCGGTCAACCTGGTCACCACGCCGGTCGAAGGCGTGGTGGCAGGCCAGCGGATTTCGGTGGGCGCCTCATTTGCACCGGGAGACACGCTGATGAGCGTGCAGAACCAGAATATCGACCGCGCCTTGCTGGTGGAACTGACGGGCAAGAAGCTGGACAACCAGCAGCGCTACGATGCGGCCAAAGCCAAGCTCGAAGGCGATCAGGCCCGCCTCGATGCAACCGACCAGGAGACCAAGAAATACCAGGCAGCCGCACAAGCCGAGCACGCCGCCAAGATCCGCGGCATCCAGGCCCGCATGGCAATGGCCAAGGAACAGGTGGACCAGCAGGAAGACGTGGTGAACCGCAACCAGGCCATGCAATGGGCGGGCGCGGTCAGCGAGGCCTACACAAACGCCTCCCGATACCAGTTGTCGATCCTGTCGAACTCCAAGGAAGCGATCCGCGCCGAGCTCGACAACGCGCTTAGCAACAGCCAGGCAGCCAAGGGCAAGGTGTACCTCTCCAGCACCGATGGCGCGGTCTCCACGCTGGCGCAGCGGCACGACGAACTGAGCGCGGAGATCACCCAGCTCAAAGCGGAGCTGACCCAGCTTGAGCAGTATGGCAAGTCGGTTGACTCCCTGATCGCGCAGGAAGAGCAGCGCGTCCAACGCATGTCCAACCTGGATATCAAAGCCTACGATTCCGGCATGGTCCAGGACGTGCTGGCACCACCCGGCACGCGCGTCGCGGCCGGCGCGACTTTGCTGCGCAGTACCAATTGCGCGCAACCCCGGGTGGTGGCCGTGTTCCCCCGCAGCCTCAGCAACGACCTGTTGCCCGGCACCAAGGTGACGGTGCGCGTGGATGGCGTGGCCGCGCCGTTGGCCGGCAAGGTTGCTGAAATCCTGCCGCGCGCTCCAGATGGCGAGCAGGCGCGCTACTTCGTGCCGTTCCCGCCCATCGAGAAAAACGAGATCTACCTGATCGCCAAACTGGACAAGCGCTTGCCGGCGTTGCCCCAGCAGAGCGCCGGCGCGGCGGCGGATCGCTGTGCGCTGGGCCGCTGGGCCAAGGTCAGCCTCGACCAGCCCTGGTGGGGCCATATGCGCGCGCTGATCTGACGGCAGCGAATCCGACGCAAGGCAGGAGATCGCCATGAACCGGACCTTACCCACCTTATCCACTTTACTCACCTTACGCCGCCGAATGCTGCCGCCGCTGCTGGCCGGCATGACCGGCCTGGCCACGATCCTGGCGCCGCCCGCTGCCGCCCAGGCGCCCCCAGCGCAAGCGCGCGAGCAGTTGCTGGCAGGCGCCTGCCAGGCCATTGCCGCGCGGGTCGCGGCGGTGCCAGGCCAGGGCCCGGTGATGCTCGGCAGCTACGAGCCTGCACCGGGGCAGGGTCCGCTCGCACCCGCCTTGCAGCAAGCGGCGTTCGTCTATGACAACGCGCTCGCCGGCATCGCGCTGGTGGCCTGCCGCCGCGTTGGCGATGCGCGCCGCATAGCGGACGCCATGGTTGCTGCCAGCGCGCGCGATCGTCACTACCACGATAACCGGCTGCGCAATGCCTACCGCGCCGGCGCCCTGCCGGCGGGCCCCGCGCCCCTGCCCGGCTGGTGGGACGCGCCGAGCCAGCGCTGGTTCGAGGACGCGTACCAGGCCGGCACAGCCACAGGCAATGTGGCGTGGGCCGCGCTGATGCTGCTGGCCGTCTACGACAGCACCCACGAACGCCGCTATCTCGACAGTGCCGCGGCGCTGATGGGCTGGGTCGACGCCACGCTCTTCGATGCCGGTCCCCCGGGCGGCTTCATCGGCGGCTACTTCGGCGAGGAACCCAGCCCCACCCGCCAGTCCTGGAAATCCACCGAGCACAACGTCGATGCCTATGCCGCGTTCAGCTGGCTGGCCCGCCTCAGCAACGATCCGCGCTGGCCGGTGGCGGCGCGGCGCGCGCGCGGCTTCGTCGAGGCGATGTGGCAGCCGCGCGAAGGCCGCTTCGTGATCGGCACGCGCGACGATGGCCGCTCGCTCAATAGCGGCCCCTCCGCTCTCGATGCGGTGTTATGGCCGCTGATCGCCGTGCCAGACGCGCCCGCGGACTGGCGCAGGGGCCTGGACTGGACCCGCGAGCGTCATGGCGTCAAGGGCGGCTACGGCTTCAACGGCAACCCCGACGGCGTCTGGACCGAAGGCACGGGGCAGGCCGCGCTGGTGCTGCGCGCCAGCAGCCGCGTGCAGGATGCCTCATCGCTCTGGCCACTGCTGCTGTCACAGCGCGCGCCCTCCGGCCTGCTTTACGCCACGCCGGAACAACGCATCCGCACCGGCCTCTCGATCGGGCCGACCTCCACCACGGAGGACTTCTACTACTACCACCTGCCCCACCTCGGCGCGACCGCATGGGCGGTGCTGGCCGCCGCAGGCTGGAACCCCTTCCGTCCTTCCGGATGTGTCGATGCCGCTTGCACCAGCGCCATTTCCGCCTCTCCGTCCAAGGAGTAACGATGTTTGCATTCTTCCTCGATGGCAGGGCGCTGCTCCTCATCAACGCCGCCACACTGCTGCTCGCCTGGCTTTGCATGCGGGCAGACCGCGCCCGGGACTCTGACCGTTGCGTGTTCGGTGCCATCACCGCGACCCTGCTGCTCGTCTACCTCGCCTGGCGCTGGACCCAGACGCTGCCCGAATGGCAAATGACCTTCCCGAGCCTGTGGGCACATGCCTTCTTCGGGTTCGAGATCATGACGATCGCGTACACCGTGATCTCCATCGTCACGCTGACGCGCGGCAGCAACCACGCGCCAGCGGCCGATGCAGGCGAGGCAGCGCTGCGGCGCAGCCGCTCGGTGCCCCGCGTCGATATCTTCATCGCAACCTACAACGAAGGACTGGAAATTCTGGAGAAGACCATTGTTGCCGCGCTGGCGATCGACTATCCGGATTTTCGCGTGTGGGTACTCGACGACACCCGGCGCGACTGGCTGAAGGCGTTCTGCGCGCAGGTCGGCGCCAACTACGTCACGCGTCCCGACAACACGCATGCCAAGGCGGGCAACCTCAACAATGGCCTGCAGCATAGCGCCCGTGCGGAGCATGGCGGCGGCGCACCCTACATCATGGTGCTCGACGCCGACTTCGCCCCGAACAAGAACATCCTCATGCGTACCATCGGCCTGTTCGCCGACCCCAAGGTCGGCGTAGTGCAGACGCCGCAGTTCTACTACAACGCGGACCCGATCCAGTACAACCTGCGCTCGACCGAATGCTGGGTCGACGAGCAGCGGGCCTTCTTCGATGTGATGCAGCCCGCCAAGGACGCCTGGGGCACCGCCTTTTGCATCGGTACGTCGTTCGTGGTCCGGCGCGAGGCACTAGGCTTGATCGGCGGCTTCCCGACCGGCACGGTCACGGAGGATATCCACCTGACGTATCGCCTGATGCCCCACGGCTATGTCACGCGCTGGCTCAACGAACGCTTGAGCGTGGGCCTGTCCGCCGAAGGCCTGCCCGAGTACATCAGCCAGCGCAGCCGGTGGGGACTGGGCACGATCCAGGTGGCGCTCACGGCCGACGGGCCGCTGCGCGGACGCGGCTACACGCTGGGCCAGCGCGTGCATTACGTGCACGGCCTGCTGCACTGGCTGAGCCGCCCTTTCACGCTCATGCTGCTGGCCGGGCCACTGTTGAATTGGTACTTCGACGTGCCGACGCTGTACGGCGAACCGATGCAGTTCCTTGCCTATGGCGTGCCGGCGCTGCTGCTTTACTGGGCCTACAGCATCTGGGTAACCGGCTCGCGCGCACTGCCCATCTTTACTGAAGTCACGCAGATCGTATCCGCGCTGGCGGTCAGCGCGACGCTGGTCAGCGCGTTCTTCAAGCCGTTCGGGCGTCCTTTCAAGGTCACCAACAAGGGGCTGGATCGCAGCAAGCTGGTGATCCACGGGAAGTTCGCCACGCTCTACGGCTGCCTGATCTTGCTCTCGGGCATGGGCCTGGCGCGCGCGGTGGCCGCCGACGCGGCAGCCTCGGGACTCGTCTTCAACATCGCGTGGACCGCCGTGTCGATGGTGCTCTACCTTACCTCGCTGCTGGTCTGCGTGGAACTGCCACGGCCGCGCAAGGAGGAACGCTTCCCCTACCGGGAGCGAGCCCTGCTGCGGATCAACGGCAAGGCAGCTTGCGGCGGGCACGAGTACACCGCCACTACCGTGAACCTGTCCTGCAATGGCGTCGCCATTACCAGCGCGATGGCGGCGGCGATTCCGGTCGGCGCCGAGGGCGCGGTCTGGATGGAGGCGACCGGCTGGGTGCCATGCCGGATCGCGCGCCGCCAGGGCAAGCTGCTTGGGCTCGCCCTGCATCTGGACATGGCGACGCGCCACCGTTTGATACGGTTGCTCTTCAGCGAGCCCACCCACAACGTCGCCAGCCAGGGCAATCCCCGGCTGGCCATTTCGCGGCTCGTGTGGCGCGCCTTTTCCGGATGAATCCCATGCACAAGACTCTCGCCCCTATGCTGCGCATTCTCGGCATGGCCCTGCCGCTTGCGCTGGCCGCATGCACCCTCGAGCCAACATACCAGCGCCCCGCGCAGCCAGTGCCAGAGGCCTGGCCCACCGGCCCGGCCTACGCTGCCGGCACGCCGGCAGCGGCCGAAACCAGCACAGCGGCGGCCGACCTGGGCTGGCAGGACTTTTTCGTCGATGCGCGCCTGCGGCGCCTGATCGAACTGGCGCTGGCCAACAACCGCGATCTGCGCGTGGCCACGCTCGCCATTGAACAGGCACGCGCCCAGTACCGTATCCAGCGCGCCGCGCAGTTCCCCGCGATCGGTGCCAGCGCGGGCGTGCTCAGCCAGCGCGTGCCCAGCGAACTGCGCGCGCCCGGGCAGCCGGCGGTCATCACGCAGTACAGCGCGGGCGTGGGATTCAACGCGTTCGAGCTGGACTTCTTCGGACGCGTGCGCAGCCTCAAGCACGAGGCACTCGAACAATATCTCGCCACGGAGGAAGCGCGCCGCAGCGCCCATATCAGCCTGGTCGCCGAAGTCGCCAGCGCCTACCTGACCTGGCGCGCCGACCAGGTGCTGCTGCAAATCTCGGAGGACACGCTGAAGAGCCAGCAAGCTGCCGCCGAGATGATCGGGCGCGGCAAGCGCGCGGGCGCCATGGCACAGCTGGACCTGCACCGCGCCGAGACCCAGGTGCAGACCGCGCGCGTGGGCGTGGAGCAATACACGCGGCAGGTCGCGCAGGACGAGAATGCCATCAGCCTGCTGATCGGCGGCCCGCTGCCGCAAGACCTGCCACCGCCCGAGCCCTTCGAGTCGACAAGCCTCGTTGCCGAGCTGCCTGCCGGCCTACCTTCGGCGTTGCTGCAGCAAAGGCCCGACATCATGGCCGCCGAGCACCGCCTGAAAGCCTCCAACGCCGACATCGGCGCCGCGCGGGCGGCCTTCTTCCCGACCATCTCGCTGACCGGCGCGGTTGGCTCGGCCAGCACCAATCTGGCAGGGCTGTTCTCCGCAGGCATGGGCGCGTGGACCTTCGCGCCGCAGATCACCCTGCCGATCTTCAATGCCGGCAACAACCAGGCCAGGCTCGATGCCTCCAAGGTGCAGAAGGACATCAATATTGCCGCCTACGAAAAGACTATCCAGACGGCCTTTCGCGAAGTGGCAGACGGCCTGGCCGCGCGCGGGACCTATGACCGGGAGGCCGCCGCGCAGGAAACCCTGGTCAAGGAAGCCAGCGAAACCCAGCGCCTGTCGGAGATGCGGTTCAAGAATGGCGTGGACGACTATTTTGCCGTCTTCGATGCCCAGCGCCAGCTCTATACCGCGCAGCAAACCCTGGCCACCATCCGGCTGGCCCGCCTGACCAGCCGTGTCGCACTGTACAAGGCGCTTGGCGGAGGATGGTCGGAGCACACGGCCGCCGTGGCGCAAAGCGCGGACGTAACACCGGCACGATGAAGCGCACCGCAGCTAGCGGGGCCCGATCGCTACATGCCGGCCCCGGGCCTTGGCCGGACAGGTGGAAGCGCATGCGCCTCGGGCAGGCCTCGCCGCGCGGAGACGGCGGCCTGCCGCTGCGTCATACGGCAGGCCAGCGCCGCCACGCTCTCGATCGCCAGGCAAATCAGGAAGTAGAGCAACGCGACGGCAAGGAACACCTGCGCCGCATAGCCCACGCTGCGCCCGTTGACCTGCGTTGCCGCGGTCGACAACTCCACCACGCCCACGATATAGGCCAGCGACGTATCCTTGGCCAGCGACACCCACACATTGCCCAGCGACGGCAGCATGGCGCGCAGCGTCTGCGGCAACACCACCTGCCAGAGTGCCTGCAACGGCGTCATGCCGAGCGCCAGCGCCGCATTGCGCTGGCCGCGCCCAATCGCGTCGAAGCCCGCCGCCATGACCTGCGCGATGTAGGCTGCGCCGATCAGCGCGAGCGCCAGCACCACGGTCTGCACCTCACCCACGTGAACGCCCGCCAGCATCGGCAACAGGAAGTAAGCCCAGAAGATCAGCATCAACACGGGAATCGCGCGCAGGCAGGCCAGCAACGCGCGCACGGCACGCGCCAGCGGTGCCGGCGCCAGGTCAAGCAGCACGGCAACGCCAATGCCCAGCACGGTGGCACCCGCGCAGGCCAGCAGCGCCATCCACAAGGTCAGCGCGGCGCCCGCCAGGGGACCGTTGGGGAACGTGCCAGCCAACAGATAGGGCAACTGCTTGAGCACGACGGCCCAGCCGGAGAGATCGGCATCAGGCACGCGCTGCCTCCGTCCATCCCAGGCGGCGCAGCAGCACCGGCGCCGCCGCCTGCAACAACAGGATCAGCGCGACGTAAAGCAGCGTGGCCAGGCCGAAGGCCTGGAAGGTCATCAGGCTGTCGGTTTCCACTTGCCGGGCGGTGTAGGACATCTCCGCAAAGCCGATCGCCATCGCCAGCGAAGTGTTCTTGATGGTCTGGCAGAACTGCCCCACCATCGGCCGCGCGGCAACGCGCAGCGCCTGCGGCAGCACCACGCGCCAGAATGCGGCGGCGGGCGTAAAGCCCAGCGCCAGCGCCGCCGCGCCCTGGCCTGCCGGCACGTTGGCAAGGCCCGCCTCGAACTCGCGCGCATAAAAAGCGCTGGCGTAAAGGCCGATGCCGGCCAGGCTCGCAAGCGCCTCCAGCGAAGGCGCGGGCACGTGCAAGCCGCCGATGCGCCATCCCTGCCAGTCATACAGCGCGCCGATGGCGCCCTCGCCCAGCAGCTGCGCCGCGCCGAAATACCAGAAGAACAACTGCACCAGCAACGGCGTGCGGCGCAGGAAACCAACGGCGCCGCGCGCCGCCAGGCGCAGCGGCATGATCGGGCTACGCGCGAGCACCAGCCAGCCGGCGGCAATCGCGCAGCCAAGCACAAACACCGTCACCGACAATGCCACGGTCAGGCCAAAGCCGGCGGCGATCCAGCCGACGTACTTTGCCGGCAGCGACTGCAGCAGGATCGCTGGTCCCTGCATGGCTAGCCCTTGCCGGGAAAGAAGAAAGCCATCCTCACTTCAGCGCGCTGCCAATCGTGAAATCCCGCGCCAGCGGCGCCGTGCTCTTCGGCCCGAACCACTTGTCGTAGATGCGCGCCGCCGTGCCGTTCTTCTCCAGCTCCGCCAGGATGCGATCGATCTCCGCGGTCAGCCGGTCCTCGCCCTTGGGAACGCCCACGCCCATGTACTCACGCGTCAGCGTGAACGACGAAATCTCGAACTGATCCTTGTTGGGCAACGTCGCCAGCAACGCACCCAGCTTGGCGCCATCCTGCGCAAACGCCTGGATCGCGCCGCTGCGCAGCGCGGTCAGCGCCAGCGGGGAATCGTCATACGCAATCACGCGCGCGTCCGGATACTTCTGCCGCAGCGTGGTCTCCTGCGTGGTGCCCTTGTCCACGCCGAGGCGCCAGGCCTTCAGGTCGTCCGGCTGCTTAAGCGCGCCCTTCCTGGCGATGAACTGCAAGCCGCTGGCGAAGTACGGCGTGGAGAAGCCGATCTGCTGGCGGCGCTCATCGGTGATGGTGAAATTGGCGGCAACGATGTCTACCTTCTGCGATGCCAGCAGGGCAATGCGGTTAGCCGGGTTGGTCGCGCGGAACTCAGGCTTGACGCCCAGCCGCTTGGCGATCTCGGCCGCGTAGTCCACGTCGAGGCCAACAGGGGTGGTACTGCCGGCCTCGACAAAGCCGAACGGCGGGTTCGCGTCGAACACGCCCACGCGCAGCACGCCAGCCTTCTTGATGTCATCCAGGCGGTCAGCCATGGCGGGGCTCGAAGCGAGTACGGTGAGGCCGGTGAGCAGCGTCAGGGCAGCCTTGAACAGCGGCGAAGGGATACGCATGGGGAGTCTCGCTAAGGGTTGGATGGCGAGACGATAGCGGTGGGAACCCAGGCCGGGAACGAATGGTTTTGCAGATGGTTATGCCATCCCGGGGAGCCCCATCGGCAGGCCCCGACGGCCCACTTTCCACGCCCCTTCGAATTCCATGCAAAAATACCCCGATAACGCACCGCAACAAAGCCCCCTGCAATCGCCCCTACCAGCGACCACTACAGGAGAATGAACAACATGTACCGTGGAGAACGTTTCAACGGCTACAGCCATCTGGCGGGCGCCGTCCTGGCCGCGGCCGGCACAGCAGTCCTTATCACCAGCTCTGCCCTTTACCACGACGCCTGGAAGGTCGTCAGCTCCATCGTCTACGGCGCCACGCTGGTCTTCCTCTACACCATCTCCACGCTCTATCACAGCCTGCGCGGCCGCCCCAAGGACATCCTGCGGCGGCTCGATTACTGCGCCATCTACCTGCTGATCGCCGGCAGCTACACGCCCTTCGCGCTGGTCACGCTGCGCGGGCCCTGGGGCTGGACGCTGTTCGGGGTGAACTGGGGACTGGCGGTGATCGGCATCGCGCAGGAGCTGTTGATTGGCCACCGCACCCGCGTGTTCTCGCTGCTGATCTATGTACTGATGGGCTGGCTGGTGCTGTTTGCCTTTGGCCCGCTGGTGGCGGCGCTACCGGCTGCCGGCCTGTACTGGCTGGTGGCGGGCGGTGCGCTCTATACGGCCGGCATCGGGTTCTTCCTGTTCGACGAGAAGGTGCGGCACTTCCACGGCATCTGGCACCTGTTCGTGCTGGCCGGCAGCGCCTGCCAGTTTGTCAGCATTCTCTGGTACGTGGGCTAGCCCCTGGCGTCCTCGAGCGCCAGGCGCATCGGCACATAGGCGATGCCTTTCGTCTGTGCGCGAGGGCCGATGGCCTGGAAGCCGAAGCGCTCGTACACCACGGTTGCGAACGGGCTCGAATTGACGGTGAATTCACGCACCTCGCCGCTGGCGATCGCGGCCTGGCTGGCGGCTTGCCAGAGGGATCCGGCAACGCCGCTCCGATGCATCTGTGGAGCGACGAACAGGTGAAAGAGGTGGCTGACGTCCCGCATCGCAAGGATGCCGGCCAGCTGCTCGCCGCGGTAGGCAACCAGATAGTGGAAGCGCGGACTGGTGACATAACCGGCAATCGCATCCGGCGAGAGGCTGGCGAGAAAGTCCTCCGCGCCGGCCCCGGACGCCTCGATCGTGAAATAGTGCGCGACGCTCATGGCAAGCGCGCTGATGGCGGCAGCGTCTTCGGTGCCGGCTCGGCGAATGACCAACGTTTCCATGGTGGCTCGGGCTGATGATAGCCATCCAGTTTGTCATAGCGCGGGCCGGCGCGCCACATGCCTGCAGCCAGGCCCGAGCTGAACGAGCCCGTCGCGGGCTTACTGCGGCACCAGTTCCACCTTCTCCCGCGTCTCCTTCTCCACCGCCTTGCGCGTGTAGAGCAGCGGGAAGTAATCGCCCCTGGCCCACATCTGCGCCAGGTCGCGATAGTGCGGGCTGGTGGGATTGCCGGATTGCCCGGGTGCGTTGACCACGCGCGAGGCATCCCAGTTGCCCACGTCCAGCACCATGCGGAACGACGCGCCCGCGGTGAGCTGGTAGTCGCTGTTGCGGTAGCTCGTGTTCATCGGCGTGAAGGAAGACCCGCCGATCGGCCCGGCGTTGACGTCGTAGCGCTGGCGCGCCGCGTTGTCCAGCAGCGGGTCGAGCGGATGATTGAACACCGCTGTGTGCAGCCTGCCCCATTGCCAGGCTTTGGGGTCCGGGCCGAGCTTGCGCTCCACCTCCGCCATGGCGCTCTTGAGCGAGGCCACGATGACTTCGTTGCGGCGCTCCACCGGCATCCACGGCTCGGGCTTTTCCAGCACCGCCAGCACGCGGCTGGCATCGCCGTAGCCCGCAAGCTTGGCGCCTTCCGGCGACAGCGCCGCGCGCACCACCGCCGGGCGCAGGTACTTGCTGAACCAGACTTCGAACAACGCCGCCGGCGCGCTGTCGGCGCGCTCGTTGCCGTCCCAGCCGCGCAGCAGGTCGAGTCCCCGCCGCGCCTGGGCGTCCTCGGTGCGTACGTTGGCCAGCAACGCCACCGCGCGCAGCGCCGGCAGCGAGGTGGTGTCGTTCTGCCACGCCATGCTGTCCGCCACCGAGGAATGCGGGTTCGCCGCCACCAGGCTCTTGAGCCGCCGCGCGCGCGCCGTGTCGCTCCATTCGTAGCCCACGCCCATCTTGGCTGCAGGGTGGTTGGGCGGGATGTTGTTCTCGTTGGCGGTCACCACATAGCCGGCGGCCGGGTTGTAGGCCCACGGCAGCTCGTCCATGTTGCGGTAGCCCGCCCACTCGTAGCGGCCGTCGCCCGGCACTGGCGTGAGGCCATCCCAGTTGGGGCGGATGACGGTCAGGCCGCCGGGGATCCAGCCAATGTTGCCTTCGCGGTCGGCGTAGACCTGGTTCTCGCCCGGGGCGCCCCAGCGGTTCATCGCGGCGCGGAACTGGTCCCAGTTCTGGGAGCGCATGTAGTCCATGGAGCCGAAGTACGGCGCCATGCCCAGATCCAGCCAGGCCGCGCGCAGCGCGTAGGCGCGATTGCCCTTGGCATCGGTGACCAGCACCGGGCCGTGGCGGGTGAATTCCAGGCTGATCTTGCGCGGCGCGGCTTCGCCCTTGACAGCGATCTCCTCAGTCACGGCTTCCATCGGTTCCCAACGGCCGCGGTACTTGTATTCATGCGGCTGCGCCGGGTTGGTCTCGTAGACGTAGAGATCCTCCTGGTCCATATAGAAGCGGGTCAGTCCAAAACCAATGTTGTCGTTGTGCCCGATCGAGATCCCCGGCAGGAACGGCTCCCCGGCTCCGATCACCGACATCCCCGGTGCGTTCAGGTGGCTGATGTAGCGCAGGCTGGGCGCGCCGTGCGCGCGGTGCGGGTCATTGGCAAGGATGGGCCGGCCGGTGCTGGTGCGCGAGCCCGAGATCACCCAGTTGTTGGAGCCGAGGCTGCGCGCGGTGTCGCTGTTGGTGTCAAGCACCGCATACAACGCTTCGTGCGGGATGCCCTCCGCCTTGGCCGAAGCCCACCACTCTTTCGGAAAGCGCGGCGCGGCGGTGGCGAGCTCATAGGCGCGGCGCAGCTCGACCGTGGGCAGCGCGCAGGGGTCGAGGCCGTCCGGCAGCTTGGGCTGGATCGGCGGATCCAGCTCGCGCTGCACCCAGTCAGTGCGGGCGGCATCGGGCTTGACCTGGCAGTAGACCTGCGCGCGATTGACCTCGCCCATGAAATTGAGCGTGAGCCCGTGATGGCGGATGCGCACGATATCTTCCGCACGCCAGCGCGCGGGCTTGTAGTTCAGCACGCGAAACTCCGGCGGCAGCAAGTCCGGCCTGCTCTCCGTCTGCGCCACATAGGCGTTCACGCCGGCCACGAACGCCTCCGCCACGCGCTTGGCATCCGAGCCATAGGCCAGCCACTCGCGGTACATGTCGCCGCGGAACAGCACGGCGCGCGCCATGCGGTCCCCTTCTACATAGGCCGGCCCAAAGTCCTTGGCCATCTCGCCCAGGCCACGCTTGCGCCACAAGTCGATCTGCCACAGGCGGTCGCGCGCGGCCATGAAGCCTTGTACATAAAAGGCGTCGTAGAGCGTGTTGGCGTAGATATGCGGCACGCCCCAGCGGTCGATCAGGATGCTGGCGGGCTTCTCCAGGCCCGCCACCTGGAAGCGTTCGTTGGCGGGGGCCGCGGCGGTTGCTGCGGTTGTGGCGGCCGGTGGCACGGCCTGGGCGGCGGCAGTGCTCAGGATGAGCAGCGCGGCAAGGCGGCGGGCTCGGCAAACCATGGTGTTTCCTTGGGGACGTGGGGATCGCATCAGGTAAAAATCGGGTGTCGCGAGCCGTGCTGGCGCGGCGAATCGCCGCCAAGGATAGCGGAAGTCGCACCGGCGAGCCTAATCGGGCTACCCGTTTTTGCGGGATTGCAACCCGGCTCACGCTCCGGGAACCGCCGCGAACACCCAACTGGCGCGGCTTTCCATGAATTTCATCAGGCAAAACTTTGATGCAGTGCAGAATGACGGGGCACACGTGGAAGCCTATAACCCCAAAACCGGTTTCACTCTTCGAAACCGGCCGACTCCGGAGTGCGCTCGCGTGACGGTACCGACTACCTCCCTCCAGAAGGCCTGCAGGCTGCTGCGCGTGCTGTCGGACGCGCGCAATACGCGCCTGACCGACCTGGCCGTGGCGGCCGGCGTCGACAAGGCCTCGGCGCTGCGCCTGCTGGACACGCTGGCGGCCGAAGGCTTTATCGAGCGTGACCCCGACACCAAGGCGTTCACGCTGGGCCCCGAATGGCTGGCGCTGCGCGCGGCCAGCGTGCGCCGCATCGACCCGCGCGCCAGCGTGCGGCCGGCGCTGATCCGGCTTGCCCAAGCCTTCGAGGACACCACCATCCTGTCAGTGCCAAGCGGCTGGGAATCCGTCTGCCTGGAACTGCGCCCCGGCACTTTCCCGATCCGCGCCAACTACCTTGACGTGGGCAGCCGGCGCCCGCTTGGGGTCGGCGCAGGCAGCCTGGCGCTGCTGGCGGCACTGCCCGATGCGGAGGTGGAAGCCACCTTGCACGCCATCGCACCCGCGCTCAAGCGCTATCCGCGCATCAGCGCGGCGATGCTGCTGCGCGAGGTGGAGGCCACCCGCGCGCGCGGCTACGCGGTGCTGCTGGATGTGGTGGTGGAACGCATGGGCGGCATCGCCATCGCGCTGCCGGACCCGGATGGCTACCCGCTTGGCGCCATCAGCATTGCCGCGCTCAATGAGCGCATCAGTGAGCGCGAGCCGGCGCTCGCGCGCGCGCTGCGCCGCGAAGCCGAAACCGTTTGCGCCGCCTGGACACCGCCGGCGCCCAACTCGGCGGCGGCACGCCGGCGCAACGCCACCATGGCCAGCGCCACGCCAACGACCAAGACCCCGACTGCGCGCAAGACGCGGCGAACCATCACGACCGACCTGTAACCGGAGACAGACAGCATGCGCTGGAAGCAACGACCGCAAGGTTCCAACTGGGGCGACTTCGGCCCCGACGACCAGCTTGGCCGCGTCAACCTGATCGGCGCAGAGCAGGTGCGCAAGGGCGCGCGCGAGGTACAGGCCGGGCTGTCGTTCTGCCTGTCGCTGCCGCTGGATTATCCCGGCGGCAACAAGCTCAACCCGCGCCGCCATCCGCCAGTGCTGCGCCCCACCTTCCGCGACGACATACCCTATGTGAACTTCCCGCTGGCCAAGGTCGACCCAAGCGCCACCGACGTGATCAGCGACGACCAGGTGCTGCTGTCGCTGCAGTACTCCACGCAGTGGGACTCGCTCGCCCACGTGGGCGCGCTGTTCGATGCGGATGGCGATGGCCGCCCGGAGCGGGTCTACTACAACGGCTACCGGGCCAACGAGCACATCGTGGGCCCGGTGGACTACGCGGAGGACGATCATTTTGCCGCGCACGCCTGCGGCCACGACCACAGCGAGGCGCGCGCGCTCGGCATCGAGAACTTCGCCGTCAAGGGCATGCAGGGGCGCGGCGTGCTGGTGGACCTGGCCAATGCATTTGGCCAGGATTTGCGCAACGTGGGCTACGACGACCTGATGCACGTGCTGGAGGCCGACCGGGTGGAGGTGGAACCCGGCGACATGCTGTTGCTGCGCACGGGCTTTGCCGAAGTGGTGCTGTCGATGCAGCGCGAGCCGGATGAAGCCGTGCTGCATCACAGCTGTTGCGCGCTGGACGGCCGCGACGACCGCCTGCTGAACTGGATCACCGATACGGGCATCGCCGCGCTGATCGCCGACAACTACGCGGTGGAGCGCTATCCGGCGCGGCCCGCGCCGGCCGACCAGCCGAATCATCCGCTGCTGCCGCTGCACCATCACTGCCTGTTCAAGCTCGGCCTGCCGCTGGGCGAACTCTGGTACCTGAAGGAGCTCGCGCAGTGGCTGCGCGCCAACCAGCGCTCGCGCTTCATGCTGACCGCGCCGCCGCTGCGGCTGCCGGGCGCGGTGGGCTCGCCCACCACGCCGATCGCTACCGTCTAGGCACCCACAAGAAAGCAAGTCAACAAGACCAAAGCTGGAGGAGACCACCATGAACCGAAACCAATCGCTGCTGCGCCGCCCGCTGGGCGCGCTCGCCATCGCCGCCGCGTTGCTGTGCGGCGCAGGACAGGCCAATGCGCAGCCGGCCAAGGCCGGCATTTCCGATGACGAGGTCAAGATCGGCCTGATCCTCGACATGAGCGGCCTGTACGCCGACGTGACCGGGCGCGGCAGCGCCACCGCCGCGCAGATGGCCATCGACGATTTTGGCGGCAAGGTGCTGGGCAAGAAGATCGAGCTGGTGGTGGCCGATCACCAGAACAAGGCCGACATCGCCGCCAGCAAGGCGCGCGAGTGGTTCGATACGGGCCACGTCGACGCCATCCTGGACGTGGCCGCCTCGGCACCGGCGCTGGCGGTGCTGGAGGTCGCCAAGCAGAAGAACAAGATCGTGGTGTTCTCCGGCCCCGGCACCGAGCGCATCACCAACGACCTGTGCACGCCGGTTTCGGTGCATTACGCCTATGACACCTACGCGCTGGCCAATTCCACAGCGCGCGCGGTAGTGCAGCGCGGCGGCAAGACATGGTTCTTCCTGACCGCCGACTACGCCTTCGGCCACACGCTGCAGGAGTCCGCCACCGCCGTGATCAACGAGACCGGCGGCAAGGTGCTCGGCGCGGCGCGCCATCCCATTGGCGCCAGCGATTTTGCTTCCTACCTGCTGCAGGCGCAGGCCAGCAAGGCGCAGGTGGTGGGCCTGGCCAATGCCGGCGGCGATGCCGTCAACGCCATCAAGGCGGCCAGCGAATTCGGCCTGACCAAAGGTGGCAACCAGCGCATGGCGGGGCTGCTGCTGTACATCAACGACATCCACGCCATCGGCCTGAAGACCGCATCCGGGCTGCTGCTGACCGAGGGCTTCTACTGGGACATGAACGACGCCACGCGCGCGTGGTCGCGCCGGTACTTCGAGAAGCTCAAGAAGATGCCGAACATGAGCCAGGCCGGCACCTATTCGTCGGTGATGCATTACCTCAAGGCGATCCAGGCCGCGGGCACCGACGAAACCGCTGCCGTCATGAAGCAGATGAAGGCGATGCCGATCAACGACTTCTTCGCCAAGAACGGCCGTATCCGCGAAGACGGCCGCATGATTCACGACATGTACCTGTTCGAGGTCAAGACGCCGGCGGAATCGAAGTACCCATGGGACTACTACAAGCTGCTGGCCACGGTGCCAGGCGACCAGGCCTTCATGCCGGTGGCCAAGTCGCAGTGCCCGCTGCTGAAACGGTGAAGCGGTGACGGTGAAGCGAGACGACATGCCACACGCAGCTTACCTGCGCGGCGCGGGCAATACGCGCTTTGGCCGCGTCGAGGGCAGCACGCCGCTGACGCTGATGGCGCAGGCCACCGACGCCGCGCTGGCCGACGCGGGCCTGGCCCGCGCCGACATCGACGGCGTGCTGTGCGGCTACGCCACCACGCTGCCGCACCTGATGCTGGCCACGCGCTTTTGCGAGTACGCCTCGCTCGATCCGGCCTACGCGCACGGCGTGGCCTCCGGCGGCGCCACCGGCGGCGTGATGGCCATGCTGGCGCGCGAGCTGGTGGGCGCAGGGCGCTGCCGCAACGTGCTGGTGGTAGCCGGCGAGAACCGCCTCTCCGGCCAGAGCCGTGACCAGTCCATCCAGACGCTGGCCCAGGTTGGCGAGCCGGACATGGAAGTGCCCAACGGCGCTTCCGTGCCGGCTTACTACGCGCTGCTGGCCTCGCGCTATCTGGCCGAGACCGGCATGCACGCCGACGCGCTCAGCGGCTTCGCGGTGCTGATGCGCGAGCACGCGGCGGGGCACCCCGATGCGCACCTGCGTGAGCCGCTCACGCTGGATGCGGCACGCGCCGCCAAGCCCATCGCCACGCCGCTGCGGCTGTCGGACTGCTGCCCGATCTCCGATGGCGCGGTGGCGCTGGTGGTGTCCGCCGAGCCGGGTGGCGGCACACCCGTGCGCATCACGGGCGCGGGGCAGGCACATCGCCACCAGCATCTGTGCGCGCTCGACAGCGTGCTGGCTACCGGCGCTGCAGACGCCGCGCGGCGCGCGCTCGCGCAAGCGGGCAACACGATCGGGCAGATCGACTACCTGGCGATCTACGACTCGTTCACGATCACGCTGGCCATGCTGCTGGAAGAGCTTGGCATAGCCCCGCGCGGCGGCTCGCCGCAGCGGCTTGCGGCAGGCGACTTTGCGCGCGACGGCGCGCTGCCGCTCAACACGCACGGCGGCCTGCTTGCCTTCGGGCACTCGGGCGTGGCCGGCGGGCTGATGCATCTGGCGGAAGCCACGCGGCAGCTTGCGGGCAAGGCTGGCGCGCGCCAGTTGCCGCCGCGCAAGCGCGCGCTGTTTCACGCGGATGGCGGGGTGCTGTCTTCGCATGTCAGCCTGGTGCTGGAGGCGGGAACGCTTGCAATACCCACCGCTTCGCCAAGGACATCGCCATGAGCAATGACCATCCCTATCAAGCCGGCCTCGACGCAGGCGTGGTGCGCTATCAGGCGTGCGAGGACTGCGCCGCGTGGCAACCGCTGCAGCGCCATGCATGCCGCGCTTGCGGCAGCACGCGGCTGACGTGGCGCGACGCCACGGGTCGCGCTACCGTGCACAGCGTCACCGAAGTCGCGCGCGCGCCCACCGAGGATTTCCGCGCGCTGGCGCCTTACACGCTGGTGCTGGCCACGCTTGACGAAGGCCCGCGCGTGATGGGGCATGCCGAGCCCGGCGTGACGATCGGCGAGCGCGTGCGCGCGGGGTTCATGCGCCATGGCGAGCGCACGCTGCTGCGTTTCCAGCGCGAGTAAGCCGCATGGCCCGGCGTAGCACGACACAGCACGACACAGCAACATACATCGACACCCTGGAGACCGACATGGTCCGAACCTTGCCGCTTCGGCGGCCCGCGCGCGCCTTGCTGGTGGGCGCGATGGCAATGACCACCGTGCTGCTGGCCGCGCCCGGCGCACGCGCGCAGGACTGGCCAACGCGTCCGGTGCGGCTGGTTGTGCCTTACCCGCCCGGCGGCCCCACCGACATCGTGGCGCGCGTGGTCGGGCAGAAATTGTCGGAGCAGCTCAAGCAGCCCGTGGTGATCGAGAACCGGCCCGGCGCGGGCGGAAATATCGGTGCCGAGGCCACCGCGAAGGCCGCGCCGGATGGCTACACGCTGCTGGTGGCGACCACGGCGCACGCCATCAACATGACGCTGTTCACCAAGCCCGGCTACAACACGCAGAAGGACTTCGCCCCGGTCTCGCTGCTGACGCGCGGCCCGCTGGTGCTGGTCACGGCGCCCGCCACACCGGCGGCCAATGTCGCGGAGCTGATCGCGCTGGCCAAGGCCAAGCCGGGACAAGTCAGCTTTGCCAGCTCCGGCAACGGCCAGTCCACGCACCTCGCCGCCGAACTGTTCAACAGCATGGCGGGCACGCACATGACCCACGTGCCGTACAAAGGCAGCGCGCCCGCGCTCACCGATGTGATGGGCGGGCAGGCCACAGTGATGTTCGACACCATGCTCTCCGCCATGCCCTTCGTGCGCGAGGGCCGGCTGCGCGCGCTGGCGATCACCGGCGCGGCCCGCTCGCCCGCCGCGCCCGATGTGCCCACCATGGCGCAGGCTGGCCTGCCCGGCTACGAAGCCACCGCGTGGAACGCTCTGCTCGCGCCGGCGGCGACACCACAGGCCGTGATCGCCACCTTGAGCAGCGCGCTGAAGACCGTGCTTGAACAGGAGGATGTACGCGCCAAGTTCGCTATGCAGGGCTTCGCCGCGGAATGGACGGCACCTGGCGCCACGGCGCAGTTCCTGACCCGGGAGATCGACAAATGGGGCAAGGTGGTCAAGGCCTCCGGCGCCACCATCGATTGAGCCATTCACGCTGTTCCCTGAAGCCGGACATGCCGGCCTTTGATTCCGGATCGCACTCATCATGAACCAGACCTTGCAAGCCTTGCTGGCGCCTCGCTCGATCGCGGTGATCGGCGCCTCCGACCATATCCACAAGATCGGTGGCCGGCCCATCTACTACATGCGCGAGCATGGCTACGCCGGCAAGCTCTTCCCGGTGAACCCGCAGCGCGACACCATCCAGGGCCTGCCCGCCTTTGCCTCGCTCGATGCGCTGCCCGAGGTGCCGGAGCTGGCCATCATCGTGGTGGGCGGCGACGCAGCCGTGTCGGCGGTGCGCGATTGCGCGCGGCTGGGTGTGGCGGCCGCGATCGTGATCGCCTCGGGCTTCGGCGAAGCCGGCGAGGAAGGCCGCAGCCAGCAGGACGAGATGGTGCGGATTGCCGCCGGCGCGGGGCTGCGCCTGGTTGGCCCGAACAGCCAGGGCCTGGCCAACTTCGGCACCGGCACCATTGCCAGCTTCTCCACCATGTTTATCGAAGTGCCGCCGCAGGATGGCCCGGTGGCGGTGGTGAGCCAGAGCGGCGGCGTCAGCGCCATGGTCTACGGCCTGCTGCGCGGCCAGGGCATCGGCGTGCGCCATATGCACGCCACCGGCAACGAAGCCGACATCACAGTGAGCGAGCTGGCGCTGGCCGTGGCGCACGATCCCGATGTGCAACTGATCCTGCTGTACCTGGAGAGCCTGACCGATCCGGCCATGCTTGCGCGAGCCGCCGCAGTGGCGCGCCGCCGTGGCGTGCCCATCGTTGCCGTCAAGGCGGGCCGCTCCAGCGCGGGCCAGCGCGCGGCAGCGTCGCACACCGGCGCCATTGCCAATGAAGACCGCGCGGTGGGTGCCTTCCTGGCGCGGCACGGCATCTGCCGCGTGGATGATGCGCACGCGCTGGCGCGCTGTGCACCGCTTTACCTGCGCGGCTGGCAGGCCAGCGGGCGGCAACTGGTGGTGGTGAGCAATTCCGGCGCGAGCTGCGTGATGGCGGCCGACGCGGCGGAGCCGCTCGGGCTTGCGCTGGCGCCGCTGTCGCAGGCCACGCAAGCGGCGCTGGCGCAGCGCCTGCCCGGATTCGCCTCAACCGCAAACCCGGTCGATGTCACCGCCGCGCTGCTGACCAACAGCGGGCTGTTTGGCGACGTGCTGCCGGTGGTGGCCGCCGACCCGGCCGCCGACCTGCTGCTGCTCGATATCCCGGTGGCGGGCATGGGCTACGACCTGCCGCGCTTTGCACGCGACGCCGCCAGCTTTGCAGACAGCGCCGGCAAGCCGATTGCCGTGGCGGCCTGGCAGGCGCCGGTGGCAGCTGCGTTCCGCGCGGCCAACGTGCCCACCTATGCCAGCGGCGCCGAGGCGCTGGCTGCGTTCGCGCAACTGGTCACACACCAGCAGCAACTGCGCGATGTGGCCGCGCAAGACACGGCCGTCGCCGCGCATCGGCCCGCGGCAAGCGATGCAGCAGGCGCTGCGTCGAGCGCTACCGGCCACACGCTGAGCGAGGCGGCGAGCCTCGCGCGCCTGGCGTTGGCCGGCATCCCGGTGGTAGCGCACAAGCTGTGCCAGAGCGTGGATGAAGCGGTCGCGGCGTGGCGCGAGTTGAAAGGGCCCGTCGCAGTCAAGGCCAGCTCGCCGCAAGTGCCGCACAAGAGCGAGCACGGCCTTGTCGCGTTGAACTGCAACGATGAACACGCCGTGGCGCAGGCCTTCCTCACGCAGACCGACATCCTGGACAAGCTCGGCGCGGCCTGCGAGGGCGTGGTGGTGGCGCGCATGGAACGCGGCCAGCGCGAATGCATGGTGGGCGCGCACTGGGACCCGGTGTTCGGGCCGGTGGTGCTGGTGGGAGACGGCGGCAAATATGTGGAGGTGCTGCGCGACACGGCCGTGCTGCTGGCGCCGTGCAGCGAGGCCGCGGTGGCGCGCGCCGTGGCCGGCCTGCGCATTGCGCCACTGCTGGCGGGCGTGCGCGGCGAGCCGGCTGTCGATGTGGCGGCGCTATGCCGGATCGCCGTGCGCGTGGGCCAGCTGATGCTTGACGCCAACGGTGCGATCCGCTCGATTGACCTCAACCCGGTGATGGTGAGTGCGGGCGGGGCGGTGGTGGTGGATGCGCTGATGGAGGTGGCAGGGGACGCTACGCCAGCCTGATCGCTTTCCAGCCAGGCTCAGTAGACATCGCGCCGATACCGGCCCTGCTCACCAAGGCGCAGCAGGGCCTCTTCGCCCAGCACCTCCGACAGCGCCGCGTTGACGCCACCGGCCATGCCTTTGAGGCTGCCGCAAACGTAGATGGCCGCGCCAGCTTCGATCCATTCTCGCAATGCGTCGGCCGATGCGCGCACGGCGTCCTGCACGTAATGGAGCGAGCCGCCATCGCGCGAGTAGACCAGGTCCAGCCGCTGCAGCACGCCATTGGCCTGCCATGCGGTGAGCTCAGAGTGGTGGAACGCGTCGTGCTCCGCGGTGCGCTCACCAAACAGCAGCCAGTTGCGATGATGCCCGGCCGCGGCGCGGGCTTTCAGGTGCGCGCGCAGGCCGGCCAGGCCGGTGCCGTTGCCGATCAGGATCAGCGGGCGATCATCCGCAGGCGGATGAAAGCCGCGATTGGTGCGGATGCGCAGGGCGATGCCCGCGCCTGGCTCCGCATGCGCGGTGAGCCAGCCGGATGCCAGGCCGAGCCGGCCATCGTCATGGCGCGTCTGGCGCACCAGCAAATCCAGTTGCCCGTCGCCCGGCAGCGAGGCAATCGAATACTCGCGGTGCGGCAACAGCGGCAGCGTATCCACCAGCCGTTGCGGCGTGACGCCGGCCAGTGCGGCAAGATGCGGATCGGGCAGGACGATGCGCATGGCGAGCGCCTGCGCCAGCGTGGTGGATGCGCCATCGCAGCGCACGGCGGTGTCGCCGTCCAGCGAGAGCTTTGCCAGCACACGCGCCACTTCGGACGGCGCAAGACGCGGGCCGATCTCGGCGATGTCGCCGGCCTGCCACGACGGCGCGCCCCCGCCCACTGTGGCCGGCACCAGCGCAAGGTGGAAGGCTGGTGCGCCCGGGCTGCCCGGATTGAGCAGTCTGCGCTCGTGCAGGCGCCAGTCGGCGTAGCGGGGCATTTCCCAGTCGGCGATTTCGGCGCCGCCGGCGAGTGCGCTGAGATGGTTCTGCCAGTGGCGCAGGGCCCCGGCATCGCCATTGTCCACTTCCACCATGTCGAAGAGCGCCTGCGCATGCTGGCGCTGCATCCATGCCGACAGCGCGTGGCCGAAGGCGCAGTAGTTCGCGTAGCTGCGGTCGCCAAGCGCGAGGATGCCGTAGCGCAGCGCGCGCAGGCCACCTGCGCCGGCGGCGGCCGTCAGGCGGCGTGCAAAGCCCGAGGCGCTGTCTGGCGCATCGCCCTCGCCCGTGGTACTGACCACGAACAGCGCCTGACGGCAATGGGCAAGACGCCCGGCCACCAGCTGGTCGAACGATAGCAACTGCGCGGGCACGCCGGCATCCTGCAGCGCCTGCGCGGTCTGCAGCGCAAGCTGCTCGGCAAAGCCGCTCTGGCTCGCGTAGGCCACGACCGTGGCGCCGTCCTTGGCTTCCGATAGCTGGCCGGCGCGCGGACGCCGCCGGCGATGCCGGCCGATCACGGCGGCACAGAACCCGGCATAGGCTATTACCACGCCGGCGGCCATGCCCGCGCGGCTGGGTGCGAGAAAGCCCAGAGCGGTGCCGGCCACGCCAGCCAGCGCGCCCAGCAGGATCACGGCGTCGATGACGCGGAAGCGCTTGCGGGAATTGCCGGCATGGCCTTCGTGGCCCTGCCGGCGCGAGCTAGCCGCGGCCGGCGGGTCCATAGGCAGGGAGGAGGCGGTATCAGGCGTGGTCATGACAGCATGGCCTCGAAGGCCGGCGACAAGCGTTCGTCGAAGCCGTCGCTGCGGCGGATCAGGAAGCGCGCGGCCAGCGCATGACGGCAGGCGAATACCATGCCCGCCTCGGGGCCCAGCACGGTCAGCGCGGTGGACAGCGCATCGGCCATCATGCATTGCGGGTGCAGCACCGTGACGGAGGCCAGCGCGTGGCTGGCCGGGTAGCCCGTGCGCGGGTCCAGCGTGTGCGCATAGCGGCGACCGCCACTATCGAAGTAACGCCGGTAGTCGCCCGAGGTGGCCACCGACAAGCCATGCAGCGCGACCAGCGTCTCGTGCCCCGCCGCGCCACCGCCCGGCGGCGTTTCCAGCGCGACCCACCACGGCATGCCGTCGGGCTTGACGCCATGGCCGCGCAGCTCGCCGCCGATTTCCACCAGGTGGTTGTCGATGCCCTGCCCGCTCAGGTAGCGCGACACCGCATCCACGCCAAAGCCCTTGGCGATGGCACAGAAATCCAGCCGGATGCCGCCGGGCTGCTGCACGCGGCTACCGGCCTCGTCGATGGCGATGCGCTGCCATGCGCATTGCGCGCGCGCCTGCTCCAGCGCCGCCAGCGCGGGCGCTTGGGCACGCTGCGGCGCCGGGCCGAAGCCCCACAGGTCGACCAGCGGCCCCGCGCTGGGGTCAAAGGCGCCGCCACTGTCGCGCGCCACTTGCAGCGCCGCCTTCAGCACGGTGAAGCAGTCGGCTGGCAGCACCTGCCAGCTGCCGGCCGCGGCGCGGTTGAAGCGGCTCACGTCCGAGGCTTCGTCCCAGTTGCTCATCTGCGCGACGACCTCGGCCAGCACAGCGCGGATGCCGGCGTCGAGCGTGTCTTGATCGACTGCCACGGGCGATGCGGCCCACGCCACCGACCATGTGGTGCCCATGGTCTCGCCTTGCCGCCAGCACAGGCGTGACGCCGCGACAGGCACGGGCGGAACGGCACCAAGCGAAAGGGGAACCAGGACACGCTGCATATGAGACGGACGGGAGACGGACAGGAGACGGAAATGACGAAAACACAAAAAGCCCGCTGGGGGCTTAGGGCTTGCGCAGGCGACGGGACTCACGCCCCGCCGCCTGCCGGCGTGGCATTGCGCTTACTGCGGCAGCACTTCCACCGTGGCCGCATAGCTGGCGCGGCGCGTCTTGGCTTCCTTGACGGCAACCTTGTCGTCGCGCACCTCGGCTTCCAGCCAGTACATGCCCGGGGCCGGCCACTTGACGCTGAACTTGCCGTCGGCGTCGGTGGTGAACGCCATTTCCTGCAACTGGTCGCGATAGCGGATACCGCCCGGCACCACGGCTACCTTGACGTTGGCGGCGGGCTTGCCGTCCAGCAACAGGCGGAAGCTGGCGGCGTCGCCGGCGACCAGGTCGTTCGGGTGGGTCACGGGCGCCAGCTCCAGGCCCCGGCCAGTGGTCTGCAGCACCTTGGCGGTGGGCTTGCCCGCCGTCACGAAGGCTTCCAGGCGGCTGTCGGCCTGCGTCACCTGCAGGTCCTGCGCGCCGGCCGGCACCTCCTTGGCGAAGGCTTCGGGCGAACCGCGCCAGCGCTTGGCCTGGCCGTCCACCTTGTAGCTGGCAAACAGGCCGTGGTTGACCATGGCCACCTTGTAGGTGCCGGGCTGGGTCAGGTGAACGTCGAAGGTGCTGCGATAGCGGCCGGTGCTGGCGTTCTCGACCTTGGCCGCGGCGCCGTCCGGCGCGGTCACGGCGAGGTTATCGAGGCGCAGCGGCACGTGCTCGAAGTAGAACAGGTCGTTCGACACGGCGGCGTCGACGGTCACCCACGGGTCGCTGCCCGACAGCACGGTCGCCGACGGCAGCAGCCACTGGCGGTGTGCGTGGGCGGCCAGCGGCATCAGCGCGGCCAAGGCCAGCGCGGCGGCCTGGACGGACAGTTTGGTGGCGAAGGTCTT
Source organism: Cupriavidus sp. GW822-FHT03E04 (assembly GCF_058801495.1). Taxonomy (NCBI): domain Bacteria; kingdom Pseudomonadati; phylum Pseudomonadota; class Betaproteobacteria; order Burkholderiales; family Burkholderiaceae; genus Cupriavidus; species Cupriavidus sp. GW822-FHT03E04. The sequence goes on from NZ_JBXANI010000009.1 coordinate 85,802, forward strand.
CATCGTCATGCTCCTATTCCTCTTGCTATTGAATGCAGGGCTGGTTGATCGGTTCGGGGCTCAGGGCTTCAGGGCTTCAGGTCGACCGAGACGCCGCCAAGCTCATGCTCGCCCTTGGCCTTGGCCGAAGCGGCTGCCTTCGGCGGCCAGGCAAAGGGCACGCGCAGCAGTTCGCGGCCGCCGACCTCGCGGGCGGCTTCCACGACGAGCTGATACTCGCCGGCGGGCAGCTTGCCCAGCGGCGCCTTGGCATCCGCGAAAGTGAGCGTGTGCTCTCCGGCCGCGCGCGTGGCGCCGGAGATGCCGTCGGCGGGCATCTGCATGTCGCGCCCGGCCTTGCGCCACCACTGGCGCATGTCCTTGAGCCACTTGGTGCCTTCGCCGTCCTTGTGCTTGACGTCATACCAGACGGCCAGCGTGGCGGCCGGGCTCTGGTCGGCGCGCTCGATCCACATCGAGACATAGGGCCGGTGGTATTCCGCGACGTTCAGGCGCGGGATCTCTACCTTGACGTTCATTTCGGCCGCCACGGCCGGGCTGGCGAATGGAGCCGCGGCCAGGCCGGTAAGGGTGACGGTAAGCAATCGGCGCATAACGGGACCTCGTCTTTGAACGGTAAATGGGATCAGGTGATCGTTAGTAATCGCTAGTGATCGTTAGTGGATGAACAGCAGCGCCAGCAGCAGCGGCACCACCACGCCCAGCCCGACCAGCGGCCAGGTCGCCATGCGGCCTCCGGCGTGCAGCTTGAGCAGGAACAAGCCGGTCACGCTGAAGATCAGGCAGGCTGCGGCGAACACATCCAGGAACAGGCTCCATGCGCGGCCGGTGTTGCGGCCCTTGTGCAGGTCGTTCAGGTAGGAGATCCAGCCCCGCGTGGTCTTCTCGTACTGCACATCGCCGCTGTCCAGTGCCACGCTGACCCAGGCATCGCCACCCGGGCGCGGCAATGCGACATAGATCTCATCGGCCTGCCACTCGGCTTCACGGCCATGGGCGTTGATATCGAGTTCCTGCGACAGCCAGTTGGCCAGCGCCGCTGGCACCGGGCCCTTGTCTGCGTGCGTGGCCCGGCGCAAGGCCGCCGTGAGGCTGGCCGGCGCGCTCGCCGTGCGTGTGACCACTTGCGGGCGAGCCTCGATCTGGCCAGCGTGGTTGAGCGTGAAGCCGGTGACGGCAAATAGCAGCATGCCGATCAGGCACATTGCCGAACTGATCCAATGCCACTGATGCAGGTGTTTGAGCCAGAATGCCCGGCGCTGCTGGCCTGCCGCTAGCGATGTTTCAGTCATGTTTGTTGATCTTCCGGCGCCCGGCAACCTGCTTCTCCGGTGCCTCACTGGTCAGCTTGCCGCGTCCGCGCAAAGGTGCCGCGCCCCGTGCCAGGTGACGGCCCAGGCAAGTAAAGCGAAAGGATAATGGTTCTCATTTGAAATCGCAATGCTTGCGCTGGCGATCAGGCATTACGTTCCATTACACGCTCCACACTCGGAACGCCCCTTAAAGTGCAGCGTCATCCGCAGCCAAAAGATCATTTGTGCGGTTGCGTGCATGCCACTGCCAAATTCCCCTGCGAGCCTTGCTGCACCTGAGGAAATCCCCTAGCGAGCGGTCGTCAAGTTTGTCCTCCGGGCCGCCGTTATCGCCTCAGCAGTGCCGTAAATCCATAGCTAGAAAAAGGGGAGAGAGAATGCTGGAGCGCCTGAGCCTGAGGAAAAAATTGCTGTTGCCATTGCTGCTGAGCTGGGTCTGCCTGCTCGGGCTGACGCTATGGGACGCCTGGCAGATGCGCGAGCTGCGCCTGGCGGAGAGAAAGCTCGACCTGGCGCACGTCACCGAAACCGCGCTGTCCATGGTCCAGTCGTACGAGGCACTGGGGCGCAGCGGCAAGATGCCGATGGAAGAGGCCAAGCAGCAGGCCCTGGAGCGCGTGCGCGCCATCCGCTTTGGCGAGGACGGCTACTTCACCCTGATGCATTCCAACGCGGTTGTGGTGATGCATCCGTTCAAACCGGAGATGAACGGCAAGAACATGGAAGACACCAAGGACCCGAAGGGCACTTATCTGTTCCGCGATATTGCCGCGATCGGCAAAGGCGCGGGACAGGGTTACGTGCAGTACCTGTGGGCCAAGCCTGGCGCCGAGGCGCCGCAGCCCAAACTGAGCTACGTGGCGAACTTCAAGCCGTGGGACTGGAACTTCATCGCCGGGGTCTACCTGGACGATATCGACGCGGCGTTCCGCCAGGCGCTGCTCAAGTCGCTGGCCTTGCTGCTGGGCATCGGCACGGTGATGACTGTGGTGGTGCTGCGCATCGCCAACGGCCTGCATAAACAGCTGGGCGGAGAGCCGGCGCTGACTTCGCGCATCGCCGCGCGCATCGCCGAAGGCGACCTGGCCAGCGAAGTGCACACCGCGCCCGGTGACAACCACAGCGTGCTGTTCGCCATGCAGCAGATGCAAACCCGCCTGACCGGCGCCATCGGCAGCATCCGCGGCTCGGCGGATTCGATCGCCGGAGCGGCCAGGGAGATCGCCACCGGCAACGCCGACCTGTCGCGCCGCAGCGAAGAGCAAGCGGCGTCGCTGGAGCAAACGGCGGCCAGCATGGAGCAGCTCACCGGCACCGTGCGCCAGAGCGCCGACAACGCGCGCCAGGCCAGCCGCCTGGCCGAGGGCGCATCGGAGATCGCGGTGCGCGGCGGCGTCATCGTGGGCAAGGTGGTCAACACCATGGGCGAGATCAAGGCCGCCTCCGGCAAGGTGGTCGACATCATCGGCGTGATCGAAGGCATCGCCTTCCAGACCAATATCCTGGCGCTCAACGCGGCGGTGGAAGCCGCCCGCGCGGGCGACCAGGGCCGCGGCTTCGCGGTGGTGGCCGGCGAGGTACGCAGCCTGGCGCAGCGCAGCGCTACCGCCGCCAAGGAGATCAAGGCCTTGATCGGCAACTCCGCGCAGCGGGTGGATGATGGCTCGGCGCTGGTGGAAACCGCCGGGCAAGCGATGGACGAGATCGTGGAAGCGGTCAAGCGCGTGACCGACCTGATGGGCGAGATGCGCGCCGCCACCGAAGAGCAGACCGGCGGCATCGAGCAGGTCAACCAGGCCGTGACGCAGATGGACCAGATGGCGCAGCAGAACGCCGCGCTGGTGGAGCAGGCAGCCGCCGCGGCCGCCTCCCTCGAAGACCAGGCCGATGCGCTGCACCGCGCCGTTGGCACGTTCCGGCTGGCGGGCGCGTGAGATCCGCATAGGGCGGTAACCAGCGGCGCCCCGGGCTCGGCATGCCGGGCGCCGCCATCGCGCGCTTGACTGCGCGCTTCGCGTGCGCCGGGGACTTTCCCCGCTTGCCCGGCGCACGTTTTCTTTTTCCGCGCTCCTCCCTGCGTTTCCTCCCGCGCTTGCGCGCAACTGGTGGCCGCGCCATCCGCAAAGCCCTTCCGAAATAAGTTGAAAATTTTCCTTGTAATGAGATTAATTCCCATTTACTATTGCCTCATTGACTGACGCAGGCGAGCAAGGAAGCAAGACAAGCTTGGCCTGGCGCCAGGCACCAGAACACAGCAAGGCCAGCGGCAAGTCCGCGGCAACAAGAATTTTGAGATGTCGCAACGCGGCATCCATCACCGTCTTTTGTGGGGACCGCTCCGTACCGCGGAGCGTTTGGCAGTAGCCAGTCACCGGAGGATCGGGAAAGCAACCAGACCCCGCTTTCCCGATCGCCTCTTCGGCCGACAAGCCAAGCCATTTTTTTATTCCGCGAGCCGTGCGCCACGGCTCGCAGCAGCGGGCGGCCTTCCTTGCAGGACACCGCCCGCTGCACGCCTACGGTTGGAATCGCGAACGTCCGCCCAATGCGCGTGATGGCGCAGCCGGCCCAGACACCTTCATTTCCGATTGATGCGCCCCGTGCGGGCGCTAAGCCGCAGCATGCTGATGCCTCCCAACAGTACCGAACCCATTGACCTCAAGCGTGCCGGACTCAAGGCAACGTCACCGCGCGTTCGCGTGCTGGAAGTTTTCCGTGCCAGCCCACGGCGCCACCTCAGCGCCGAAGACGTCTACCGCATCCTGCTGGCACAGGAAGTCGATGCCGGCTTGTCGACGATCTACCGCGTGCTCAACCAGCTGGTGCAGGCCAACATCCTGCTGCGCCACAGCTTCGAAGCCGATCACGCAGTGTTCGAACTCAACGAAGGTGGCCACCACGACCACCTGATCTGCGTGGCCTGCGGCCGCGTGGAAGAATTCCGCGACGAAGCCATCGAAATCCGCCAGCGCGAAGTGGCAAGCGCCAATGCCTTCGTGCTGCGCGAGCACATGCTGGTGCTATACGGCCTTTGCCCTGGATGCCGAGCCGACAAATCCATCAACTGATACGGCCCTCGTTCCACCGCCCCCCATTGTCGGAACCACGGCCTCGCCCGTCCCCGCCCGTCGCGGGCACGGGTGCGCAACCGGAGTCCATCATGGATCGCCAGACCAAGCCCCTGACCGAACTCAAGCGCCTGCTGAACGATTGCCTGCATGCGCAACCCGGCTGCCAGGGCTGCCAGCTGCACGCCGTGTGCGTGCACCGGCCGGACCACACCGGGTGCAACTGGAGCGCGGAGGTCGATTTCCCCGGGACGAGCGACGAAGAAGCGATGCGGAGCTTGCCACTGGCACGCCGGGTAGTCGTGATGGTCAGGGAGCGCTTCAATGTGGAGCGGATGAACATGGGCGAACCGGGCTTGAGCCTGGCTTGAGCCCCCGGCACAGTTCACACAAGCAGGTGGCACTTGAGTGCAGGCACATGGGTGAGCGTTTTCCACCCTGCCAAATCCCCCCACCCCCTCCCCCTCCAGTTAAAATCCCCCGCTAGCCCCCCCCCCCGCGCGCAGCGCGGCCCCACTCAAACCCGCTCCGCGTCCAAATGCCCATCCCCTTCGCGCCCCGCCGCGCACTTCTGGCTCTAGCCCTCACCCTGGGCGCCACAGCCGCCTGGGCAGCGCCTGACGCGCCGGCCACCACCGCGCCCGCCAGTAACTGGAAGATCTCGGCCGGCCCGGGCGTGTACGCCGCGCCGGATTTCCCCGGCTCCCGCAGCACGCTTGTTTATCCGATCATCTACCAGGACATCGACTACGGCGGCCGCTTCTTCTCGCGCGGCTTCGACCTGCTAGGGGTCTACGCGGTCAACAACGATATCTGGCAGATCGGCGCCGACTTCCAGTTCGACCCGACCTGGCGCAAAAGCAAGAATGACAGCCGGCTCAGGGGCCTGGGCGACGTCAACATGACCATGCGGGCGCGCGCATTCGCGCAGGCGCAGGTGTCGTTCGTAACGTTCTCGGCGGATGTGGCGCAGGATATCGCTGGCCAGGGCCAGGGCTTGATTGCGAATGGCGATGTGCTGTTCAGCCTGCCAGCCGGTAAGTGGCTATTCACATTGGGGCCAGGGGTGACCTGGACCAACAGCAAGTACATGCAGACGTTCTTCGGCGTCACGGCGGAGCAAAGCGCGCGTTCCGGCCTGCAGACGCATGCCGTGGGTGCTGGCCTGCGCGAGTGGCATGCGAATGGCATCGTCACCTACGAGATCTCGCGCAACTGGTCCGCGCTGGCCTCCGTGACCTTTGCCCGGCTGCAGGGCGATGCGGCCAGCAGCCCGATCACCGAGCGGCGCCAGCAATGGACCACCATGGGGGCCGTGACCTACCGGTTCCGCTAAGCGCGGGGAGCACAGGTAGCGCGAGATGGGCTAGATGAGCGGGATGGCCGAGCCTTTCGCCGTCAGGGCCGGCCCGGCCCCGGCGCCACCACATTCGCGCTGGCAGCCGGGGCCGCGGGCCGCAGCACCAGCCAGACGGCCATCCCGATCAGCGCTCCGCCGGCGGCGTGTGCCCACGACAATTGCTCGCCAAGGAAGATGGCGCCCCAGACGATGCCGAACGGCGGGATCAGGAAGGTCACGGTCAGCGAGCGAACCGGGCCCAGGTCGGCAATCAGCCGGTAGTACAGGATGTACGCAATCGCCGTGCAAAGCATCCCCACCCCCAGCATCGCCATCCAAACGCCTGGGCCGGCGGCCGGCAGCGTGTTTTCGCGCATCAGTGCAACCGCGCTGAACGGCAGCAGGAACAGGGTGGCGCCAACCATGCTGCCCGTTGCCACCAGGCGCGCGTCCAGACCGCCCTGCGCGGTGATCCAGCGCCGCGCGAGGAAGCCCGCCAGACCGTAGCATGCGGTCGCCACCAGGCAGGCGGCGGCGCCGAGCAGCACCTGGGGCGAGAACGCTACCGGCCCGGTGCGGGTCAGCACCGCGACACCGGCAACGCCGAGGACGACGCCGCCGGCCTTGGCCAGCGTCAGGCGCTCGCTAAAGCACAGCGCGCCGATCAACACGCCCATCAGCGGCGTCATGGCGTTGAACACGGCGGAGTAGCCGGCCGGTAGCCACAGCGCGGCGAACGAGTACATGGCGAATGGGATGCCGGAGTTGATCACGCCCAGCACCATGACCTGCCGCCACTTGCCGCGCATGTTCCAGCGCACGCGCATCATCGCCAGGCAGGCCACGAGCGTCAGCGCCCCGATCAGTACCCGCAGAAAGGCGGCGGTCAGGGGACCAAGCACCGGCGCGCTGATCCGCAGGAACAGGAAACTGGCGCCCCAGATGGCGGCAAGGCTGAGCAGGCGGATCAGGTCGGTGGGTTTCATGGTGGGGAGAGAAAACGAGGATGGCGTGCCCGGATTAAACCCCGGTGCCAGTGTGGCCGCAAGCTGGTTTCGGACATCTCCCTGTCCCAGATTACCGCTTAAAAGTGCACTTTAATGCGCTTTTTGGAGGAATCGCCACACTGACACCCTACTGACGAGGGGGCAGTCACATGAGTTGCGTGACAAGTCGTGTTTAGTTATTTTAAAATCTGATCTGCGCCAGAGTTAATTGACCCCTCCGACGCATTCCCGACAAGCCGCCACTTACGTGGCGGCTTCTTTTTTTTGCGGCGCACGGTTCACAACTATAAATCAACGTCAACCGCAATGGGAGATGACGCGTTTGCAGCGTCATGAAACGACAGTTCCTTGGCTTGCTAGCCCGCATTTACGTCCTCCAATTTGCCGTCGAGGTGCCGGCCACCGTGGCCATGCTCGCCGAGATGCTGATGGAGTACGGGTTCCAGGTGGATATTGGCACCGTCCGTCCCTTGCTGCGCGCCTTGCAGATGGAAGGCTACATGGAAAGCGTCCTGCGTGACGGCATCGGGCGTGTCTACCTGATCACGGAACGTGGCCGGGAAGAGCTGCGCAGCAGCCGCAGCCATGTTGACGACTTGTATCGCCGGCTGCACTCGCGCAACGATCCCTCGGAAGCGTCCCACGGTTGATTGCCAGCACGGGCGGCCAGGCTTGGCCGCTTTTGCGCAGCGCCCCGGCGGCGCTCGCGCCGGGGCAGCGTGAGTCCACACTCACGCCCTCGCCTCTCCTCACAATCCCCCCGCACGCTGCCCACCAAAAACGTCCAAACGGGGTCGTTTTGCCGCAACTCGTCATGCGACGAATAACGTACCCGTTTCTGCGTGGACCACCATGCTTTGCATCAATGAAAGCGCCCGGGCAAGCCGTACGCGCTGGATTGCGCACCGCTTGCCCGGGCTTACCGGCTGACGCTGATCGCCAGGTTTTACTTCTTTGCTTCTTTACTGATTTACTTCTTCTCGGCCTTGCCTTCGTAGCGCTTGCTCCACTCGGCGAGAATGCGGTCCCGGTTGGCGCTGGCCCACGTGAAGTCATTCTTGATCAGGCGCTTCTCGTAGTCGGCCGGCAGCAGCGGATCCGGCTTGGCGATGCCCGGGATGGCCAGCACCGCGAAGTTCTTCTCGTACAGCGCCATGGCGTCGGACGAAGCGGAGAAGTCGGCCAGCTTGCGCGCCGCATCCAGGTTCTTGGTGCCCTTGATGATCGCGGTGGCCTCGATGTCCCAGCCCAGCCCTTCGGACGGCAGCACGATGTCGATCGGCGCGCCTTCCTTCTTGGACTTCATCGCACGGTATTCAAACGCGATGCCGATCGGGAACTCGCCTTGCGCCGCCATCTTGCAGGGCTTGGAGCCGGAGTGCGTATACAGGCCGATGTTCTTGTGCAGGGCGTCCATGTAGGACCAGCCCTTTTGCTCGCCCATCATCTGCAGCCAGGCGCTCACGTCCAGGTAGCCGGTGCCCGACGACGCAGGATGCGGCATGACGATCTTGCCCGCGTATACCGGCTTGGCCAGGTCGGCCCACGACGTGGGCTTGGGCAAGCCCTGCTTTTGCGCCTCGATGGTGTTAAAGCAGATTGCCGCGCCCCATACGTCCATGCCAACCCATGCCGGCGGATTGGCGGCGCTGCGGTATTGCGCGTCCACCGCCGCCAGGTTCTTCGGCGCGTACGGCTGCAGCATGCCTTCCTTGTCGAGGATGGCGAGGCTGGAACCGGCCAGGCCCCACACCGCGTCGGCGCGCGGCGCGGCCTTCTCGGCCAGCAGCTTGGCGGTCACGATGCCGGTGGAGTCGCGCACCCACTTGATCTCGATGTCCGGGTTGGCCTTCTCGAACGCGGCCTTGTAGGCGGCGATCTGGTCGGCCTCCAGCGCGGTGTAAACCGTCAGCACGGTATTGGCATGGGCGGCGCCGGCCAGCAGCGCGAAGGCGGCCACGGCGGTGGCGGTGCGGAACAGGTGAGTCATGGTTTCTCCTTGGTGGAAGGCGTGTCGTGAAGTTCGGGTCGTGAAATGCGTATCGCGGCGCCGGCGCTGGTTAGCGACGGCAAATCAAGGCGCCGGCGCGCGCCAGGCTTGCGTGCGGCGCAGCCAGCCGCGTGCGGCGCCCATCAGCAGCAGGCAGGCCAGCGCCGAGGTCAGCAGGATCAGCGTGGACATGGCCGCGGCTGGCGCGGTGTCGCCGGCATCATCCATGTTCAGCACCGAGATCGCGGCCAGCACGGTATCGGGGCTATAGAGGAAGATCACCGCGGATACCGTGGTCATGGCCGAGACAAACAGGTAGCGGAAGATATCGATCAGCGCGGGCAGGCAGATCGGCACCGTCACCCGCCAGCAGGTGACCAGCGGCGCCACGCCCAGCGACAGCGCGGCGGCCTCGAACTCGGCATCGAGCTGGCGCAGCGCGGCGGCGGCGGTAAGGTGGCCGGTGGTGTAGAAGTGGGCCACGTTGCAGATCACCAGCAGCGTCATGGTGCCGTAGAGCCCGTGCAGCGGATTGGAGGGCGCGTTGAAGAAGAACACATAGCCCAGCCCGAGTACCAGCCCGGGCACCGCCATCGGCAACACAAAGCCGGCGCGCAGCACGCCATGCAACCACGCCGGCCCGCGCGTGCGCTCGGTCAGCCACGCGCCGAAGAAGATCGCCAGCGTGCCGGCCAGTGCGCTCAGCGCGGCCAGGCGCAAGCTGTTGCGGTAGGCCAGCCAGCCGCCGCCATCCATATTGTCGAAGTCGTAATGCGCCAGCGTGAGCTGCAGGTTGTACGGCCACAGCTTGACCAGCGAAGCGCCCACCGCCGCCGCCAGCATGATCAGCAAGGCGGCGCCGATCACCGTCACCACCAGCGTGCAACACGTGTCGCGCAGCCCGTCGCGGCCCGGCACATAGACCTGGGCACGGCTCGACATCTGCGCGCGTTGCCGGCGCTGCATGGCGATGTCCACGCCGAACGTCAGCAGCGCCGGCAACAGCAGCAGCATGCCGATCAGCGCGCCGCGCGCGAACTGCTGTTGCCCCACCACGGCCTTGTAGGCTTCCAGCGCCAGCACCGGATAGCCGCCGCCCACCACCTTGGGCACGCCGAAATCCGTCACCACCAGCGTAAACACCAGGCACGCCGCGCCAAACAGGCCGTGCCGCGCACCCGGCAGCGTCACCGTGAGGAAGGTGCGCCAGGCGGAGGCCCCCATGGCGCGCGCGGCCTCGTACAGGCGTGCGTCGGCCAGCGAGAGCGCGGCCATCAGCACCATCAGCGCATGGGGAAACGTATAGAAGGCCTCGCCCAGCACGATGCCCCAGAAACCATAGATGCCGCCTGCGCCGAATGCCCCCTTGAAGACGCCCTGGTTGCCGAACAGGTAAACCAGCGCGATGCCCGGCAGCAGCGAAGGGGCGAACAGCGGCAGCAGCGCAATGCCCCGCCAGAGCGGCTTGAACGCGATACGGGAGCGTTGCAGCGCGTAGGCAAAGCCAAAGGCCAGCGGCACCACCAGCGCGGCCACGGTCAGCGAGACGGCCACGCTGCGGCCCAGCAGCGGCAGGAAATTCGGGTTGGCGACCATCTCGGCCACGCGCGCAGGCAAGGCCCAGCGCCCGGCTTCATCGAACCATGCCTGGCCAAACAGCGCCAGCAGCGGCAGTACCAGCGCCACGGCCAGCCCGGCAAGCCAGAGCCACTTCATCGCAGCGGGCGCGGCATGCGCGATGCGGTCCGCCGCGCTGCCGGCGCCACGCCCGCGCCTGACAGTGGCATCGCGATCGGCCTTCGCCCCGGCCACGGGCAATGCGCGCGTCATGCGAACACCTGCAGCGCCTGGCTGGGCAGCGACACCCAGAACTTGTGGCTGCCCGGCGCCGGCAGCAGGTGGCGCTCCTCGCGCAGTACGTCGGCAAACAGCGTGTGGCCCGGCAGGCGGTCGGCCTCCAGCATCAGGCGATAGCGGCTGCCCAGATAGGTCTGGTCGACAATGCGCGCCAGCAGGCGGTTGGGCTCGCCTTCCACGGGGTGCAGCCGGATGGCTTCCGGGCGGCAGCACAGCCGGGCTGCGCCTTCGGCCACCTCGCCGGCGCGGGCCGGGGACACGGCCAGGTCGAGCTCGCCCACGCTGAAGGTATCGCGCCCGCTGAGCCGGCCATCCAGCCAGTTGGCCTGACCGATGAATTCGGCCACGAAGGCCGAGGCCGGGCGCTCGTAGATCTCGCCGGGCGTGCCGACCTGCGCGATGCGCCCGCCCTCCATCACGGCGATGCGGTCCGCCATCGCCATGGCTTCATCCTGGTCGTGCGTGACCATGACGGTAGTGACGTTCAAGCGCCGCTGCAACTGGCGCAACTCCAGCCTCAGATGCTCGCGCACCCGCGCATCGAGTGCCGACATCGGCTCATCGAGCAGCAGCAGCGACGGTGCCGGCGCCAGCGCGCGCGCCAGTGCCACGCGCTGCTGCTGGCCGCCCGAGAGCTGGCCGGGGAACTTGCGCTCGCTGCCCGCCAGGCCTACCAGCGACAGCATTTCCGCGACGCGGGCTTCGCGATGCGCACGTCCCATGCCCCGGCCCTGCAAGCCGTAGGCCACGTTCTGGGCCACCGGCAGATTGGGAAACAGCGCATAGGACTGGAACAGGATGCCGTAGTCGCGCGCCTGCGGTGGCAAGCCTGTCAGCTCGCGCCCGCCGGCGTGGATACGGCCCGTGTCCTCGCGCTCCAGCCCCGCGATGATGCGCAGCAAAGTGGTCTTGCCGCAACCCGAAGGGCCCAGCAGGCACAGCAGTTCCCCCTGCGCCACCGACAGCGAAACGCCGTCCAGCGCCTGGAACCCTCCCGCCCCTCCGAAACGCTTGCCTACCTGCTCGACCGCCAGGAACGCGCGGCCCGGCGCGGACTCACCTGCTTGCATGGACAACCCTCTGCGCTTTGATAACAGCGGGCAGCATAGGAGCGGCGCATGCCAGCCGTGTGGCAGTTGGGCAAAGAATCCCGATGCAGGTATCGGCGGATTTTGGGGATGCGGCTCAATCCGCGGCCGGCACCCGTTGCGCCCAGGCCTGCATGGTCGCTTCACCGCCTGCCGCGCAGATCTCCATCAGGCCGGCCAGCGGCACCGCCTGGCAGAACAGGTAGCCCTGCACGGCATCGCAGCCGTGTTCGCGCAGGAAGGCGAACTGCGCGGGCGACTCCACGCCTTCGGCCACCACCTGCAGGTGGAGCTGGTGGCCAAGGGTGATGATGGCGGCCGCCACGGCCTGGTGATGTTCATCGTGCGCGACGTCGTCGACGAAGGCTTTGTCGATCTTCAGCTTGTCGATCGGCAGCCGCGTCAGGTAGCTCAAGCCCGAATAGCCCGTGCCGAAATCGTCGATCGACAATCCCACGCCGAGCGCGCGCACGCGCTCGAAGGTGTCGATGGTCTTGCTCCCGCCCTCGATCAGGATGCCCTCCGTCACCTCGATGGTGAGGCTCGAAGCCGGCAGCCCGGCGGCCGCCAGGCATTGCGTGACCATGGCGGGAAACCCTTCCTGGCGCAGTTGCAGCGGCGAGATATTCACCGCCACATCCAGCTCCACGCCAAGCTCGCTGCGCAGGTGCTGGATCTCGCGGCAGGCCGTGGCCAGGATCCACTCGCCCAGCGGCATGATCAGGCCGCTTTGCTCGGCAATCGGGATGAACTCGGTTGGCGGGATCACGCCGCGCTCGGGCGTTTCCCATTGAATGAGCGCTTCCACGCCGGCAATGCGCAACGTGGCCGTGTCGACGATGGGCTGGTAGCGCAGCTTGAACGCCTGCGTGGCCAGCGCGCGCCGCAGCAGCCCCTCGATGGTGAAACGCGCCATGGATGCCTCGGCCATCTCGCTGGAGAAGCGGCTGAGCTGCGCACCGCCGCGGCGCTTGGCCGCGTACATGGCGGCATCGGCGTTCCTGAGCAGGTCGGCCAGGTTGTCGCCGTCGTCGGGGCACAGCACCATGCCGATCGAGGGCGTCACGCGCAGGCGCTGGTTGCCTAGCTGCAGGTCTTCCGACAGGCGGGCCAGGATCTTGGCGGCGACCAGCTCGGCCTCGCTGTCCTGGCTCAACGGGTCGAGCACCACCACGAACTCGTCGCCGCCCATGCGGGCAACCAGGTCGGCGTGGCGCACCGCGGCCTTGAGGCGATCGGCCACGATACGCAGCACCTCATCGCCGATGTGGTGGCCGAGCGATTCGTTGATGCGCTTGAACTGGTCGAGATCGAGCAACAGCAGCGCGATGCGCTCGCCCTTGCGCAGCGCGCGCTGCAGCACCAGTTCCGTGCGCGCATGCAGTTGGGCGCGGTTGGGCAGGCCCGTAAGCGCGTCGTGATGCGCCAGGTGCCGGATGTATTCGTCCGCACGCTTGCGCTCCGTCAGGTCATGCGCGATGGCGAGATAGCCGCCGGCATCCAGGCCACCGTTGCCGGCCTCGCCAGCAAAGGCCGGGGCCGGCGGGTTCCCCGTGCCGCCGGGCAGGTGCGCCTCGGGCAGCGCGGTCAGCGTCAGTTGCACCGGCAGGCGCGAGCCGCCCTTGCGGACATAGGTCCACTCCTGTTCGTCGGTCAGCCCGTGCCGGGCCTTGCCGACCACGGCGGCCAGGCCCGGCGCCACCGGCTCGCCCAGCTCGTTGGTGAGCACGGCAGCGCGCGCCGCAACCTCCTTGGGATCGAGGAAGTCCAGATAGCGCATGCCTGCGGCCACCTCGCTGGCCTGGTACCACAGCATGCGCTGGCCGGCGCGGTTGATGCCGGTCACCGTGCCGTTGCGGTCGAAAGTGATGACGCACAGCGCGGTGTGATCGAGCACGCGCGCGCTGCGCTCTGCCGCATCGGCGGCCGCCAGTTCGGCGCGGCGGATGGCGCTCAGGTCGGTCACTACCCACAGCACCCGGCCGGGCCCGGCAGCAGGCACCGGCGCCACCGCCACGCGCACGGGGATGATGGTGCCGTCGGACCTGCGGGCGTGGCTCTCCAGCCGCCCCTCCAGCGCCGTCGCGGCCAGCGTGGCGGCATCGGGCAGCAAGGTAGCGATGATGGTGCCGGGGAACTGGTCCGGCGCCTTGCCGAACAGCCCTGTGGCCGCCGCGCTGGCGATCTGGACACGGCCGCCGGCATCGCATACCAGGAAGGCATCGCTGGCGCTGGCCAGGCCCGCGCGCTGCAGGGCGCCATCCGCCTGCCGGCCCTGGCGCGCCCGCGCCGCGAGCTGCCACGCCCTGCGCCGCTGGCGTGCCAGGCCAAACACAATCCAGGCTAGCAGCAGCGTGCCTGCCGTGCCGAGCGCCAGTACCAGCATGGAGCGTCGCGGGCGATGCGCCGATTCGAAGGCCGGCGTGGTGGTGGCGCGCAAGGTCCAGACCCTGCCGCCATAGGTCAGCTCGCGTTCGGCCTGCAGCAACGGCGGCGGGACCGGCGCGCCTGCCGGCAAGGGCTCGGCGTCACCGGCCAGGAGCGCGCCGGGCTTGATGTCGCGTCCTTCATAAAGCAGCAGCGACAAGGTGCCGGCCGCGGGCAGGCTGACCCCGCGCAGCAGGTCTTCCAGGCGCAGCGAGGTATAGACATAGCCGGTCACGGCCAGCTGCCGCTGGGTAGGGGTGTTCAGCGGCAGGCCACTGCCGTACACCGGCAGGTACAGCACCGCGCCACGCTGCGGCGCCTGCGTTTCGCTCTCCCGCGTGAGTTCCACGCCGCCGCTCAGGCGCGCCTCGCCGCTATCGCGGGCAGCCTCGGCGGCAGCGCGGCGCACGGGATCGGACATGATGTCAAAGCCAAGCGCCCGCGTGATGCGCCCGGCGAAGGGCTCGACATACACAACCGGCGCGTACACGTCGCGCGGGCCCAGCGGGTAGACCTCGAATCCGGGCTGGCCCTCGCGGCGCATCGTCTCCACCAGCCAGTCGAGCTCCCGTGGCGGGGTCAGGCGCGCATAACCGATCGAATGCGTGCCGGGCGGCAGGTCATCCAGCTGGGTGGTGTACAGGTAGTTGCGCCACTGCTCGCGGGTGAGGGCGGGATCGGCGGCGAACAGCCCGGTGGTGCCGCGCAGCAGCTGCTCGTTGTCCAGCAGGCGTCGTTGCAAGGCGGAGAAGACCGGCGAGAACACCGCCTCGAAATCGCCCCGCGCCACCTCGCGCTCGAGCGTATGCATGCCACGCCAGGCGCCGCCAGTCGCCAGGGCGCCGGCTGCGGCGACCAGCAGGGACAGCAGGACTGGCGAAATTGAGGGCAGTTTCATGACTTGGGAGTGCGGATGGGAGCCCTCGGTGGCCTCGCCCAGCCGCCGCAGGGCGACGGTCCACTATACCGTGGCGGCAATGGCTCGCCCACCCCCGGCGCGCCACTGTAACGTGCGGCGCCACACGCTGGCGGGCGCGGCCCGCGTGCGCCCATGCCAGACTCGCGCGGGGCTGGCGCTTGTGGTAGGGTTGGCGGGCCTGCAAGCCTGCCGAAGCCCGACTCCCGGCAACCATGCGGGCCGGCCGTCCAGAAGGCGCGCGCCGTCCCCCGACTCCGCCGGCTCGCATGCCCCAAGTTTCGCTTTCCCTGAAGGCGCGTCTCGCGCTGATTACCACGGCGCTTGCCGCCGTGCTTGGTACCGGCATCGTGCTGGCATCGCTTTATTACGCACACGACGACCTGCGCGCCGCGCTGCAAGACCAGCAGGACTCCATCGTCAAGCTAGCCTCGGACCAGCTCGACACTGCCATGGAAGACCGCATCACCCTGCTGTCCCATGTAGCGCCGCAACTGGCCGGCGAGCTCTCCCGCCCGGGCGCCGAGCTGCGCCTGCTGCTGGAGCGGCGGATTCCCGTGCCCGGCACCTTCAATGCGTTCATGCTGGCCGATGCCCAGGGCCGCGTGCTGGCCCGGGATGGCGTGCAGGTCAGCATTGCCGACCGCGACTACTTCCGCGAAGCCGCGCGCACCCTTGAGCCTGTGATCACCCCGCCTATCCGCGCCCGTATCAATGGCGCGACCGGCGTGCTGGTGGCGGTGCCCATCGTCTCGAAGCAGGGCGAATTCCTTGGCCTGCTGGGGGGCTGGCTCGACCTGTCGAGCGCCAACTTCCTGGTGGAGATCACCCACAACCGGCTCGGCACCACCGGCTTCTATTGCCTGGTATCGGGAGGGCGGATGCCGGTCTATGTGCGGCACCCCGATCCGGCCAAGGCCACGCAGCCGGCCCGCGCGCTGGGAGACACCTGCGGCGTCGACGACCGCAGCGGGCGCGTCGAGTTTCTCTCGCCCGCCAGGCCGCTGATCTCGCGCTACCTGATGGAGAGCACCGGATGGGAGCTGGTGGCGGTGCTGCCAGCGCAGGAGGCGTTCGCGCCGCTGCACGCCATGCAGGTGCGCTTCCTCGCGCTGGCGCTGCTGTCGCTGGCGGTGGTGGCCCTGCTGATCTGGCTGACGGTGCGGCATCTGCTGACGCCGCTCACGCGCCTGCACCAGGTGGTAAGCGATAGCGCGCACGACCTCGCGGCCTACGAGAAACTGCCAGCGCAGCAGCGTGACGAGATCGGCGATCTGGCGCGCGCCTTCGGGCAGTTGATGCATGACGTGCGCGAGCGGCGCGAGCAGCTCGACCTGAGCGAGCGCCAGTTGCGCGCGGTCACCGATACGCTGCCTGCGCTGCTGGCGTTTATCGGGCCCGACGAGCGCTATGTCTTCAACAATCTCGCCTACGAGCGGACTTTCGGCATCACGGTGCAGGCGCTGCGCGGCATGACCGTGCGCGAGGTGATCGGCGACACCCGCTATGCCCGCGCCCGGCCGTTCCTGCAAAAAGCGCTGGCGGGCAACGCGGTGACGTTCGAGACGGAAGAAAGCGATCCGGATTACCGCTGCATGGAGACCAGCCTGCGCCCCGAATGGAGCGCAGATGGCAGCCATGTGGTGGGCGTGCATGTGCATGTGCAGGACGTGACCCAGCGCAAGCTGGAAACCCTGCGGCTATCGCGCATCTCCCGGCTCGACCACCTGACCCAGTTGCTCAACCGCAACGCCTTCGAGGCGCTGCTGCAGGCCGCCATGGCGCGCAGCCGCGAAGACGGCCGGCTCATGGCGCTGCTCTACCTGGACATGGATCGCTTCAAGGCGGTCAACGACTTCCACGGCCACATCACCGGCGACCTGCTGCTGCAGGCCTTCGGGCGGCGCCTGCAGCGCTGCGTGCGCGAGCGCGACACGGTGGCGCGCCTGGGCGGCGACGAGTTCGCGGTAGTGCTGGAGGATATCGGCGGCGCGGCCAATGCCCAGCGCATTGCGCAGGCCATCGTGCACTCGGTGAGCCGGCGCTTTTTCATCGACGGGGTGTTTGCCGATGTGGATGTGAGCATCGGCGTGGCGCTCTACAAGGGCGCACCCATGCCGGACCAGGAGCTGATGCGCCAGGCCGATGCCCTGCTCTACCGCGCCAAGGCGGCAGGCCGGGGCCGCTTCGAGATGGGACCGCCGGAACTACTGGACAGCTGACTTAGCTCGCCTGGCTGACTTACTTGCCTTCTTCGAACGGCACATGCTTACCGTCGCGCGACTGATAGCCCAGCTTGGTGTCCGCGCCCATCATCCGCTCCCATGCCACCATGGCATCCGCCACGGCTTGAGGCTCGCCCTTGAACACCAGCACGTCATTGCCGCAGTTCGGGCACTGCCCGCCAAACACGGCATCGATGCCGCGCAGGTTGGGGGCGTCGATGGCATCGAAGGTACTGAACGCCGTCTTGCACGCGCCGCACACCAGTTGCGCGGGCCGCATGCCTTCGAGCCGCGCGCGGGCCTGGCCGGCACGCTCTGCCTGGCTGCCCCGTTGTTTTGCTTCACCCATGATGGACTTCCTTTGCGCAGCCGCCTGGCTGCGCTTCACTTGATTGATTCATCCGTTGCGCGCCCCTCAGAACGGCGCGGGGCCCACGGCCGACTGCGGCGCCACCGGCGGGAACGCGATCAGCCCGGTCTGGCGCTGCAACGCGTAGCGCACATAGACGCCGGCATACCACTGGCGATAGTCGCGCGCGTTGTCGATGCCAAGCATGCCGCCGACAAACAGCTGCTGGGCCGCCTGGTACTCCATCGAGCCAACCAGATTGTAGGCCAGGCCGGTCTTGGACTGGCCAGGATAGACGGTGTTGCCGGCCGCCGACTGGGCCGCTCGATCGGTCGGGAAATAGTCCGACGCATCCTCGCGGAACGCCTGCATGCCTAACGCGCCGCGCACATTGTAGGCCAGCCTGCCGCTGCGCCCTGCCAGCGAGAGCGGCACGGTCACGGCGAAGTAGGTCTGCGGGCTGAAGTAACCGCCTTGGCCGAAGGTGAAGTAGCGCAGGTTATCCGCGTACCCCATCGAGGTGAAGTTCACCCCGCTCATCAGGCGCTGCTCGGTGCTGTCGATCAGGCGCAGGTAGAACCCGCCACCGCCTTCCCAACGCGTGTTGCGCTTCACATCGTGGCCGGTCAGCAAGCCATAGCCGCCGTAGCCGTAGATGCCGAAGAAGCCATCGTCCCAACCCAGGTCGACGCGCCCGCTGCTGTTCATCACGCCCCCCCACTGCAGGCCGGTGCGGTCATCGCGCGCGCCCGCGTACGACAGCAAGCTGTCGGTGACAGGGCGGCGCGATGCGCCAAGCGACAGCGTGGTACGTTGCGTCAGCGGCAGGTTGAAGCGCACGCCGGTATTGACGTCGGTGTAGCGGAAGCCCAGCGGCGTGCTGCCAATGTCAGCCTTGATGCGGTCCGATTCATAGGCCACGCCCAGCGCCACACCAAAGGCATTCTGCTGGCCGGCGGAAGTGGACCGCAGCGGCGTGCCGGCCGAGTTGACGGGCGCGCCGCCCACCGGGACCGCCAGCGGGCCGCCGCCAAAGCGCGAGGCGCTGTTGAAGTCGCTGCCGACGGAGCCCGCGTCCAGCGCGACCGGTGTCACGCGCGCCACCAGCTTGCCGTTGCCGACGGCTATCTTGGCTTCGGCCACCACCTGCATCTCGGTGAGCTGGCTCATGCCGGAGTCGCCATTGCGCCCGCGTAGCACAGGGCCACCGGCGAGCGTGCTGGTGCGCTGCGATTCGATCTCGTTGAGTTCCTGCTGCGCAGTCTTGGGGCCGGTCGGGTTGGCCTGCGAATCGGCTTCGGCCAGCCAGGGCGCGCGCGACTGCGCGCCAATCGGCTGGCGCGCAGTCGCGGCGGGCACGGGTGCCGCCGCGTAGCCGCCGGCCGCCGGCGCGGTGTACTGCGCAGCGGGATACTGAGGTGCCATGGCCTGCTGCGGCACGGGATAGGGCACACCCGGTTGCTGGGCGACCTGCGCGTTGGCTGGATAGGCGGGGTAGGCCTGGCCAGCCTGACCAGTCTGATAAGCCTGATTGGCTGGATAAGCCTGCGCCGGCGCCTTGGCCGCGCGCGTATTCTTGCCGCGCGTGCTGGCGGGCGCCTGCATCGGCATCGGCATCGGCGCTTGCACCTGCTGCGCATAGTAGGCCTGCGGCTGCTGGATCTCCGGTGCCATGCCCTGCCCGGCGGCGGACACCGGCGCCGGGATGTAGGGTTGCGAGGCCTGTGCACCGGCGTTCATCATCACCGGCGCGGGCGCCATTGCCGGCTGGGGTGCGGCCGCGGCACGCGTGGGACCGGGCACGATCAGGTACGGCGCCTGCGACCCGGGCGGCGGCAACTGCGAACTGCCGCGCTGGCCGGGCAGGCCGACAAACGGGTTGGACGGCACGCGGTCGAAGCCCGCGCCATCCGGGCGCGCGCCGGCCGAGGCTATGCCCGCGGCATTCTCTGCCGCCACCGCTGCGCGGAAGTACTCGGCGGCGCGCGAGGTCTTGCCTTGGGCGCGGTAGAGCCGCCCGGCGGCGGTCAGCACCTTGGGCGATCTGGGCGCCTGCGCCAGCGCCATCTGCAGCGTGCCTTCGGCCCAGCTGTACTCCTTGGCAGCGGTGGCGGTGCCGATCGCCGCCAGCATCAGGTCAAGGTTGCGCGGATCCTTCTCCAGCACGCTCTCGTACAGCGTCAGAGCCTTCTTGTTCTCGCCCGCCTGCGCGTACATGCGCGCCAGGCTGGCGCGCACGGCGCTGTTGCCGGGGCGCTCGGAGAGCGCCGGCGCCAGCATGTCGTAGGCAGCCACGAGGTCGCCGCTCTCGGTCAGCGCATCGGCCTGGCGCACGATGTAGGCGACCCGCAGGTCGTCATAGTCACGGCGCTGCGAAGCACTCAGGCTGGCGTTGGCGAGCTGGCGCAGCACACCGGCCAGTTCCACGTCCTGCCTGGTCTTGAGCAGAATGGCGGCGTACTGCAGTTGCATGCCGACGTCCGGGCGCACCGTGCGGCCCATGACGTTGCGCATCAGCGAGAGCGCACGCGCCTCGTCACCCGCATCGGCGTAAGCCAGCGCCAGCGCGCCGAGCTGGTCGGGGTCCTGCTGGGCGTAACGTTCCGCTTGCTGCAGCACGCCCAGCGCCGCGGCCTGCTGCCCGGCGGCGGCGAGCCCGCTGGCTCGCTCGGCTTCGGCGTGCACCCACAGGCGGCGTTGCAGGGTGCCCATGTCGCGGGTGCGGCTCTGCGGGGGAATGCGCTCCAGCGCTTCAAGCCCGCTTTGCCAGTCGCCGGTTTCGGCGGACAGCAACGCGCTGGCATACAGCGCGTCCGGCATATTGGGGTTGGACAGCAGCAAGCCGTCCATGACGCTGCGCGCCTGCTCCTTCAAGCCCATCGACGCATAAGCGCGCGCTACATCCAGGCGCACCCAAGGGTTGGTCGGGTCGGCCGCCATCGCGTCTTCCAGCGCGCGGCGCGCGCCGGCGGCATCGCCGCGCTGCAAGGCGGCGCGGGCCTGGCCACGCGCCTCCTCGGCGCGCAGCTTGCCCAGCGAGCCGACCTTGTCCTGCTGGGCGGGCGTCAGGTTCTGCACGATAGCGAGCGCTTCCGCGCTCTTGTTCTGCGCCGCCAGCACGCCAACCAGGCCGCGCGTAGCGTCGGGGTTGTCGGGCTGCTGCTTGAGCACGCGACGATACGCGGCTTCGGCCGGGGCGTACTGGCCTTCCTCGGCCATCACGTCGGCCAGCGCCACCTGGGCGGAAGGCTCGCGCGGGTCGAGCTTGACCGCTCGCTCCAGCAGGCTGCGCGCCTCGGCGCGGTTGCCCGCGCCGCGCGCGGTGCTGGCCTGCTCGGACAGCAGCCAGTACGTGGCGCTGTTCTGTGCGCTGCGGTAGCGGCCGCCGGCACCACGCTTAGCGGCCTGGTCGAGGAAATCCAGGGCCTCGGCAAACTTCTCCTGCTTGAGGCGCAGCACGCCCATGCCGCCGAGCGCGTCTGCGTCGCCGGGGCGCTCCTGCAGCGCGGCCTGGAACCGGTCACCGGCGCGTTCGAGGTCGCCGGCATCCATGGCATCGAAGCCTTGTTGCACGATCTGGCGCACGGGGTTGCCAGCGGCGCCTGCCGCTTGCGTGGCTTGCTGCTGTTGCTGCTGGGCCTTGACCGCGTCAAGCTTGGCGCGGATGGTGGCGTCGTCGGGATGGCTTGCCAGCCAGGCCTGGTACAGCGGCGCATCCGCCGGGCGGCCGCCCAGCCAGGTCAGCGCCCGCCGCCAGCTCTCGCTGGCCTGAGCAGCTACGTCACTGCTTTTAGACAGCGCCTCCAGCTGGCGAATGCCGTCGCGGCGCGTGGACTCGCGATAGGTCAGGTGCTGCGCCAGCGCGAGCTGCGCGCGGTTGTCCGACGGATTGGCACGGGCCAGTTGCTCCAGGCCCTTGCGGGCTTCATCCCAGCCCTGCGCCGTGCCGCCCAGCGTCTGGTAGTACTCCAGCGCCAGGTTGCCTTGCGGCACCGCGCCGCCCGCGGCTTGCTGATAGCGCTTGACCGCTTCCTCGCTCTGGCCGCTGCGCGCCAGCTGGCGCGCCTGCTCGACCTGCCGGGTCGCGCCGCCGCTGCTGATCACCTGCGTGAGGCGCGCCACCAGCGGGGAGTTGGGCTGGGCCTTCTTCAAGCGCTCCAGGTAGGTGCGCGCGCCATCGGGGCGGCCCGCCTCGGCTTCGGCCACGCCCATGCCATACAGGGCTTCCGGCTGGGCCGGATTCAGGCGCAGGATCTTCTGCCACGCTTCGGCAGCGCGGTCGCTGCGGCCGCGTTCCTGCCAGTACTTGCCCTGGTCCACCAACAGCTTGACCGGGTCTTCCTGCGCCGTGGCGGCCGCGGCGAACGCCGTCAGCAGGCTCAGCACCAGCGTCTTGGCACGCAGGCCCTTGCCGCGCGCGGTGTCCGCAGCAATGTGCTGCCCGCTCGCCGAGCGGGGGGTGTTCGCGCGTCCGTTCATGGCCGGGCGCTTGCGGTTCGACATGTCTTCTCCCACTCCAGCTCCAGTTGCCCCGAAGGCGCGAACCGGTAGCGGCCTTCGGCAAAGCCGAGGCCGAATAATCCCAATACGGTGTCGTAGTACGTGGCGGCGGATTTGCCCGTGGCTGAGTCGATCATCGTCTCCGCCCGGGTGCGCTGCACCGCGGCCGCCGGCGATCCAGCCGCCTGCAGGAACGGCACCAGTGCGGCGGAGAAGCCCGCCGGGCCGTCGCCGTCCACTGCGCCGCTGTCGGCGTGCATGCGCTCGGGCGGCGCGGCGCGTCCCGCCATGCGCTGCGCCTGCGGCGCCAGTGCCTTCATCAGCATGCGGCCAGCGGCGTCACCGCGCGGTGTCACGCCGGCCCACAGGTAGACGCGGATGGCGTCATAGCTGCTGACGTCGCCCTTGTCCGGGTCGGTGAGAAAACCGGTGCCGGCCGCGTCGCTGCGGTAGGCCGACCAGTCGGGCACGATGCCCTGTTTGGCCACTGCGTCGACCAGCTTGCCGGCCTGCGTGGCGAGCGTGCCCCACGGGCCGGACGGCTCGACAGCGGCCAGGCGGCGCAGCAACGGCACCGGCAGGTAGCTGGCGTTGAGGCGCCACTGGCGCGGGCCATCGGCATTGCCTTGGACAAAGCCCTGCGGCGCCGGCAACAGCATGGTGCCAAAGCCGGGCAGCGACACCACCTCTTGCTTGGCCACCAGCTTGAGCAGCGCGCGCGCCTGCTCGCCATAACGCGGCTGCTTCCACAACCGTGCAGCTTCAAGCAGCGCGAAGGCGAACCACAGGTCGGCATCCGATGCGGGGTTGGCATCGATCACGCCCCACGAGCCGTCGGCCCGGTGGCCCCACTGCCAGGCGGGCAGCTTGTCCTGCAGGTTGCCCGCGCCGAGGTTGGCAACGCTCCATTGCCACAGGCGGTCGAAGGTAGCGCGGTCGTTGGCCATCAGGGCGAACACCATGCCGTAGGACTGGCCCTCGGAGGTGCTTTGCTGCTCCTTGGTGGACGGGTCGAGCACGCGGCCGTCGGCCTGCACGAAGCGGGACAGGAACTGCTGGTACAGCGGCCACGCACAGGCAGCCTGCGGCGATGCCTTCGGCGCTGCGGCATGCGCCAGCGCGGGCCAGCCACCCAGCACCCCGAGCGCGCCCAGGCCGGGCAAGCCCGCGATCCATCGGCGGCGTGTGCGGTTCACGCTCACTTGTGTTCCCCCAGCTTGCGGCGCGCGGCGCGCGCCCGCAGCGACAGATACATCAACACCGCCAGCAGCAGCGCAGCGCCGCCGATCATCAGCACCATGACAAGGGGGCGCTGCGATAGCCACCACTGCACATAGGTCCAGGGCGGCAGCTTGCCCACATGGTAGTTCTGCTGTGCCGCCAGGCTGTCGATCTCTTTGCCGCGCACCAGCGCCAGGCTGCCTTGCACCTTCGTGACCCGGTCGGGATCGAGCAGCACCTCGGTCACGGTCTGCAGGCCCTGCGGCGCGTTGCTGGTGACGGCCACCACACTGCGCCCGGACGCCAGTGGCGACTCGAAGGCGCTTAGCGCGGCATCGGTGCTGGCGCTGCTGATCGACATGCGCGTCTCGACCGGGTGGTTGCGCGTGCCATCCGCGCCGTTCCACCAGCCCGTCACGGCGGAGACCAGATCGGTCAGCGCAAAGCGCTTTTCATTGCCGGCCAGCGTGACCGGCATGCGCTCGGCCCATTGCGTGAAGAGCGGCTGGCTCTGCGTGGTGCCGATCACCAGCAGGTCGCGCGCGGCCTGCTTGTCGACCTGCGCGGCGCCGCTCACGGCCACTCCGGTGGCGGGATAGCCGGTGGACTCGCCCATGCGCCCCATCAGCGTGAGGTAAGTCGAGTAGTCCTCGGCAGCGGGCTTGTCCGGCAGGATGACCGCGGTCTCGGAGAGGTCGGCCATGCGCGTGAAGGGGAAGCCACTGTTGCCAAACACCGCCAGGTCAGGCAGCGCGATAAAGTGCGGCAGGCCGGTGATGTTGATGGTCGAGTCCGGGTCGATCGCGCCCTTGACGTTGTCCAGCATCACGTCCTTGCACGCGCCCTGCTTGAGGTAGTCGTAGTAGAAATGGAACTGCAGCTGCGACTGCGCGGGCAGCATGAACAGCGGCAGCGCGATGCGCTCGTCGACCGGCACCGAGCCATCCGGCAGCACCTTGGCCAGCAACTGGCTGGCACGGCCCTCCTGGTTCTTGACCGAGCGCAGCGCGTAGGCGCGCAGGAACTGGTTGCTCACGCTGATGTTGAGGGTGGACTTGTCCACCACCGGGCGCGGCGTATAGCGGTACTTCAGGTCGATCGGGATGCCCTTGCTGCGCCAGCCGAACAGGTCGGGCGGCAGCCGGAAATTCACCCGCACCAGGTCCGGGTTGTAGCCCGAGACATTGAGGTCGCGCACTTCGGCTAGCTCGCCGAAGCGCACCGGGCGGTCGCTGCGGATCCAGTTGGGCGCGTCGTAGGGCACGCGCGGCGCCACGTCGTCGAGCTTGTTGATGGTGGCGCTCTGCCCGGACAACGCGCGCGCGCCGAGCGTGAGCGCCTGCGCCGCGGTCTTGAGCTCGGCGCTGTCGCGGCCCATCACCAGCAGCAGCTTGCCGTTCGCATCGCCCGGATTCGGCACCACCGCGATCGACGGCCCGCCGATGGCGGGCACCTGCACGCCGGCGGGCTTTTCCTCGTTGGTGACGAACACCACCGCATTGCCGGTAGCCGGTACCTGGTTGAGCGTGGCGGCAAACGACGCACCGCGATAGCCGGCCAGCGCGCCGAACCATGACGAGACCGTGCCCGCGGCTTCCAGCGTAGCCGTCGACGGCGCACCAGCGAACACAAAGGGCAGCCTGAGGCGGCTAACGTCACGGCGATCGAAGAACGGCAGCGGCAGCAGCGCCAGGTCGTTGGCCAGCGCCACCGGCGTAAGCGTGAGCTCCAGCACGCTGCTGTTGCCAACGGTGGCCCACAGGCTGGAGTGGAAGGGATCTTCGCAATCGGTGGTGTAGTGGCCGATCAGCTGCAGGTTGAGGCGGTTGAACTCGGTGATCAGCCGCGGCTCGATCGGCACATCGCGCTCCAGGCTGGTGCCCGCGGTGTCCTTGGGCACCGGCACGGCGCCGGCAACCTCGCCGTTGACCATCACGTTGATATGCGACAGCGCCGGTATCAGCGCGGGCGAATACGTGTAACGCAATTTCAGGCGCGCGCCAGTCACGACCTCGTCGGCGCGGATCGAGAACGGCACGCCGTTGATGGCGTCCACGCCACGCAACTGGAACGGCGCGGTGGCACCCAGCTGCTTGAGCGTGAGCTGCACGGTGCGCGCGCCGCTGCGGGGCGCTGCGGCGGCGGCCTGCGCCGCCACCCCGGCGGGCGACTGCGCGGCGACCGCGTCGCGCGTGGTGTCGGGCACGCCGGCGCGCTGGGCGCCGGCCGGGGTCACCGTCAGCATGGCGAGCGCGAGCAATGCGCTAAGGCGGGTCGCGGCGGGCAGGCGCGCGGTGCGGTGCGCGGTTGAGCGCGCAGGCGTGCGATCGGTCAGGCGTGGTGTCTTGGTCAAACGCATTCTCTGTCTTTTTGCCAGTGGTCCGGTGCGTGTTCAAGCCGCGACCCGAACCGTTGCGGGACGCGGCGCTGGGCCGACGAGGCCGATCAACGGGTGGAAGCGCCAGGTTCTGGACGGCGCAACAATTGGCGCATCTCGCGCCCAAGGTGGAACATCACGTTATGGAAGCCAAGCAGGCCAATGCGCAGGATCTGGCCGGCGGCCAGCCCCGGGGCATCCGGCCGCTTGCGGCCCCACGAATCGATCCACGCGTCGGCTCGCGCGAAGGTGCACTGCACGAAAGCCATCTCCTCGCGCGGGCTCATTTCCGCCAGCTCCAGGCCGGTGTGCGTGTCGCCCTGGAACACCACCTTGGCGGGGAACATGTGCTCGTCGTTCTGCAGGTAGAGCGAGATCTGCACCTGCTCGCCCACGGCGGCCTTCATGCCCGGCGGCAGCCGCATGCCGATGCCGCCCTCGGCGAAGTCGATGGTCTCGCACACCAGCGTGCGGCCATCGGGAAAGTGCAGCGTGGCGGGCAGCTTCATCGCCACGCGGTGCGCCACGCGGATCTGGCGCGTCTCGCTGGCGACCGCAATCGAGGCGCCGAGGATGATCAGGTTGTAGAACGTCCAGATCAGGTTGAGCACCACCGTGGTGGCCTCGAACTGGTTCCACAGGAACAGCCGCAGGAAGCCCACCACCACGCCCAGCAAGTTGAACAGCAGCAGCACCAGGTAAGGCCGCGAGATCACCCAGTCGAAGTAGGCTTCCTCGATCACGCCGCCCTTGGGCGTCACGTTGAACTTGCCGGCCGCGGGGTTGACGAACGCCACCAGCACAGGCCGCATGATGTACCACGCCAGCACGGATTCGTAGACTTCGTTCCAGAACGAATGGCGGAACTTGCCCTGGATGCGTGAGTTGGTCATGTTCGCGTGCAACAGGTGCGGCAGCGCGAAGGTGGCAATGGTCAGCGCCGGGGCCTGGATCACGTGGGCGCCGAACAGCAGGTACGCCAGCGGCGCCGTCAGGAACACCAGCCGCGGCAAGCCGTAGAAGAAGTGCAGCATGGCATTGAGGTAGCACAGCCGCTGCGGGATCGACAGGCCCGGCCCGAACAGCGGGTTGTCCACCCGGCAGATCTGCGCCATGCCCCGGGCCCAGCGAATGCGCTGCCCGACGTGGCCGGAGAGGCTTTCCGTGGCCAGCCCCGCGGCCTGGGGGATCGCCAGGTAGGCGGTGCCGTAGCCCTTGCGGTGCAGCTTGAGCGCGGTGTGCGCGTCCTCGGTCACGGTTTCCACCGCGATGCCGCCCACTTCCAGCAGCGGCGCGCGGCGGATCACGGCGCACGAGCCGCAGAAGAAGGTAGCGTCCCACAGGTCGTTGCCGTCTTGCACCAGGCCGTAGAACAACTCGCCCTCGTTGGGGACTTCCTGGAAGGTGCGCAGGTTCTTCTCGAACGGATCGGGTGAGAAGAAATAGTGCGGCGTCTGCAGCATGGCCAGCTTGGGGTCCTTGAGGAACCAGCCCATGCTGATCTGCAGGAAGGAGCGCGTGGGAATGTGGTCGCAATCGAAGATCGCCACGTACTCGCCGTGCGTGCCCTTGAGCGCTTCGTTGATGTTGCCTGCCTTGGCGTGGCGATTGTGGTTACGCGTCACGTGGGTGACGCCGACCTTCTCGCAGAACTCGCGGAATTCCTCGCGCCGGCCGTCGTCCAGCACGTAGACGTTGATCTTGTCGCGCGGCCAGTCCAGCGCCATCGCCGCGAATACCGTCGGCTTGACCACCGACAGCGGCTCGTTGTAGGTCGGGATGAAGATATCCACGGTCGGCCAGCTCGCGGTGTCCGCGGGCATGGCCACCGGACGGCGCTTGAGCGGCCACGCGGTCTGGAAGTAGCCCAGCATCAGCACCACGAACGCGTAGATCTCTGCCAGCACCAGGCCAATGCCAAAAGCGGAGTCGAACCAGCCGCCCAGCCCCACCGTTTCTGTCAGGCGCCAGTACATGTAACGGCTGGAGGCCGCGATCGACAGGATCACCATCATCAGCGTGGCGAGGTGGCCCTTGACCCGGTTCAGCCAGACCGCCAGCCCGAAGCACACCGCGGCAAACCCGACCTGCTGCCAGAAATCCAGCGGCACCGTGATGACCAGCGCAAACATGAACAGCCCGGCCAGCAACGCCAGCCCCCGCGCCACAGCGCTATCCCAAAAGGGAAGCTCGACGAAGGTGTTGCCGAAACGCTGCAACGCGGCTGACAGCGCATTGGGCTTGTCGTTGCCCTTGCTTTTGACCTTGTCCTTGTTCTTGCCCTTGGCCCGCGCGCCCTTGGGCGCCGCGGCGGCTTTTGCCTTGGCTGGCTTCACGCGGCTTCTCCGTGAGCGGCCAGCGCCTGGCGCACCCATGCAGCGCAGCGCTGCAGGTCGTGCGTGGCCTGGCTGTGAGGGTTGTACTCGAGCACGCTGCGGTCGTAGGCCAGCGCCTCTGCCACCGCCTGGTCCTGGTGGATCACGCCCAGCACGCGCTCGCCCAGCTGGGCGCGCAGCACCTGCACCACGTCCTTGCCGAGCTGACGGCTCACGTCGACCTGGTTGATCACCAGCATATGGCCCAGGTAATCGGGCCGGCCCTCGCAATAGGTGCGGATCAGGTCTTCCATCAGGGGCATGGTGGCGTAGGACGCGGCGTCCGGCAGCGACACCATCAGGCACAGCAGCGCGCATGACAGTGCCTGGCGCATGTATGGCGACGGGCCCGGCGGCGTATCAATCACAACGACATCGTCGCGGCCCAGGCCAAGTCCGGCAAGCTGGGCGCGCAGCCATCCCGGATGGGTAGAGAGGTGCGCTTCAAACGCAGAGCGGTCCGTCTCGTTGAGCGAGCCGAACGGCATGACCAGCACACGGGAGCGGCCCTTGTACATGCTCTGCTGCCATGCTTCTCCGGCCAGCGTGGCGCGCGCATGCCCGGCAACTTCCTGCGGCGGCATGCCGAAATGCAGGCGCAGCGCATTCTGCGGATCCAGGTCCACGGCGAGTACGTTCTCGCCGGCAACCGCCAGCGCTTCAGCCAGGTTGGCCGACAGCGTGGTCTTGCCCACGCCGCCTTTGGCCGAGACAACAGCAATGATCTTCACGAGCGATTCAGCCGATCTAGAAAGGAGCGGCGCGCGGGTGCGCGCTCGCTGGTGGTGGCCGGCTCCTGGCGGCCTTCGAGGCGGGCGAACACCTTGGATAATTCGGTGTCGGCGGCGCGGGCTGGCTCAGCCGCCGACACCGCGGGCGCCGCCGGGGACCAAATGCGGGCCGGCTCGGGCTCGGGGGCAGCGACCGGGTTCGCTACGGCTGCGGGTTGGGGCGACGCTGCGGCAACTTCCGGCGTTGATCGCGGCATCGAGGCCGACGTCACCGGCGCCATGCCTTCCGGCGTGCGGAAACGCGGCATCATCGCCGAGGCGGCCGCGCCCGTTGCCGCCGGTGCGGCCGGGGGAGCAACCTGAGCGGCAGGAGCCTCGGCGGCGCGAGCCGGCTCCGCGGCAGGTGGAAGCTCGCCTGCCGGCAGGGCCGCGCGCCACAATGGCGCAGGCGGCGCGGCCGGCGCCGCTGCCGTGCCGGCAACGTCATGCGCAGGCGGCGCGGCGGGCTGCACAGGTGGCACCACGGCAGCGCGGTCGACCCGCACGGACGTCAGCAGCGGCCAGCGCTCGCGCGCCTGCGTCGCCGCGTCTTCGCGCACGATCTCTTTATATGACTCCGCCTTGCCGCCGAAACGCTGGAACAGCTTGGACAAATCGTCGGATTGACTCATGGGATCTCACTCACGCAAGGCAGTACGCCGGCGCGAAAACTGCCGCAAACGGCGGACGGCACTTCAACGCCCGAACCGGAACTCCACGCATCCGGTAGCATCGATCGGTGTACTTTGGCTGACCCGCAGGGTCTCGGACGAGCCGAGCATACGGAACCAGTGCTGGTACGCCCCCTCCAGAAATGCCGGCGACCATGTGTCGGCTCCGTCTCCAAGCGCCGCGTTCAGCGGCGCGCAGAAATGCCGGACCACCAGGGCCCCCCCCACATCCTCGATGCTGGTCCAGCCCCAGTCCACATCCAGCCAGATCTGGGCGACGGCGCGCTCCAGCTCGGCAAGCGTCGCGCAGGCGCCAGGATCGAAACGCTTGGCAAAACGCGCGCCAACGCGCCACATCACGGCGCGCAGGCCGGCCACGTCCATGGACTCGGATAGTTCTTCGGCGAGCGCCGACAGTACATCACGCCATTGCGACGAGCAATGCCGCTCAGTAAGATATTGCAGAATTGCTTGATTCACCCCGAGATCCTGTTTTAATTGCTTACAGTCAATACTCTTCTTATTGTTGGAGCGCCATTTTCTTACCAACCCGGCGATCTGGGCAAATGCTTTGCGAGCGACAATGGCTATGTCCCATCCTCGCAACATCCACAACGGCAGCCCCCATGCCCCGATCCGGAGGATTTCCCGCGCGGGTAGGCGCCACGGCCTTTCGCGGGCAGCCCAAGCCTGACAGTTTCCACGTCATGAGGGAACCCACCCCCTTCTGAAGCGGGGAACACTTCACATTGCCAGCCAAATGTCTCTACATTATCCGGTAAGGCGCTGTTGCCGGGCAGCGATGACCGCTCGCAGTGCCATTCTGGCTCGATAAATTGCAGACCAGTGCATGTTCTCCCAGCGGGGATATCGCGCGGCTTAGGGCGAGAAACGATAGGACAGGGCCCGAGGCAGTAAAGCAGGCGGCTGCGGACTAGTCCGGCATGACCTGCGCGCCAGGGCGGGCCGCGGCGACGAATGCATCGATCAGGCGCGCGCCGCGTCGTTCGCGCAAAAAATAAAGATACTCACTCATTTCCTCGCTACTATCCTCAAAATCCAGCATTTTCAGGTGTGGATGGCTTGGCACCTCGTGGCGGGCAATGACGGATACGCCGAGTCCGCGAATGACCGCCTCCCGGATCGATTCCCGGCTGCCGATTTCCATCGGCGTGGCAGGCACCACGCCCGCCCGACGCCGTAGGCCTCCTCCAGCGCACGGATCTGGGCGGTGATGGTCGGCTGCGACAGGCCGAGCCGCTTGGCAGCCTGGGTCACGCTGCCGATGCGGGCGACCATGAAGAAGGACTTGAGCTGGGCAATGAGCATGCTGGAGACGCGTGGTGATAGCGCAGGTGAATCGGGCGCTGGGCCTCGGTGGCCGCGCCCGGCGCCAGGGATGACGCCGTTGCGGCCGGGGGCGTATTCTAAGGCGCGGGGATCTGTTGCCACGCCGCTTTCGACCGAACAGGAGAATGCCATGCCCGAGCGCAAGCAGGACGCCACCCGGATCGAGACCGACAGCCTGGGCGACATACCAGTATCAGCCCGGCACCTGTGGGGCGCGCAGACCGAGCGCTCGCGCCAGAACTTCCGCATCGGCAGCGAGACGATGCCGCCCGCGCTGATCGAAGCATTCGCCATCCTCAAGCTCTGTGCCGCGCGTGCCAACCGAGAGTTGCGCGTGCTCACGCCGGAACTGGCCCACGCCATCGAGGCGGCGGCGCAGGAGATCATCGCCGGCAAGTGGCCCGGGGAGTTCCCGCTCTCGGTCTGGCAGACCGGCTCGGGCACGCAGACCAATATGAACCTGAACGAGGTAATTGCCAACCGCGCGATCCAACTGCTGGGCGGCGAGCCGGGCGCGAAGCAGCCGGTGCATCCCAACGATCACGTCAACGCCAGCCAGTCTTCAAACGACAGCTTTCCCACGGCGATGCATATCGCCGCCACCCGGGCGATCCAGCTGCAACTGCTGCCCGCGCTGGAGCGCTTGCAGCAGGCGCTCGGGCGCAAGGTGGACGCGTTCAGCGACATCGTCAAGGTGGGCCGCACGCACTTGCAGGACGCCGTGCCGCTGACGCTCGGCCAGGAGTTCTCCGGCTACGAAGCCCAGGTGGGAGATGCCCAGTCGCGCCTGCGCCAGGCCATGCTGCGCGCCATGCCGGTGCCGCAGGGCGGCACCGCGGTGGGCACCGGGCTGAATGCGCCGCATGGTTTTGCCGCGGCCTTCGCGCGCGCGCTGTCGGACTACACGGGCCTGCCGTTCGAGCCCGCGCCGAACCGCTATGCGCTGCAAGCCTCGCACGATGCGCTGGCCGACCTGTCGGGCGCGCTCAATACCACGGCATCGTCCTTCCTGAAAATAGCGCGCGATTTCATGCTGCTCGGCTCCGGCCCGCGCGCGGGCCTTGCCGAACTGATCCTGCCGGCCAACGAACCTGGCTCTTCGATCATGCCGGGCAAGGTCAATCCCACCCAGGCCGAGGCGCTGGCCATGGTGTGCTGCCGGGTGATCGGCAACCACACCACCGTCACGCTGGCCAATGGTCTCGGCACGCTCGAGCTCAACGCGTACAAGCCCGTGATCATCTACAGCCTGCTGCAATCGGTCACGCTGCTTGCCGATGCCGCCGCGAGCTTTGCCGAACGCATGGTGCAAGGGGTACAGGCGGATCGCGAGCGCATCGCCGAGATGCTCGGGCGCTCGCTGATGCCCGTGACGGCGCTCAACCCGTACATCGGCTACGACCGCGCCGCCGAAATCGCCAAGCTGGCGGTCACGCGAGGCCTGCCGCTGCGCGAGGCGGCGCTTGCCTCCGGACATGTCACGGCGGCCCAGTTCGATGCATGGATCGACCTGAAGGGAATGACCAAGGAAATATGAGGCGCCGCTTAGCGCTGGCCCATCTCGCACACGGCGCAGACGGTAACGGCCGCACCACAGGTGAAGGCCAGCATCACCAGCACCATCAAGGCGTCGACAAAGCTCATGCTGCCCGGCGCAATCACGCTGACCAGCCGCCAGCAGATCCAGGCGATCCATCCCAGCGCCGCGATGGCACTGCAGACCGCCAGGGTTGCACAGGCACGGTGCGTCAACCGGCGCCAGGAGGCAGCAGGAGCGGGAGCGCTTTCGTTATCGGATATGACAGTCTGCATCCGGATTCTCCTTAGCCAAGCCTTGCGGCCTTGGCAGAAAACACCGGGGCCCGCATCGTATGCGCCTAAGAAGAGCCCAGCGCGGCGAGGCGCGCACGGAGCTATGAGGACGCATTGGGCCGCATTCGACAATCAGCGTGAGTGCCGCCAGAGTGCCGCCCGGACTGAGTATGGTTCGGCGAAAGCCGGTTGCCTATCGGTGGCCGTCTGACAAGGTGTCCTGGCCGGCTTTTGTTGCCGAAAGGCAAAAGCGTACCCGTTTCTGCGTGCCGTCAAACCCACCTGCAACGGCCAGGAAGGGGCTCGCGCCTACTTGCCCGCAGCCTTCTGCCGATAGCGCGCCAGTTCGGCGCCTAGCCACGGTGCGCTCTGCACCGGCTGGGCCTGGCCGCACTTGACCAGGTAAGGCTTGCCGCTGACGCTGCTCTTGCTCGCGCCCAGTTCGATAAAGCTCTCGCTGGTGCTGATGACGCCCTTGTCGGCCAGGTAGTCGTACTTCTTCTTGAGGTGGGCGGCCGCATCTGGCGCCGAATACCAGCTGCCATTGCGGTTGAACTGGCAATTCGAGCCCGCCAGGTAGCCAAAGAGATGGGTGACCTCGGCCTGCGTGGCGGCGGGCGGTGGCGCGGCGGCGGCGGGGGCCATGGGGGCCGCCAGCGCAGTGGCTAGCAGCAGGACGGACAGGAAGGCAGGCTTCATTTTCACGGAGTCGATAAGTCGCATCCGCTGCATTAGAGCGGTATTCCCGCTCCGGTTCAAGGCTTGACAAGCGGCCAGAGCGCCCGCCGCGCGGGCGGAACCAACTGCCGGCGCGGCAAAGCGTACCCGTTTCTGCGTAGCAATCCGGAGCGTCAGCCGATCGCGCCGCCGCCATCGAGCAGCACCGTCGAACCCGTGGCAAAGCCCGTCCCGGCCAGGTAAAGGATGGCCTGCGCCACGTCTTCTGGCTGGCCGACGCGCTGCGCCGGGAGCCGCGCGGCCACGTTTTCGAACATGGCCTTGCGCGCGGCGCCGTCCAGCTTGTCCCACAGCGGCGTGGCGATCAGGCCCGGAGAGACGGTGTTGACGCGCACCGGCGACAGTTCCAGCGCCAGCCCGCGGCTGAGCGCGTCCAGCGCGGCATTGATGGCGCCCTGCAGCACGGATGCCTTGCTCGGCCGCACGCCCAGGAAGCCCGAAACCAGCGTCAGCGAGCCATGCGCGCTGATCGGCACCAGGCGCGCCACGCGATAGGCGCCCCAGAACTTGCTGTTCATCGCGGCGTAAGCATCGGCCAACGGCAACTGGCGCACCGGGCCGGTGGGCGTCTGCGCGGCGGAGATCACAACGTGGTCCCACGGGGTGGCGCCGTCCATGAACTGCGCCACGCTGGCGTCGTCGGTGATATCGACCGTGGCGCCGCTGACCGTGCCGGCGCTGGCCAGCGTGCGTACAGCGGCATCGACTTTTTCCTGCGAGCGCGAGGCGATCGTGACGCTGGCGCCGCGCTCGGCAAAGGCAGCCGCGGTGGCCAGGCCGATGCCGGAACTGCCGCCAACCACCAGCACCCTGGCGTTCTTGAAATCGGGAAACATGGCAAGACTCCTTGAATTTCCTTCAATGGCCAATCCATGCGGCAGGAAGGAAGGCCGCATGCTTGCCAGCCATTATGGTCACGGCGCGCCGGCGGATCATCCACCCAGGATTGGAAGCACTCTTGGCAAGCATTTGATAATCGATGGCGCGCCGGAGCACGCCAGCAAGCCCGGCGCGCCGCCGCTACAATGCTGCGGTGCAGCTCAGGCCTCGTCCCGGGGCCGCTCACCCTCCTCCCAGCCGTCGCCAACGGCCCCGAAACAATCTCCTGCCCATCATGAAGCCGCTCCTGCTCGTCCTCAGCCACGTCAGCGCACAGCATCTGTCCTCGATTGCCGAACAATACGAGGTGCTCTACGCGCCCGACAGCGCGGCCCGTGCCACGCAGGTCCGGGAGGCCGGCGCCCGCGTGCGCGCGGTGCTGACGATCGGCACGGTCGGCCTCACCGCCGCGGAGATCGACGCCATGCCCGCGCTGGAGCTGGTGTGCGCGCTGGGCGCGGGGTACGAGAACATTGCCGTGGCCCACGCCCGCGCGCGCGGCATCGTCGTGGCCAACGGTGCCGGCACCAACGACAGCTGCGTGGCGGACCACGCCATGGCGCTGCTGCTAGCCACCGTGCGCGCCATCCCGGCGCTGGACCAGGCCACGCGCGCCGGCAAGTGGCGCACCGCGCTGCCGCTGCAGCCCAATGTGTCGGGCAAGCGCATGGGGATTCTCGGCCTCGGCACCATCGGCCAGCGCATTGCGCAGCGCGGCCTGGGCTTCGACCTGGAGGTGGGGTATCACAACCGGGCCCCGCGCGACGACGCGCCGTATCGCTATTTCGACAGCCTTGGCGCGCTGGCCGAATGGGCCGACTACCTGATCATCGCCACGCCCGGCGGCGCGGGCACCCGCCACCTGGTCGACGCCAAGGTGCTGGCCCAGCTGGGCCCGGGCGGCTTCGTGGTCAATATCGCGCGCGGCAGCGTGCTTGACACCGCGGCGCTGGCGGATGCCCTGCGCGCCGGCAAGCTCGGCGGCGCCGGACTTGACGTGTACGAGACCGAGCCCGAGCCACCCGCCGAGCTGTTCGACTGCCCCAATGTGGTCCTGACCCCGCACGTGGCAGGCAGGTCGCCGGAAGCCATCGACGCTTCAGTGCGGCAGTTCCAGGAGAACAGCCGGCTGCATTTTGCCGGCGAGCCTGTGCTTACACCGGTCGGCTGACGAGAGGCCCCGCCGCGCGCTCAGGCGACGGGAAACGCCACCCGCACGCGCAGCCCGGGCGCGGCGTCTTCCAGCGAGACGCGCGCGCCGTGCGATTGCGCGATCTCCGCCACGATGGCCAGGCCCAGCCCGCTGCCCCCGGTGGGCGCTTCCGGCACCCGGTAGAAGCGGTCGAACACGCGCGCGCGCTCGGCGGCGGGAATTCCCGGCCCGTCGTCCTGCACGATCAGTTCCGCGCTCTGCGTATCCGATTCTCCTCCGCCCGTCATGGCCCGTCCCCGGCCAACCAGCACATCGACCCTGCCGCCTGCCGGCACATAGCGCAGCGCATTGTCGACCAGGTTGGTCAACAGGATGCGCAGCGCATCGACGTCGCCGCGCACCATGGCCGGCCCGGCCGCGGCGTCGAGCCCCAGGTCGATGTGGCGGTCGAGCGCGGCCTGGGTCATCTCCGCCACCACGCTTTGCGCCAGCGCGCGCAGGTCCACCGGCTCATGCGGGGGCGCTGCCGCGCCGGGCTCCTGGCGCGCCAGCGTGAGCAACTGGGCCACCATGTGCGTGAGCCGCTCCAGCCCCTGGCGCAGCTTGCCCACGGCCTCCTGCCGCTCCTCGGCCGTATCGGCGCGCTCCACCAGCTGGGCCTGCAACTGCAGCGCGGCCAGCGGCGTGCGCAGCGCGTGCGCGGCGTCAGCCACGAAGGCGCGCTGGGTATCGATGGCGTGGGACAACCGCGCCAGTAGCTGGTTGAGCGCCTCGGTCAACGGCGCGATCTCGTCCGGCATGCTGCTGACCGCCAGCGGGGCCAGGGCGTTGGCGTCACGCTGGCGCACCCCGGCGGCGATCTCGCGCAAGGGCCGCAGGCCACGTCCCACGGCCACCCACACCAGCCAGCCGATCAGCGGCAGCAGCAATAGCAGGGGCGCCACGGTGCGCAGCGCCATGCGCGCGGCTACCTCGCTGCGCGCCGACATCGGCTGGGCAATCTGCACCACGCCGAGCCCGAGCTGCACGCTGTAGATCCGCCATTCGCCCTGCGCGGTCTTGACGTTGGAAAATCCCAGCTCGGCGCGCGGCGGCAACGCGGGATGCGCGTGCGACAGATACAGGCTGCGGCCGGAGCCATCCCAGATATGGATCACGACGTCTTCATCGGCATGGAACAGGCTGTCGCTAGGCGAGCCCGGCGCGCCGGGCGACTGCTGCGCAACGAACGGCGGCATCACCGGATCGGCAAACTGGCTGGGCAGCGCGGCGGCCACCTGCTTCATCTGGTAGTCGAACAGTGCGTTGGCTTCCTGCCGGGCCTGCCCGTAGATCAGCGCAGTGGCAATGGCGATGCCGGCCAGCAGGCCCAGGGCAAGCCACCACAGCAGGGTTCTCTGGATGGAACGCATCAGCCCGCGCCCCCGGCTTCGAGCTTGGGCACCACATAGCCCACGCCACGGATATTGCGGATCAGCCCCGCGCCGAATTTCTTGCGCAGCGCGTGGATGTAGACTTCCACCGTGTTGCTGCCCACTTCATCGCCCCAGCCGTACAAGCGCTCCTCCAGCTGCGCCACCGACCACACCTTGCCGGGCCGCGCCAGCAGCGCCGAGAGCAAGCCGAACTCGCGCGCCGACAAACGCACCGCCTCACCGTCAAGGGTGGCCTCGCGGGTCACGGGATTGATCACGATGCCGCCGTAGCGCAGCAGCGGCTCCGCCCGGCCTTCGGCGCGGCGCACCAGCGCGTGCATGCGCGCGGCCAGTTCCTGCAGGTCGAAGGGCTTGACGAGGTAGTCGTCGGCGCCGGCGTTCAGCCCCGCCACGCGATCGGCCACGGCGTCGCGCGCGGTCAGGATCAGCACCGGCGTATTCACGCCACGCGCGCGCAGCGCGGCGAGCACCTCCAGCCCGGAGCGGCGCGGCAGGCCCAGGTCGAGCAGGATCAGCGCATAGCAGGCCTCGCCCTCGGGGCCGCCCGACTGGGTGGCCGCGGCCAGGCCAGCCTCGCCGTCCTGCACCCAGTCCACCGCGAAGCCTTCCTGGCGCAGTGCCAGCTTCACGCTATCGCCGATCATGGCGTCGTCTTCCACCAGCAACACTCGCATGGTCAGGTCCGGATCAGGCAGGGTTAGGTTGGTTGGCCGGGTTGGCTTGGCTGGCACCATCGCCATCGCCATCGCCGTCGACGCCATGCGTGATCGCTTCGTCCAGCGCCTGCGCCAGTCCGGGCAGCGCCGGGTATTGCGCGTTGATGACGTAAACCGGCAGGCTTTCCAGGTACGCGCTCAGCCGCCCCTTGGCGGTAAAGCGCGCGTTGAACGCGGAGTTGCGCAGCGCGGGCACGAAGCGCGGCACGATGCCGCCACCCAGGTAAACACCGCCACGCGCACCCAGTACCAGCGCAATATCAGCCGCCACGGAACCCAGCAAGCCGCAAAACACGGCAAGCGCGCGCTCGCAGAGCGGGTCGTGCCGGTGGATCGCGCCTTCGGTTACCTCTGCCGGCTCGAGCTGGCGCGCCAGGGGCGTACCCGTTTCTGCGTGCAACGCGGCATGTATCAGCGACAGCCCCATGCCCGACAAAAGACGCTCGGCGGAGACACGGCCGAAGGCCTGGCGGGCCGCGCGCCACGCGATCCATTCGTCTTCGGTCTCCGGCATCAGCTCGATATGGCCGCCCTCGCCGGCCAGCGCCACGGCCGGCCCGGAGCGCGCGGGCACCAGCCCGGACACGCCCAGCCCGGTGCCCGGGCCCACCAGCGCGAGCGGCGCACCGGCCACGGCCACGCCCTGGCGCATCAGCGTCAGGTCCTGCGCGCCAAGGTGTGGCAAACCCAGTGCCAACGCGGTGAAATCGTTGATGGCCAGCAGCAGGTCCAGGCCCAGCGAGCGCTGCATCTGCGAGATGGAAAACGCCCAGGCGTGATTGGTCAGCTTGACGCGATCGCCGGTCACCGGGTTGGCGAGGCCAACGGCCGCGTGGCGCGGCCTGGCGCTACCGGCCGGCAAGCCGCCGAGGTAATGCTGCATGGCAGCCTCGAGCGAGGGGAAATCGGCCACTTTGAGCGCGGTCACCGGGCCGATGCGCTGCGGCGCGGTTTCCAGCGCAAAGCGCACATTGGTGCCGCCGACATCGCCCAGCAGGCGTGGAAAGTTCTGCATGGCATCAAGCCGAGAAGACATCGGTGCCATGCCGGTGCCGGCTCAGCACCAGGCTGATGGGCAGCGCCGGGATGGGTCCCTTGCAGGCGCGTGCGAACACGGCTGTCTTGACGGGTCCCGCGAACGACAGGAAGACGCGCTCGGCGGCCAGTAGCGCCGCCAGGTTCAGCGTGATGCGCGCGTGCGGCGCCTCGCGCGGATGCGTCACCATATAGCCCGGCTGCGGCTCGGCAAGAGCCTGCTGCAACTCGGGCGCCTCGGGAAACAGCGAGGCGGTGTGGCCATCCTCACCCATGCCCAGCACGATCACGTCGGGCTGGCGCCAGGCCGCGTTCAGCCGGGCCACCGCGCTGGCCGGGTCGGCCGCTTCGGCGGCGTCGGCCACCAGCGGCACGAAGGCCGCCTTGCCAGCCGCCTCGCGCAGCAGGTGGCGGCGCACCAGCGCGCCATTGCTGTCGTCATGGTCGGGTGGCACCACGCGCTCGTCGACCAGCGTGATGGTGACCGCGTCCCAGCGGATGGTGCGATGGCGCAGGCGCTCGAACATCGCCACCGGCGAGCGGCCGCCGGACACCGCCAGCACCGCCCAGCCGTTCACGCCGATGGCGATCTCCAGCGCGTGGGCTACCGAGATCGCCATTGCTTCGGCCAGGTCCGCCTCGGAGGTATGTTCGTAGCGTCGCATGGGCAGTGTCTCCTGTTCGAATGAGGGTCTATCAATGATCAACGGGCGCGGCTCACACCTCTTCGTGCCAGAGCGAGCCGTCGCGCGACATCAGTGCGGACGAGGAAGCCGGGCCCCACGTGCCGGCGGTATACGCCTTGGGCGGCACGGTGCTGCCTGCCCACGTATCGATGATGGGCTCGACCCAGCGCCAGGCCTGCGCCTGTTCGTCGCGCCGCACGAACAATCCGAGGCGGCCGCGAATGACATCGAGCAGCAAGCGCTCGTAGGCGCCCGCGCGGCGCACCTTGAAGGAGTTGGCGAAGTCCAGGTCGAGCGAGGTGCCCGTGAGCGCCACCGTATCGCCGGGCTGCTTGACCAGGAAATACAGGCGGATGCTTTCCTCCGGTTGCAGCCGGATCACCAGCCGGTTCTGCGGCGACAAGGTCAGCGGGCGCGGGAAGATGGCATGTGGCACATCGCGGAAGTGGATGACGATCTCCGCCACGCGCGACTGCATGCGCTTGCCGGTGCGCAGGTAGAACGGCACGCCGGACCAGCGCCAGTTGGCGATCTCGGCCTTGATGGCGACAAAGGTCTCGGTATGGCTGTCGGGCGCGATGCCCTTCTCGTCGAGGTAGCCCACCACCGGTTTGCCGCCCACGGCGCCGGCCCGGTACTGCCCGCGCACGGTTTTCTCGGCCACGTCCTGCGGCGTGATGGGCTTGAGCGCCTTGAGGATCTTGATCTTTTCGTCGCGGATCGCATCCTCGGACAGGCTGGAGGGCGGCTCCATCGCCACCATGCACAGCAGTTGCAGCAGGTGGTTCTGCACCATGTCGCGCAGCGCGCCGGTGTTGTCGTAGAACTCGCCGCGCGTTTCCACGCCAAGCTCCTCGGCGATGGTGATCTGCACGTCCTGCACCCATTCGCGGCGCCACAGCGGCTCGAACAGCGCGTTGCCGAAACGGATCGCCATCAGGTTCTGCACCGACTCCTTGCCCAGGTAGTGGTCAATCCGGTAGATCTGGTCTTCGGCGAAGTACTGCGCCACGGCCGAGTTGATCGCATCGGACGAATGCAGGTCGTGCCCGAGCGGCTTCTCCAGGACGATGCGGACATTGGGATGATTGAGCCCGGTGCGCGCGAGCTGCTCGCAGATGGGGACAAAGATATGCGGCCCGGTGGCGAGATAGCACACCACCACCTCTGGCGAGCGCTGCAGCACCTTGGCCGCCAGCGCGTCGAAGTGCTCGGGCACGCGGGCGTCGGCCTGCACATAGCTGATGCGCGCAAGGAAGGTGGCCCAGGCTTCGGGCGGTGCATGCTCAAGACCCGGCCGCACGCTCTGCTCCAGCGAGCCGACGTAGTCTTCGGTGGAAAGGGGATGGCTGCCGGTGGCAAGAATGCGGGCGTTGGGATGAAGCAAACCCGCGCGGTGTGCATCGAACAGCGCCGGCAGCAGCTTGCGCCGCGCCAGGTCCCCGGTGCCGCCGAACAGCACCATGTCGAAATCGGGCATGCTCACCCTGTACTCCTTGTCTTGGCCAACGTGGGTGCGGCGCAAGAGCCCGGCGGGGCCTGCGGGGTTCCAGGAACACCAGCGCGCGTCACTTTACTGAGTGCCGCGGTGCGCCGCATAAGTTCCGGCCAGTTTAGTTGAGTCGCTGCCGCTTGGCGAGGCGTGGAACGCTTGCGCCACCCGGCGCGGAACCCGAGATTTGCCGCCTGCGCGCACTAGCCGGCCAGCAGATCCACCCACAGGCCGCGAGCCTGGAGCTGGTAGGCGCGCGTGGCCTCGATCAGGGCGCGGCGGGGCGCCGGGTCCATGATGGCCTCGGGCAATAGCGGATCGCGCACGATGGCGCGGATGATGGCACGGCCCACCAGCATGGCTTCGCGCGCGCCGGCATCCGGCGCCATGCGCGCCAGCTTGGCCCGGCTGCGCTCAAGTTGCGCCAGCGCGCGGCGATAGGCGGATTGCAGTGCCGGCACGTCCCACAAC
This sequence comes from Cupriavidus sp. GW822-FHT03E04, assembly GCF_058801495.1. NCBI lineage: Bacteria > Pseudomonadati > Pseudomonadota > Betaproteobacteria > Burkholderiales > Burkholderiaceae > Cupriavidus > Cupriavidus sp. GW822-FHT03E04. The sequence goes on from NZ_JBXANI010000009.1 coordinate 127,063, forward strand.
TGGGGCATGCGCGCGGCGGCATCGGCATCGAACTCGCGGCCCACGAATAGCAGGCCGGCGCTGGCCATCCCGAGGCGGGACAGCGCGGCGCGCATGGCCGGGGCACCGCCCGCGAGATTGTCCGGGCGCACGTTGATGCCGGCGGCCAGCACCCGAAAGCCGGACAACGACAGCGCGCGCGCATGGTGGCGCCAGGCGGTCTTCTCGCTGCGCGCCACGGCGGCGTCCTGCACCACCAGCCAGTCGCCGGCCCAGTGCCCCAGCCGGCTCTCTTTTTCAAACCAGTGCTCGACCTCATCGTAGACCGGGTTGCCTTCCGGCAACACCGCGTAGCAGCCGCGCTCCGTCTTGACGATGCGGCCCTGGCGCTGCAGGCGCGTCAGCGCCACCCGCACGCTAGGCGTGCCGATGCCCATCACCTCAGCGCCGCGCGCCAGCGCCTGCACCGGCAGGGTACGCTCTGGATGGCCGTAGAGCAGGTCCAGGACCAGGTCGGTCGCCGAGGGCTCGCGGATTTCTATTTCATGCATGGGTCGAAAGCGGGAGCAACGTGGGCGGTAAAGGATGCCGCGAAGGGTAAACCAGAAATATTTCTTTTCTTGGCATAAATATATCATTCTGCGAAATATTTATGCATGTGGAAAAACACCTAGAAAGTACCCGATTCGTACAATTCACCCTTGCCAGGCGCAGGCACCGAGGATACGAGCATGGATAGTAAGCCCAGTCAGCCCAACCAGTATGTCAGGACCGAAACGTCCGGCCCGGTCCTCACCATCATTCTGGACCGCGCCGACAAGCGCAACGCCGTGGACGGCCCGATGGCGCTGGCGCTGCGCGAGGCATTCACCCGGTTCGAATCCGACCCGGCGCTGCGCGTGGCCGTGCTGTGGGGCGCGGGCGGCCATTTCTGCGGCGGCGCCGACCTGTCGGCGGTGAGCGACCCGGCGCGCCGTCACGAACTGGATCCACAAGGCGGTGGCTCGGGCCCGATGGGCCCGAGCCGGATGGCGCTGTCCAAGCCGCTGGTGGCCGCGGTCAGCGGCTATGCGGTAGCGGGCGGGCTCGAGCTGGCGCTGCTGGCGGACCTGCGCGTGGCGGAGCGCGATGCGGTCTTCGGCGTGTTCTGCCGGCGCTGGGGCATACCGCTGATCGACGGCGGCACGGTGCGCTTGCCGCGCATCGTCGGCATGGGCCGCGCGCTCGACATGATCCTGACCGGCCGCCCGGTGCCCGCCGAGGAAGCGCTCGCCATGGGGCTGGCCAACCGCGTGGTCGAGCCAGGCCAGGCCCGCGCCGCGGCCGAGGCGCTGGCGCATGCGCTCGCCGCCTTCCCGCAGCGCTGCATGCTGGCGGACCGGGCCTCCGCCTACGGGCAATGGGACCTGCCGCTAGCCGACGCACTGCGGGCCGAAGGCGCCAACGGCACGCCGATCGTGTTCGAGGAGGGCATCCCGGGCGCCGCCCGCTTTGTCGGGGGTGCCGGCCGCCACGGCAATTTCTCCGGCTAGGCAGGCATCGGGAACGGGAACGGGAACGGGAACGGGAACGGGAACGGGAACGGGGACGGGAACGGGAACGGGCCAAACACGCCCCGGCTCGACAAAGCGTACCCGTTTCTGCGTAGCTGAACCGGGACGCAATGGCCATGGAATCAGCCCTGTGCCGCCAGCGCCGAACGCAGCCCACCATGCATGGCCGGCCCGGCAGCCACGATCCCCTGGCACCCCCAGGTAAACGGCTTGCCATCCAGCGCGGTCACCACACCACCCGCCTCGGTTACCAGCAACGCGCCTGGCAACCAGTCGTAGTAGTCCTGCCCGCACTCCCAGTAGCCATCTAACGCGCCACCGGCAACCAGCGCCAGCAACAACGATGTGGGACCGTATACGCGCTGCCCAAACACCTGCGGCAACAAACGGCCAAAGCGATCCAGAAAGGCCGCGGTATCGCTACGCACCTGCCCTGGCCAGTTGGGATGCGCCGTGGAGATCAGCGCCGAGGCCAGATCTCCACGCGCATTGGCCCGCAATGGCGCCCCGTCGCAATCAGCGCCCTGGCCGGCCACCGCCCGATACGTCCGCCCGGTGGCCGGGTCATGCACCAGCGCCAGTGCAGGCACCCCCTCTACCACCAGGCACAGCGCAATGGTCCAGCCCGGCATGCCGCTCAAGTAGTGCAGGGCACCATCGATGGGGTCGCAAACCCAGTAAGCGTCGGCATGCTCCGGTGCCTGCTGCTCGCCGCTCTCCAGTTCCTGGTCGGAGAACGGGATCTGCGGCCAGCGCTCCAGCAAGGCCCTTTTCAGCGCCGAGCCGACGGCGCCGCTGTGCTGGTCGAACGCCGCCCGCAGGGCCTGGAAGTCAGCGGGGGCGCTGCGTGGCTGCTGCGTGCGCAGCCGCCGGCCTTGCTGGGCAAGCAAGGTGCTCAGGCTATCGAGCACAGCCACCACGGGCTGGCCGAGACGTTCGGAAAGGGGCTGAGTGTTGATGTTGGTGTTGATGTTGGTGTTGACGTTGGCATTCACGATGCATCGCTCCTGGCTGGGTTGGAGCAGCCAGTCTAGGCAGTTGCCGCGTTGCCATCTAACGATAGAATGCCAACTTATATTCGAAACGGGCCAAACCGATGTCGCTACGAGAAATCCGGCCGATCGCGCATGAAGCCGCCCGGGAACAGGTGCCGCATGCGCATGCCGAGGGCCAGCTGTTCACCGTGAAGTCCGGCGTGGTCAGCATCGAGGCCGGTGGCGGGCGCTGGCTGATGCCAACCGGCTGCATCGGCTGGGTGCCGCCGTATACATCGCACGGTGCGCGCATCCATGGCGCGATGACCGGAATGAGCCTGTATTTCAACGAGGCATGGAGCCGCGCCGCCATGCCGGAAACCCTCAAAGTGGTACGCCTGTCGCCGCTGCTGGCCGCGCTGCTCGACACGCTGGCGCAAGCCGAGCCGCCGTCCGGGGCGGTGCGCGAGCACTACCTGGCGGTCTTTGCCGATGACTTCATCCGCCAGCCGGCGCAAACACTGTTCCTGCCCATGCCCCAGGAGCCGCGCCTGCTGCGCATGGCCACCGCCTTGCTGGCCAGCCCGGACGACAACACCGGCCTGGATGGTTGGGCGGCGCGCATCGGCATGGCCCGCCGCACGCTCACCCGCCACTTTCAGGCCGACACCGGCTGGAGTCTGGCGCAATGGCGACAGCAGTTGCGCATGCTGGCGGCCATGGAGCGGCTGGTGGCAGGCGAAAGCGTCACTACGGTCGCGCTCGGCCTGGGCTACGCCAGCGTCAGCAGCTTCATTGCCCTGTTCCGCCGTTACACCGGCACCACGCCGCGTGCCTACCTGGCACTGGGCAAGGACTAAGGTACGACAGGCACGGAAGGCCTCTCGCGGGTGCAGCAAGCGCCAACCCACCCGCTCTTGTATGCTACGGCTATTGCCGCCGAAGAAGCCCGACCGCGCCATGAGCCACAAATCCCGCAGCCTCCTGCAGTCGATCTTCAGTCACCCGCTCAGCAACAACATCCACTGGCGCGAGGTGGAGTCGCTGCTGCAACAACTCGGCGCGAAGGTCGAGCCGATCCAGGGCGCCCGCTTCAGGGTGGTGCTCAACGAGTATGAGTTCTACCTTCATCACCCGCACCATGGCAATGTCTGCGCCAAGCAGGAGATCAAGCACCTGCGCGATTGCCTGGTCGCCGCCGGCGTCAGCCCTCCCGACGGCGACGACAAGCCGAAGTGACCCGGCGCTTGACCGGGCAAGCCCCGCGGCGAACCCCGGCACGGCCATCCTCTTCGGCCGCCAAGGCCAACCATTGCCCCAGCCCATCCATTCCTACGGATTTCCATGACCAATCTTTCCGCCTTCCTCGTTACCAATAAGTGGCCCGCCTTGCGCCCGGAGCGAATCCAGCTCTATTCGCTGCCCACGCCCAATGGCGTCAAGGTCTCGATCATGCTCGAGGAAACCGGCCTGCCGTACGAACCGCACCTGGTGCGCTTCGACACCAATGACCAGTACACGCCGGAATTCCTCTCGATCAGCCCCAACAACAAGATTCCCGCCATCCTCGACCCGAACGGCCCCGGCGACCAGCCGCTGGCCCTGTTCGAATCCGGCGCGATCCTGCTCTATCTCGCCGACAAGAGCGGCAAGTTCATCCCGCAAGATCCCGCCGGCCGCTACGAGACCATCCAGTGGCTGATGTTCCAGATGGGGGGCATCGGGCCGATGTTCGGGCAACTGGGATTCTTCAACAAGTTCGCCGGCAAGGAATACGAGGACAAGCGCCCGCGCGACCGCTATGTCGCGGAAGCCAAGCGCCTGCTGGCCGTGCTCAACGGACGCCTCGCGGACCGCGCCTGGATCATGGGCGACACCTACACCATTGCCGACATCGCGACCTTCCCCTGGGTGCGCAACCTGATCGGGTTCTACGAGGCCGGCGAGTTGGTCGGCATCCAGGACTTCCCCCACGTCACGCGCGCGCTCGAAGCCTTCCTGGCGCGTCCCGCGGTGGCAAAGGGCCTGGATATCCCGAAGCGCGTCTAAACCAACCCGGAGCCACACCAGTGCCGCTGATTCAGCTTGACGACCTTGCCGCCGCGCTGCCCAGCGCATGGAAGTCCACAGTCTTGGGCCAGGTCGGCCCCGCCCGCATCAAGGTTCTGCGCATGGATGAACAAGCGTATGAAGCGGAGACGCACGACTACAACGAAGGCCTGCTCGTGGTGAGCGGACGGCTCATGTTGCAAGTGCAAGGCGAAGCCGGCACGGTTGTCGTCGAGCCCGGGCAGATGTACCTCGCCCTTGCCGGCATCCCCCATGCCGTGCTGCCCGGCAGCCACGGCACGCTGGTGATCGTCGACATCTGAGCGAGCCTGTGCGCCCCGGCGGATGATGCCGCGCCGGTGGCCAAGGGGCGGGCACCCACGCGGCGCCCGCCCGATTGCAGCTGCCGTCAGACTCAGCCAGCCATCTCCACCACCGCCGCGGCTGGTGCCGCGGCATAGTGATCGAGCTGCATGGCAAAGCTGGCGCGGCCCGAGGTCAGCGCGCGCAGGCTGCCGATGTAGCCGAACAGGCTGGCCAGCGGCACATGCGCCTCCACCACCGTGGTGTTGCCGCCACCGCGTTGCGATTGCCCGCGCACCATGCCCCGGCGCCGGTGGATATCGCCGATGACGTCGCCCACATGATCGGCGGGCGTCACCACTTCCATGCACATCACCGGCTCCAGCACTACGGGCGCAGCCTGCCGCGCGGCTTCGCGGAAGGCGGACGCGGCCGCGGTCTCGAAGGCCAGGGCCGAGGAGTCGCGCTCGTGATAACTGCCGTCCAGCAAGATGGCCTGGACATCCACCACCGGGTAGCCCGCGAGCACGCCCTGCGCGGCCGCGCGCCGGATGCCGGCCTCCACCGCCGGCACGAACTCGCGCGGCACCGCGCCACCGCTGATGCGGCTCTCGAACCGGACGCCCTCGCCACGCGCCAGCGGCTCGAAGCGCAGCACCACTTCCGCGTACTGTCCCGGGCCACCGCTTTGCTTGCGATGCAGGTAGCGCGCGTCGGCGGCGCGGGTCAGCGTTTCGCGATACGCCACCTGCGGGCGGCCTACTGTGACCTCCACATGAAAGCGCGTGCGCAGCTTCTCCAGCGTGACCTCCAGCTGCAGCTCGCCCATGCCGGACAGCAACGTCTGCCCGCTCTCCGGATCCTGGCGCAGGCGCAGGCTCGGATCTTCCTGCAGCAGCACTTGCAGGCCGCGCGACAAGCCGGCCTGGTCGGACTGGCTCTTCGGCTCGATGGCCACGTCGATCACCGGCTCGGGCGCGTCGATCGTCTCCAGCACCATGGGGTGCGCGGGATCCGTCAGCGTGTCGCCGGTGATGGTGGCCTTGAGGCCCGCTATCGCCACAATATCGCCGGCCACGGCGACCCGCAGTTCCTGCTTGCGGTCCGCGTGCATCTCGTACAGCCTTGCCACCCGCTCGCGCTTGGCATTGCCCGCGTTGAGCACGGTGTTGCCGGCAGCGAGCCGTCCGCGATACACCCGCACGAACGTCAGCGTGCCGTGCGCGTCGTGCACGACCTTGAAGGCAAGCGCCACCAGCGGCTGGTCCGCGTGCGCGCTCACTGCATGACGGCCCGCTTCGCCAGGTGCAGGCAGGTACGCTGTCACGGCATCGAGCAAAGGCTCCACGCCCTTGTTCTTGAAGGCGGAACCCGCCAGCACGGGCACCACGGCGCCGCTGATGGTCACGCGCCGGATGGCTGCGCGCAAGGCGTCACTGGCTGGCTCGCGGCCCGCCAGGTAGTCTTCCAGCAAGGTATCGTCCTGCTCGGCCAGCGTTTCCAGCAAACGCTGGCGCCAAGCCGCGGCCTGCTCCGCCAGCGCCTGCGGCACGGCATCGGTCGCGTAGCCCGTGCCGCCCGCGCTGTCTTGCCATAGCAGGGCCTGCATGGTGACGAGATCGACCACGCCGTGGAAATCGCCTTCGCGGCCGATCGGCAACTGCAGCACGAGCGGCACCACGCCGAGGCGTTCCTCGATCATGGCGACCACGCGCAGGAAATCCGCGCCGGTGCGATCCAGCTTGTTGATGAAAGCCAGGCGCGGCACGCGGTAGTGGTCCGCCAGGCGCCAGTTGGTCTCCGTCTGCGGCTCCACGCCGGCCACGCCGTCGAACACCACCACGGCGCCGTCGAGCACGCGCAACGAGCGGTTCACCTCGATGTTGAAATCGATGTGGCCCGGGGTATCGATCAGGTTGATCTGGTGTCCGCGCCAGAACACGGTGGTGGCCGCGCTGTTGATGGTGATGCCGCGCGCCTGCTCCTGTGGATCGAAATCCATGGTGGCGGCGCCGTCATGCACCTCGCCCAGCCGGTGGCTGGCACCGGTGTAGAACAGGATGCGTTCCGACGTGGTGGTCTTGCCCGCGTCCACGTGGGCAATGATGCCGATGTTCCTGAGATTCCTGCTTTCCTTCCTGCTTTCGTTTCTGCTTTCCATGATGGGCTGCCTGAATGCAAACACCCTGGCGGGGTGCGTGCCTGCCAGGGTGTTTGTGGTCCCTGGGAGGCGATCTACGAGGCCTCCCGGACTGCATGTGCAGCCAGGAGGCTATGGGATCGCTTGCGAGGCGGCGCCAGCATGCCGCATGCGGCACGCAATGGTCTCGGTGACTACGCCAGACGACGCCGTTACCGCACCAAGGGACGAGCGCAAGCCCCCGTTCCCTTGGCCGGTTTGAATCGTGGCAATCAACTTGTCGTAGGTACGCATGGCGTGTCAGATGGTGGCGAAACAAAAAAACAAAACCCCGGCGGGCCTGCGGGCCGTCCGGGGTTGGCGATGATCGGTTTCGTCGTTCCCGGAACTGGCCTTGCAGCCTTCCGGGCGGGACGCTCGGAAGACTAGACGTGAATAGCCAGCAGCACGCGTTCACCGTGAGGTGCCGCGGCAAACGCTGCGATGGCGGGGCGTTGCGCTGCTTGCTTCATGTCGTTTGAACTCCAGAGAATGCGGCGGAGTCTAGCACTTGTGGAGAAAACGTGCAGCGGCTCATACTGGCGCCAAGCACGCACCAACCGCGCACCAACCGTGCGCCCCTCCCCAAAGTGCACTAGGCTAAAAAAGGCACCCACGCAGGAGATCCCCATGCCAAGTCACCCAGTCCTGGAACGGGTCACCGCCCGCATCGTCGCGCGCAGCGCCGCCACCCGCCAGACCTACATGGATCGCACCCGCGCCATGGCGGGACAGAAGGTGGAGCGCGCGCAGCTCTCGTGTACCAACCTGGCGCACGCCGTGGCGGCCATGCCTGAGCAGGCCAAGATCCGCCTGAAAGCGCAGGAGCGCCCCAACCTCGCCATCGTCTCCTCCTACAACGACATGCTGTCGGCGCACCAGCCCCTGGCGGAGTATCCACAATGGCTCAAGGAAGCCGCGCTGGAGGCGGGCGGCACCGCGCAATTCGCCGGCGGCACGCCCGCCATGTGCGATGGCGTGACGCAGGGCCAGGACGGCATGGATCTCTCGCTGTTCTCGCGTGACGTGATCGCGCTATCCACCGCGGTGGCGCTGTCGCACCAGATGTTCGACGCCGCGCTGTACCTCGGCGTGTGCGACAAGATCGTGCCGGGGCTGGTGATGGGCGCGCTGTCGTTCGGCCACCTGCCCGCCATCTTCGTGCCAGGCGGCCCCATGACCACCGGCATCGGCAACGAGGAAAAGGCGCGCGTGCGCCAGCGCTATGCCGAGGGCAAGCTCAGCCGCGCGGAGTTGCTGGAGGCAGAGAGCCAGTCGTATCACGGCCCGGGCACCTGCACCTTCTACGGCACCGCCAACTCCAACCAGATGCTGATGGAGATCATGGGCCTGCACCTGCCCGGCACTGCCTTCGTCAATCCCAACACGCCGCTGCGTGAAGCCCTCACGCGCGAATCCGCGCGTCAGGCGCTACGCCTTGTGCATGGCGGCGATCGCTATACGCCGGTGGCGGACGTGCTCGACGAGCGCGCCTTCGTCAATGGCATCGTCGGCCTGCTGGCCACTGGCGGCTCCACCAACCATACGTTGCACCTGGTGGCAATGGCGCGCACTGCGGGCATCGTGCTGGGCTGGGACGATTTTGCCGAGCTATCGGAAGTGGTACCGCTGCTGGCGCGCGTGTATCCGAACGGCAGCGCGGATGTGAACCAGTTCCAGGCCGCCGGCGGACTCGGGCTGGTGATTCGCGGCTTGCTGCAGCTTGGCCTGCTGCACGACAACGTGACCACCGTGGTCGGCAAGGGCCTGGCCGACTACACGCGCGAGCCGGTGCTGCGCGATGGCCAGCTCACCTGGATCGACGGGCCCGAAGCGCCGCTGGACGACACCATCGTGCGCGCCGCCGGCCAGCCATTCGCGCCGGAAGGCGGCATCAAGCTGCTCGACGGCAATATCGGCCGCGCCGTGCTGAAGATCTCGGCGGTCAAGCCCGAGCACCACATCGTGCAAGCCCCGGCAATGGTGTTCCACACGCAAGACGCGCTGATCGAAGCGTTCAAGCGCGGCGAGCTGGAGCGTGACTTTATCGCGGTGCTGCCATGGCAAGGGCCAGCCGCCTGCGGCATGCCGGAACTGCACAAGCTCACACCCACGCTGACCGTGCTGCAAGACCGCGGCTTCCACGTGGCGCTGGTGACGGACGGACGCATGTCCGGCGCGTCGGGCAAGGTGCCTGCCGCCATCCATGTGTGCCCCGAGGCATTGAGTGGTGGCGGCATCGCCCGTGTGCGCGATGGCGACCCCATGCGCGTGGACGCGCATGCGGGCGTGCTCACGGTGCTGGTGCCCGAAGCGCAATGGGCCGCGCGCTCGGTGACGCCGCCCGACCTCTCAGCCAACCGGCACGGCGTGGGACGCGACCTGTTCGCCAATTTCCGGCGTCATGTGAGCACGGCGGAGGCGGGGGCCTGCTCGCTGTTTGCCGAGGAAGGCTGACGGGAGGTAGCTTGTGCGCGGCTTAGAAGCCATGGCTGATGCCGGCACCGAACCCGGTGCCGCCAGCTGCGTAGCGACTGTGGCGATACGACACCGCGCCATACAGCGTGGTGCGCTTCGATAGCGCATAGTCCACGCCGCTGGTGACGTAGTCGGTCCCGCCCGCCGTGCCATAGCCCTGGAAATCGCGCGCGCCCGAGAGCTTCAGCGTATAGGCGCCCACGCGCCAGTTCACGCCAAGCGTGGCGGCGCTGCGCCTGGCGCTGGCGTCGCCGAGGAAGGCTTGGCTCGCGGCGCTTAGACGGGTCTGGCTGTACGAGGCCATCAGCCGCACCTTGGTGAACGCGTAGGCCAGCCCCGCGAACCACGTGTTGTCATCAGCCGAATTGCGCTCCGCCGTCAGCATGGCCGACCAGGGCCCGGCATCGTAGTTGAGCGAGGCCGCCAGCGGCCGCGTGCGGTCCCGGTTGCCGGCGGCGTCCGGCGTTTCGTTCTTCTCCACGCCGGCGGATACGTGCACGTGCATCCCGCCCCATTTCGGCGAGTCGTAGAACACGCCGTTGTTCAGGCGCGAGTATTCGCCCGCGGGGCCATTGTGATACGGATCGGTGCGATAGGACGGGTGGTACACGTACCACGCCACGGAACTCACGCGATTGAAATTGTCCCAGCTGTCGTACTGCCAGTCGTATTGCCACATCGGCGTCAGCGCACGGCCAACGCGCAGATCGCCGTAGGGCGACTGGATGCCAATAGTGGATTCGCCCTGGAAATACGGCGTGGCGCCGCTGGCTTCGAGCCGGCCATTGCCCATGTCGAAGCGCGTTTGCAGGTTCAGGGTGGCGGCCCAGCCGGGGGCTAGGGTCTCGCTGCCGCGCAGGCCGATGAAGCTGCGCTGCATGGTGCCGAGCTGAATGGGCTGGCCGGGCGCGGGGCGGAAGATGCCGACGTCGGCAAACCCATACAGCGTGAGGCCGCCCTGCGCATGCGCCGCCGGCGCGGCGGGAGCAAGCACGGCGGCGCAGGCCAGCGCAGGCAGGCACCGCGCGAGGCTTGCGCGCGGCGCACAGAGCGAGACGCCTTTGTTTGCGGGAGAGACTTTGCGCAAGCTGAATGGCTTCCGGGCGATGGGGTTCAGTTCGAGCTTGTGTGCAGACAGCAAATCCAATTCCAGAGATTGAAGGCATGCCGTGTTCCGCCGCGTGGCGCAACGAAACGCGGATGCCGGTGAAGAACCCAAAGGGACGAGAGAAATGGATTGGCCAATGGCGGCGCAAGCGCTCGCCACCAGACAGGATCGCCGCCTGGGTGCTTGCGCACCGCTGCGGCGGGATCCGAAGAGGTTGGTTCGTCAGCTCAGGCGATGCGAGGGACTCGGCGCGACGGGCGCGGCCGCTTGCGCGTCCTCGGACACGCGCCACTCCTGCACCGGCACGGCGATGGCGCAACCGGCAGCTTCGAGCACCAGCTTGATGCGGTGGTAGAAAGCGAAGCGCACGTTCCAGTAATCCCCGGCGGCAACCCAGCAACGCACGTTGAGCGTCACGCCCTGCGCAGCGTAGTTGATCACCATGGCCTCGGAGGCCGGGTCCGCCAGGATGCGCGCCTCAGCCGCAAGCATGGCGCGCAGCGCATCGAGTGCGGCCTGGATGTCGGCGCCAAAGGTGATGGTGACTTCGATATCGAGCCGGCGGGTGGGATTCTCGCTGTAGTTGGTGATGGCGCTGCCCCAGATCTTGCCGTTGGGCACGCGCAGGCAAACCCCGTCGAAGGTGGTCAGCTCGGTCATGAACAAACCCGTCTCGCGCACCGTGCCGGCCACGCCCTGCGCATCGATGTACTGGCCCACGCGAAACGGCCGCAGCAGGACCAGCATGATGCCCGCGGCAATGTTCTGCAGCGTGCCCTGCAACGCCAGTCCGATGGCCAGGCCGGCGGCGCCGAGCATGGCGATGATGCTGGCGGTCTGCACGCCAAATTGCGACAGCACCAGCACCACCGTGATCACGCGCACGATCCACTGCGTGACGCTGGCCAGCATCGGGCGCAAGGTGGCGTCCACGCGCGGGCGGTCAAACGCGCGCAGCACCGCGGCGCGGGCGCGCCCGGAGAGCCACCAGCCCAGGATCAGGATCAGCATGGCGGCGATGCAGTTCAGGCCTTGCTGCACCACCAGTTGCAGCAGGTACGCCCAGGCTGCTTCCAGCTTGTGGGGCTCGATGAAGTTCAGGTTCATGGATTCGACTCCGGCGATCAGTGTGGAAAAGCTGGACATGCGCGGCTCAGGATGCATCGTCGTTGCGGCGGCGGTGCGCCGGTCCTCCGGCGTCCGGCAGCGGCGTTTCGCTGCGCGCAAGCTGGCCCGGATCGAGCTGGTGCGAGAAGCCGGCCACCGAGCCGATGCGGCGCTGGCGGTCCTCCGGGAAGGTCGGCCCGCTCTGAATATAGACGGTGAGCCATTCCGCAAGGGGCGCCGGCACGGACATGCGTGTGCGCTCGTAGCCATGCGAGGCGTCGGCGCCAAAACAGAGCAACGCGGTACGCACATCGTGCTCGGCACTCACCGCCGCGCCTGCGTCGGAATGATAGAAGCGGAACACGTCCCGATGGCTGGGAATGCCGTGCTTGTCGCACAGGCGCGGCAAGCACAGCGGCAACTCCGCCTTGTTGTCGAGATGGCGCGAGACGATAAGGCCGTTGTCGACGATCTCGGGGTTGGCATCGAAGGCGACGAAATCGCCCACCTGTATGCCGATTTTGCGCGGCGCCTGCGGCGTGGTCTTGAGGTAAAGCGGGTCGATCTTCAGTGTCTGCATGCGGGCGGATTCATGGTTCGGTTCGAAGAATTTCAGGAAGAGGTTGGTACGCTATTGGTCGCGAAGAGGTTGGTACGCACGAGCGTGGCATCACGTGGCATCAGGCCGTGAACGGGAACAGCAGGTCAACAAAGCGCTCGGCAGTCGGCTGCGGTCGAAGAAGCCGCGCCGGTGAGTGATGACGGCGCCGCCAGCATCCGTGTTCGCGGCCAGCGGCGAGTACCAGTGGTGGCCGCCCACGGTTTCGAAGCCGAAGGCGTAGGTGCGCAGGTCGGGCGTACCCGTTTCTGCGAGCAATCCGGTGATCAGGCTGGAGTCCGTGCCGCCCGACAACAGCACGCTCATCGGCACCTCCGCCACGGTGCGGCGATGGCCGAACACGCGCGCGCCCAAGCCGAACAGGCCCTCTGCGTCGGGGCCACGCCTGGCCTGATCGCGGTTCATATCGGCAACGGCGTGCAGGTCGGCCATGACCCGATCAAAGCGTAGTTCTCCAGCAATGCCGCACATGTTTGTGTCACTCTCCTGTCACTGGCGGTGTCCGGCCTGCCAGAGCCGGCGATGGCCTGACTTGATGTCACACGATTGCCGGCATTTGATTGAAATTGACGATACTTTCAGGACAAATGACAGGGGAATTGGTTTCCCCCGGGTGCGCGGGAACAGCTGGGCGAATCGGCGCCAGCCCTGCGTGGGCAAGGGCTGGCCCCGAATGAAAAAATTTCGCCCGAGTAGGCTTGGGAGTACTTTCTATGAGGGGAGAATCGTGCGGCACCCCTGCGTGGGAGCACGCAGAATTGGGTACGCTTTGGTGCGCAGGAAGAACGGGTGCCGCACCCGGCCGGTGCTCGGACCGGCCGGTTTGGACCTTATTTCAGGCCGTGACGGGGTGATCATGCAAGCGGTCGCGCGCGGCTAGCGAGGGGAACAGGCGCATCCATACCGCCACCACCACCAGCGTGCCGATGCCGCCAAGCAGCACCGCGCCAACCGGCCCGAACAGCGCGGCCGTCACGCCGGACTCGAACTCGCCAAGCTGGTTGGACGCGCCGATGAAGACCGAATTGACCGCGCCCACGCGCCCGCGCATATCGTCGGGTGTATCGAGCTGGACCAGCGTGGAGCGCACCACCACGCTGATCATGTCGGAGGCGCCAAGCATGACCAGCGCCGCCATCGACAGCGGCAGCCAGTGCGAGATGCCGAACACCATCGTCGCCACACCGAAAACGGCCACTGCGCCGAACATCACGCGGCCCACGCGGCGATTCATCGGATGGTGGGCGAGCCACAGCGCGGTCGCCAGCGCGCCGATGGCGGGCGACGAGCGCAGCAGGCCCAGGCCCCAGGGGCCGGTATGCAGGATGTCGCGCGCGTAGATGGGCAGCAACGCGGTGGCGCCGCCCAGCAGCACGGCAAAGAGATCCAGCGAAATCGCGCCAAGCAGCACAGGCCGGCCGCGGATATACGAAAACCCCGCAAACAGCGTAGCGATGCTGACCGGCGTGGTCAGCCGCTGCGCGGCCTGGCGCAGCTTGAGCGCGGTGACCAGGCAAGCGGCCACGGCGAACAGCGTGGCGCTGATGGCGTAGACGACGCCCGGGCCGGCCACGTAGGCGAAACCGCCCAGGGCGGGGCCGATGATGATGGCGGTCTGCGTGGCGGAGCTGGACAGCGCCACCGCGCGCGGAAACATGCGTGGCGTGACCACGCTGGGCAGCAGCGCCTGCAACGTCGGCGTCTCGAAGGCGCGGGTGGCGCCGATCAGGGCCACGAACACGAAGATGTGATCGCGCGTGATCCAGCCCGACAAGCTCGCCACCGCCATCGACACCGCGATCAGCGCTTCCAGCGTCTGGCAGGTGCGCACGATCAGGCGCCGGTCGAAGCGGTCGGCCACATGGCCGGACATCAGTAGCAGCATCACCGAAGGCAGGAACTGCACCAGCCCCACCATGCCAAGCATGAACGGGTCGCGGGTGAGATCGTAGATCTGCCAGCCTACCGCCACAGTAAAGATCTGGTAGCCGATGGTGGTGCATAGGCGAGCAAACCAGAACAGCCGAAATGAAGGGTCGCGAAAGACTGAGTCCGGCTCGGGGGCCGGAACGGAAGCAGGGGTCGACATGGATGGCGGTGATGACAGGACGGGCGGCGGGGCAAAGCTGGCACGAATTCTATCCGAGCCGCGGCGTGCATGCAGGCGCATGCATCACGTTCCACCCCGTTCCATGTATCAACAATGATGCATTGTCGCAACAGGCAAGACATACACAGTGGAATCGATAATGATTCGCATTTATAATGCGAGCCCTCGATGCGGCGGACGCACGGATCCCCGCCAGCGCTTCCCAGGAATTCCATTTTGCAGCCCACCTTCAAGCTCTCCAGCGCCGCCATCGGCGCTGCCCTGCTTTGCCTGACCCTGTGCGTGCATGCGGCCGGCCCGCAGCCCGCGGCCGCGCCGGCAACCGCCCCTGACGCGCCAACCCCAGGTGCTTTCAGCGCCGAAAGCACCCTTAACGCCGTCACGGTGGTCGGCAACTGGCTGGAGAGCCCGAACGAGGCCAAGGTGCTGGAGCACCCCGGCGCGCGGACCATCGTCGACCGCGAGACCATGGTGGAAAGTGGCGCGAGCAATGTGCGCGATGTGCTGCGCCGGGTACCTGGCGTGCAGGTCCAGGACAGCAACGGCACCGGTGGCAGCGACATTTCGCTGAACGTGGGCGTGCGCGGGCTGGCCTCGCGCCTGTCGCCGCGCTCCACCATCCTGCTCGATGGCGTGCCGCTGGCCGTTGCGCCCTATGGCCAGCCGCAGTTGTCGATGGCCCCGGTGTCACTGGGCAACCTGGAAGCGGTGGACGTGGTGCGCGGCGCGGGCTCGGTGCGCTATGGCCCGCAGAACGTGGGTGGGATCATCAACTTCGTCACGCGGCCGATCCCCAAGACCTTCGCGGCAAGCGCCTCGGTGGAGTCCGACATCTACAGCCATGGCGGCGGCGTGAAGACCATTCCGAGTGCTTTCATCGGCGGCACCAACGAGCAGGGGCTGGGCGGCGCGCTGCTGTACTCGGGCGTGCACGGCAACGGCTACCGGGCCAGCAACGACCACGTCAACATCGACGACCTGATACTCAAGGGCGCCTACCGCATCACGCCGGCGGACGAGCTCACCGGCAGCCTGCACTACTACGATGCCACCGCCGGCATGCCCGGCGGCCTGACCTCGGCGCAGTACGCGGCCGACCCATTCCAGTCGGTGCGCCCCTTCGACAACTTCAGCGGACGCCGCAAGGACATCACGCTCAAGTACGCGCACAACGACAACAACCGCAAGTTCGAGGTGCTGACCTACTACACCGAGAGCTTCCGCGGCAGCAATATCGAAAGCGAATCCGGCAACCAGCGTCGCCTGGTCTCGTACCCGCGCAACTACCACACCTTCGCCGTCGAGCCGCGCTACTCGCAGCTGTTCCGGGGCGAGAACGTGAGCCACGAAGTGGGCGTGGGCTATCGCTTCCTGCGCGAGGCCAGCGACGAGCAAGCCTCGCGCACGGCCTTCTATCGGCCAGGCACCGGCTTTGACGCACCCAACGCGCCGTCCACGCTGTACCAGTCACGCACCGGCGGCACCACCGCCAATGCGGTGTACATCGACGACACGATCAACGTGGGCAACTGGACCATCACCCCGGGCCTGCGCTACGAAATGATCCGCTCCTACGTCACGGACAACCTCACCAGGCTGCGCAACGACGTGAAGTCCGAGGAGCCGCTGCCCTCGCTGGCGGTGATGTACCACGTGACCGACCAGTGGAAGCTGTTCGCCAACGCTGGCGTGTCCTTTGGCCCGCTGCAGTATTTCCAGATCGCGCAGACCACCAACGGGCTGACCCCGGAAAAGGCCAAGACCTATGAGATCGGCACGCACTTCGACAACGTCAATGGCTGGGGCGGCGAACTGACCCTGTTCAACATCGACTTCGATGACGAACTGCAACTGCGCGGCGGCACCAGCGGCAGCCCGGACGCCTGGACCAACCTTGGCGCGACCACGCACCGCGGGGTCGAATCCTCGTTGCGCTACGACTTCGCCAAGCTGACGCCGACGCTCGCCGGACTCTCGGCTTACGCTACCTACACCTTCACCGACGCCACCTACAACCAGGGCAACTTCGCCGGGCGCGACCTGCCGTTCTATTCGCGCCACGTCGCCACGCTAGGCATGCGCTACCTGCGCAACCGCTGGATGCTGAACGTGGATGCCTTCGCGCAATCGAAGCAGCGCTCGCCGGGCGACCCGGCAGTCGCCAATGCGCAATACCAGACCGCGGAAAGCGCCAACGGCGCGCTGGGCGATATCCCCGGCTATGCACTGATGAACCTGCGCCTGGGCTACGACTTCGGCAAGGCGGCGCAAAACCTGAAGATCGCGGTGGGCGTGAAGAACCTGTTCGACCGCCGCTACTTCACCCGCTCGACCGACAACAACGCGGGCAAGTACGTGGGCATGCCGCGCACGTTCTACGTCCAGGCCTCGCTGGCCTACTAGGGCACTAAGGCTGCTAAGGCCACTAAGGCCACTAAGGCGACCAAGGCGACTACCGAGGCGACAGCGCCGCGCGCAGGCTCTGCGCCAGCGCCGCGGAGGCTGGCGCGGCGTCGCGGCGCGACAGCAGCAGCACGCGCGTATCACAACGCGTATCACCGCCGGCATCGGCCAGCGGTACGCACCGCACGCCCGGCGGTGCCAGGCGACTGAGCGAAGCCGGCACCAAGGCCACGCCAAACCCTGCCTCCACCAGCGCCAGCTGCGACAGCTTGCGCGAGATCGCCGCCGCCGCGCGCGGATAGAAACCGCGCTCCAGGCAGCACTGCGCCACGCGATGGCTCAGGCCGCCCCGGTCCGGATGCGGCAGCGACACGAAGGGCTCTTCCCGCAACCTCTCCAACGCCACGCTTTCCTCGTGCGCGAGCGGATGCGCGCTACATACCGCCAGCACCAGGCGCTCTTCATAGAGCGAGTCCACCTCGACGCCGGGAAGCCGGCGCAGCAGCGGCTCGCGCGCCAGGCCCAGGTCGGCGCGGCCCTCCTCGATCTCCATCGCCTGCTGTTCGCTGGATGCCTGCGAGATCTCGAAACGGATCCCGGGGTGCTCTGCCTGGTACTCGCGTAGCACCGCCGTGCAGGCCGGCGTCAGCGGCACCGAGCTGGAATGCAGCAGGCGCACCGTGCCTTGCTCGCCGCGCTCGACCTGACGCGCCTGCGCCGAGGCCTCGGTCAGCTCGGCCAGGATGCGGCGTGCCGCCTCCAGGAAAGCGCGGCCGGCCGGCGTGGTCTCTACATGGCGCGGCTTGCGCACCAGCAGCACCACCTGCAGCATGCCCTCCATCTCCTTGATCTGCCGGCTCAGCGCCGACTGCGCGATAAAGAGCCGCTCCGCGGCCAGGCTGAAGCTGCCGGCATCGACAATTTCAACGAAGTAGCGCAACTGCTTGAGGGACGGACTCATTGAATGGGCGGGCTCATGGGACGCACGGGCTGACATCGGCCTGGATCGTGCGCGCAAGTGTGCCATGGCGCGCGCGCCGCGCCCAGCGCGCTGCCATGCCGCTTTGCGATGGATCGCGGGGCGCTTTGATATTGGTCCGCGCACGCGCGCGTGCCTATGCTGTGGGGCACGCAACCCTGATGCCAATGCCCGTGGACCTGACCGCCCTGCTGCCCGATGTTTCCCTGCCTGCCTACCTCGCCATGTGCGTGGCGATCGCCGGCGCCTATGTGATCTTCGGCATGGCGGGCTTCGGCACCGCGCTGGTAGCGGGGCCGCTTCTGGCTTACCTGATGCCAGTGAGCCAGATCGTGCCGCTGCTGGCGCTGATGGACTGCACAGCCGCAGCCTTTGCCCTGCTGCGCGATGGCCGCGCCGCCGACCGCGCAGAGCTTGGGCGGTTGCTGCCCTGCATGCTGGCCGGCAGCCTGGTAGGTGCCGCACTGCTGCTCAAGCTGCAGTCGGACCTGCTGCCGCTGCTGCTTGGGGTGTTCGCCATGGGGTATGCGATCTGGGCGCTTGGCGGCAAGCGACCCACCGGCTTTACGCCACGCGCGGCGCTGCCCTTTGGCCTGGGCGGCGGCGTGTGCTCGGCCATGTTCGGCAGCGGCGGCTTTCTCTATGCGATCTACCTGTCGGGCCGGCTGGGCAAGGACGCCATGCGCATGACGCAGTCCACGCTGATCGGCGTGAGTACGCTGACGCGGCTGGTGCTATTTGCCCTGGCGGGAGTCTATGCGGGTGCGGCCATCATCAAGCTGGCGCTGCTGCTGGCGCCAGCGATGGCGCTGGGCCTGTGGGCCGGGCGCAGGATCACGCTGCGCTTGTCGCGCGAGCAGTTCCTGCGCATGGTCAATGCGGTGGTGCTGTGCTCCGGCGGCGCGCTGGTCCTGCACTACTTGCTGCGCCTGGATTAAACGCGCCGCCCTAATGGGCGGCGCTTGCGCCAGATCGCTCCGGCAGCGCGAAAATCAAACGATTTCGCGCGTCTCCATGAACTGCAGCTTGGGGAAGCGCTCCTGCGTCAGGCGCAGGTTGACCATGCTGGGCGCCAGGTAGACGTGGTCGCCGGCGCCGTCGAGCGCCACATTGTGGCCCGCCTTCTCGATCAGCTTCTCGATCTCCGCGGGGTCGCCCTTGAGCCAGCGCGCGGTGGCGCAGTCGTGCGACTCGAAGATCGCGTCGACACCGTACTCGTGCTCCAGGCGGTGCGCCACCACGTCGAACTGCAGGATGCCGACGGCGCCCAGCACCAGGTCGTTGGAGGCGATCGGGCGGAACATCTGCGTTGCGCCCTCTTCCGCCAGCTGCTGCAGGCCCTTTTGCAACTGCTTGACCTTGAGCGGGTTGTTCAGCCGCGCGCGGCGGAAGAACTCGGGCGCAAACGACGGGATACCGGTGAACTTGAGCGCCTCGCCCTCGCTGAACGCATCGCCCAGCCGGATGGTGCCGTGGTTGGGCACGCCAATGATGTCGCCGGCGTAAGCCTCTTCGGTCGTATTGCGGTCCTGCGACATGAAGGTGATGGCGTTATTGATGGCCATGGTCTTGCCGGTGGACACATGCTGCACCTTCATGCCGCGCTCGAAGCGGCCCGAGCAGACGCGCACGAACGCGATGCGGTCGCGGTGGCGCGGGTCCATGTTGGCCTGGATCTTGAACACGAAGCCAGTGAACCTGGGCTCCTGCGGCTCCACCGCGCGCGACTCGGCATTGCGGCCCTGCGGCGGCGGCGCCAGCTCGCACAAGGCGTCGAGCAGAGATTGCACGCCAAAGTTGTTGACGGCCGAGCCGAAGTACACAGGCGTCTGCTTGCCGCTGAGGAACGCGTCCTTGTCGAAGGCATGCGATGCGCCGCGCACGAGTTCGATCTCGATGCGCAGCTCTTCCGCCTGGGTGCCCAGCACGCGGTCCAGCTCCGGGTTGTCCAGGCCCTGGACCATGGCCGAGGTGCCCTTCTCGCCGTGCGGGTCGAACAGCTGCACGCGGTCGTCGATCAGGTGGTACACACCGCGGAAGGCCTTGCCCATGCCGATCGGCCAGGTCATCGGCGCGCACTGCATCTTCAGCACGTCCTCGATTTCGTCGAGCAGCTCGATGGGCGAGCGGCCTTCGCGGTCGAGCTTGTTGATAAAGGTGATGATGGGCGTATCGCGCAGGCGGCAGACGTTGAGCAGCTTGATGGTCTGCGCTTCCACGCCGTTGACCGAGTCGATCACCATCACCGCGGAGTCCACCGCGGTCAGCGTGCGGTAGGTGTCTTCGGAGAAGTCCTCGTGGCCCGGGGTGTCGAGCAGGTTGATGATGTTCTCTCGGTACGGGAACTGCATCACCGACGAGGTCACCGAGATGCCGCGCTGCTTTTCCAGCTCCATCCAGTCGGAGGTGGCGTGGCGGTCGGCCTTGCGCGCGCGCACTTCGCCCGCGACCTGGATGGCGCCACCGAACCACAGCAGTTTTTCGGTCAGGGTCGTCTTACCCGCGTCAGGGTGCGAAATGATGGCAAAGGTGCGACGACGCGCAATTTCGGATACGAGCGAGCTCACGGCAGTGGATTCGGCAAACAGAAGATGGAAAAGGGGCCCGGGGCGCAGCGGACCGGCGCCAGGGGCCGGCGCGACCATCAGCTTGCGGTCGGGGGCCGGGCACTGCGGGCATGCACGAAGGGAATCGGGCCGTATTTTACCGGTTCGCGGGACCGGCCGCGCGCGGATCGGGCGGCGGGCTGATGCTTTGCCCTTGCAAGCTGCCGAATTGCAGCGCGTATTGGCGGGTCAGCTCGGCACCGAAGAAGAAAATTTGTGCCGAATAGTACACCCATAACATCAGTGCGACCACAGAACCCGCAGCCCCATAGGACGAAGCCACAGCGCTATTGCCCAGGTAAAGGCCGATCAGCCGCTTGCCCACCGAAAACAGCAGGGCGGTGATGATGGCGCCCATGACCACGTCACGCCAGGCGATGCGGGCATTGGGCAGCATCTTGAAGATCACGGCGAACAGCAGGGTCACCACGCCAAATGAAAATGCTGTTGAAAGCACGTCCGCCACCGGCGCAAACCACGATTGCGTCCACATCTGACCCCAAAACCGGTCGACTACCGCCAACGCGGCATTGACGATCAGCGACACCAGCAACATGAAGGCCAGCACCAGCACCAGGCTGAACGAGAGCAAGCGGGCGCGCAGCAATTGCTGCCAGCCGGCGCCCTGTGGCGCCGGTGTCTCCCAGATCTCGTCGAGGCTGCCTTTGAGTTCCGCGAAGGCGCTGGTAGCGCCGACAAACAAGATACCGGTGGCGATGGCCGCGGCCAGCCCGCCACCACCCGAGCGGTGCGTGGCGGCAAGGATTTCCTGGATGGCAGCCGCGCCCTGGGCACCGACGAGGCCGTCGATCTGAGCGAAGATCTCGCCCCGTGCCGCTTCCGCGCCAAAAAAGATGCCGGCAATCGAGATCACCAGCACCAGCACTGGCGCCAGCGAGAAGAGCATATAGAAGGACAGCGCCGCGCCCTTGCTGGCGGCTCGGTGCGCCAGCCATGCGCTGACCGCGGCCAGCACCACCCTGGCCGTGCGCGTAGCGGTATGGCGATCGGGCAGCCAATGGCCGATGCCGCGAGCGCGTTGCTTGGGCGGCGTGCGGTCCAGGGACTGGTCGGGGGAATCGGCTGGATTCAAGCGTGGATCCCGTTGTGGCTGGGCGACTAAAGGGTCCGGCGACCTGCCCTAGCCCCGGTCTTTGCTCAGGCCCCAAATCAACGACACCGCGCACAGCACGAGGAAGATGATGAAGAGGATCTTGGCGAACTCCGCCGCCGCGGCGGAGATGCCGCCGAAGCCAAACACGGCCGCGATCAAGGCGATGACGAAGAAAACCACGGCGTAGCGCAACATGATGGGACTCCAATGAAGCCTTCTCCCGTTTTGTTATCCGTTCCAAGGTTCATGATACAGCCCATCCCGCGCTTTTCCCAAGCCGCCCGGGCGCGGCTCGCGCCCCGGGTTCCGGCCCTGTCCGGGCGGTGACCGGCTAGACTGAAGACGGCTACGCGCCGTCTCGCTGCGGGTGACCGGCGCCACCGGGGCGGTTGGCCGCAAGCACCAGCCGTCCAGGTACCGTCCTCCCGCACACAACCTTTCGACAACCAGAAGGAGGCACCATGAACCGGAAATCCCTCCGCCGCCTTGGCACCGCCGTCTTCCTGGCGCTCGGCCTGCTCGCCGCCGCCGGCTGCGAACGCAGCCAGCCGGGACCCAAGCCCATCTCCGGTGCACTGGCCGAGCAAGCCTCCGGCACCGCGCAGGCACCCCTCGCTCCATCAGCCTTGCCCGTGCTGCCGGCCTGAGCGCCAACAGCTTCGCAACGGCGCGCCCAGGCCAATGCCGCCGACCCAGGCATCACGCTCCTGCAAGCCCGGAGCGTACCCGTTTCTGCGTACAGAGCCGCGCGCCGGGCGACGCGCGTAAAGCGGCGCAGACGAGACGCAAACGGCCTGGGCCGCCCGCCTTGCCGCCGATACCAAAGACGGGGCGGCACACTTGCCGGCCCCTGCCCTGTTTCAGCGATGCAACCAGCACCGGCCTGCCCTTGCGAGCGCTCATGGCGCGTCATCGTGCCTGACTGAGCATGGCCGCGCGCCCAATCGGCGATCGCTTTCATCCAGCGCCATCGGCAATGCCGCGTTACAGCGCTGCAACCAAAATGTTCTTCCTCTATCAGGGAACTTCCGCGCGCTCTTGCGCACCACCCGCAAACCGTTGACAGCGCTCAATTGCAGGGTATTGGCACGCTTGTCGCTCTGTTCGCCACAGGGAGACATAAAAAAATGACGCGACGAGTCCTACAACGCGGGAGTGAGTTCAGCCATGCGTCAGCCGCCAGCGCGAATGACGGCACGGAGGCGTTCGTATCGACTGGCGCGGCCTGCGCCATCGGTCTTGCAGCTTTTGTCGCCGCCCTTGCTTCCTTCCCCGCGATTGCAGACCCAGGCGATATCGTCGTTCTGCGCAGCGTCGAGCCGCGTATTGCCTATCGCGGCATACCGCAGGGGGACATGCCGATAGCCGCCGCTGTCGAGCCGTTTCCGTCCGCACGTTTCCAGCAGTCCACCGCCGCCATCGCCAGCGACCTGACCGACAGCGATCTCGCTGCCGCGGTAGGCCGCAGCGCGGCCGGCGCCGCCGTGTCCGGTGCCAGCCAGTCCGCCACCGGGCGGCTGGCCCTGGCGCCCAGCCAGATCGAGGGCCTGGCTAGTGGCAGTGGCGCTGGGAGCGTTTCGGGCGGCATCGCCGGCCAGGTCGCGCAGGCTACCGGCAACATGACTGGCGCCTTGATGCACGGACTGGCGCCGCTCGCGGTGGGAGGCCGGCCATGACATGCGTCCACACCACACGCGGCAATCACGCTGCCTGGCTTGCCGGCCTGATGCTTGCCTGCCTGCCGCTCCACGCGCAGGTCCAGGGTGCGGCCACCGACAGCACCCGCATCGATGCCGGCGCGCTCACCGGCGTTGCCGGTCGCGCCGCCGTGAACCTGGCCGCTGGCAGCGGCAACGCGCAAAGCAACCAGGCCGCCATCGCGAGTGGCAGCGCGGACGTGCAATCGCTGCAGCGTGCCGGCGCCACCGCGCCCGCGACAGGCGCCGTCAGCCAGATCGGCGGCGGTGCCTTCGCCAATGGCAGCGGGCTGCTTTCGGCAAACGTGGCCAGCGGCAACGGCAACGTGCAAATCAATGCGGCAGTGCTGGCGCCGGCCGCCAGCGTAAAGATCGAAGCCATCTCCGACGGCTTGCTAGCCGCGGAATCGGCCGGAGGAAGTCGCCCGGGTTCAGCGGGCCACGCAACGGGTCCGCGCGAGGCAGTCATCCAGCCAGATGCCTACCGCAACGCAACGGGCCTGGTGCAGCTGAACCAGACGGCAGGATCGGGGAATGTCTCGTCCAACGTTTTTGTGCTCCGTCCCCCGGCGGGCACTTTTTTCTAAGCAGGGAAGGAGAAAATCATGAGAACGAAAATCCTCGCCATCGCAGCGGGCATTGCGCTTTCAACCAGCGCATTCGCGGGCGGCTTCAGTTACTTCGACCGGCCGGACGACGCTGATATCTACAGCCAGACAGCGATCAGCAACGACATCTATGTCCGTGGCTTCGGCTTTGCCTGGGGAGATATCCACTTCCGGTCCGAATCGGGCGCGGTGGTCAACAGCCAGCAAAGCGCGCGTGACAATAGCGTGCGTATCGGCCCGTCCACCAACAGTGCATTCGGCGGCGGCAACGCGCTGGTCAATGCGCAAGGCAACATCGGCGTGAACATATCCGCGGGCGCGGGCAACGGCCAGTCCAACCAGGCCGCGCTGGCCAGCATCGATGCGTCGGATGTCTTCGCCTCGGCGCAGGTGTTCTCCAGCCAGAAGACCGGGGATAACGGCATGCACATGGTCGGCGCCGCAAACAGCGCCAGCATGGGCGATAACATGCTGGCCGGTGCCAAGGGCAACGTCGGCGTGAACATCGCGGCAGGCGCCGGCAACCTGCAGAGCAACGCGCTGGCGGCCTCGGTCAACATGGGCAGCGGCCGCGACGGCAGGCAGCCCGTCGGCGCGCTGGCCAAGGCAACCGCTTCCAATGACCAGACCACCTACGGCAATGACCTGTCGATGTGCGGCTGCAGGCCGAACAATGCCGCCACGCTCAACGGGGGCGCCCTGGCCAATGCGGTCGGCAACATCGGCGTGAACATCGCCGTCGGGGCCGGCAACGCACAGAGCAACGGGCTCGCCATTTCCACGGCGACCCACTGAGCATTGCGGCAACAGCACGAACGCGGCAGGAGAGCCGGGACCCGGGGGTCGCCGGCTCAACCCGCCCAAGGGGGAGTGTCATGCGCGCGCTATTCCGCGTGACCGGGGCATGCATGCTGCTGGCAGCGGCATTCAGTGCCAATGGTCAGAGCACGATGACGATCGACATCGACGGACAGCCGATGCTCAGGAAGCCCGTCAAGAGCATGCTCGAGATGCGCTACCAGAACATGATGCGCCAGCAGCTTGACTTCAGTTGCGGCGCGGCCGCGGTCGGCACGCTGTTGCGCTACGGCTACGGCTATGACCTGGCGGAGCCCAGGATCGTCGAGGACATGTTGCGCATCTCCGACGCCGACACCGTGGTCAAGAACGGCTTCTCCATGCTCGACATGCGCAATTACGTCGAAACGCTGGGCTTGCGCGGGCGAGGGTTCCGCGTGGACTACAGCGCCCTGCGGCAACTCAAGATCCCGGTCATCACCTTGCTCGACGTCAACGGCTACCTGCATTTCGTGGTGGTGCGCAAGGCCATCGACGGGCGCGTGTTCGTAGCCGATCCGGCGCTGGGCAACCGCATCATCAAGGAGGAGGATTTCGCGGCGAACTGGAACGGGCTGGTGTTCGCCATCGTCGGCCGGCCGTTCGATCCGAACTCGCCCCTGCTCGATATCGCCGCGCCCGCCTTGCGCGACCGGACCAACGCCGCGCTGGCCGGGGGCATGGTGCCCGCGGCGCTTGACTTTGGCCTGATACGGATGGACTACTTCTGACATGGACACCGCACAGCGCCTCCTCTGCCTGAGCTGCACCGCCAGCATGGCGCTGGTCACGCCAACGCTTGCGCTAGCATCCACCGCGGCTGACGATGCCAGCGACGTGATGGCCTCGCCAGCAATGGCGGAGCTCGTCTCCGACGCGGAGATGGCCGGCGTGCGCGGCAAGTACCTGGGCGCGAGCCTGGTCAGCGGCTTTGTGGTGGAGATGGTTTCACGCTGGCAGAACGATACGGCGATCGCCACCGCAACCGCCCGCGTCGCCGCCGCCAACCTCGCCGCCAACAGTGCGGTGGCGCAGGCCACGGCGAGCCTGTCGGCTCGCGTCCAGAGCCTTGCCCCGGGCAATGTGCAAGGCAATGGCGGCACTGCCAGCTCCGCGGTGCAGGTGGCGGGCGTGGGCCAGGTCGCGCAGATCGCCGGCGATGGCAATTCGGCCAGCAACGTCAGCACCATCACGACCCAGACCACACCCATCGCGGCGGCGCCCACGGCAAGCGTGGCAAGCAGCAACCCGGCAGCACAAGTGGCTCACGGCAACGGCATCACCGCCAGCGCCACGGTCGCGCCAGGCGGCGGCGTGTCGCTGGCCATCCAGTCGGCCGCGGGCAGCGCCACGCAGAATGCGCAAGGCGGCAGCCTGATGCAGGCGGCACGCATCACGGGCGATGCGCAGCAAGTGCTCAACCTCACCAACATTACGCTGCAGGTGCAGCAACTGACGATCCGGCAACTGACGCAATCCAGCATGCGGGACGCACTAGCGGCGATCGCCACGATGCGACGATAATCCAGCATACGCAGGGCTGGCGCACCCGCTTCGCGCCCATTCAGATTTCCGGGGGGAAAGATGAAGACCGAACTCGCTCTGATGGGTACCCTGGCGGGTACGCTGATCTCGGCCGGCGCGTGGGCGCAGGTCAGCGTCCAGCCCAGCGCCGACGAGCGGATCGAACGGCTGACAAAACTGGTCGAGCAACAAGACAAGACCATCAAGGCTCTCGAACAGCGCCTGAACGACCTGGAAATGGTCGGGGCGCGCGGGCGGGGGGTAGTAGCAGGAACGGGGAGCAGTGCCAACGGGAACGCCGGTGGCGGAATGACCGCCGCCGGCGTTCCCTCCTTGGCACAAAGCGCAAGCCCTGCCGCGGGCGGCACGGCCACCGCAGCGCCCGCCGGCGACACGCCGGTGGTGGGCTCGGACGCGCGCGAGACACAACAACAGGCGCGCGTGCAGAGCAAAGACCTGGTCTACCAGAGCGAGCATGCGCCACTGTTCGAGCGGCGCCTGACCATCGACAGCGGCTTCATCTACAGCTACTACGACCGGCGCGCGCTGTCGCTGTCCGGCTTCCTGGCGCTGGACGCCATCTTCCTCGGCACCATCAACCTCAACCAGACCAAGTCGCACACGCTCACGTACGACACCATCGCACGCTACGGCCTGTCCGACCGCCTGTCGATGGACTTCGATCTGCCGGTGATGTACCGCAACACCAACTTCATCTCCGGCGGTGCGGGCGGCTCCGCTTCGAGCCTGTCCGATGCCACGCTGAGCACGACGGCGCCGGGCGATATCAGCATGGGCCTGTACTACCAGTTCCTGCGCGAAAGCGGCGCCGCGCCCGATGTGGTCGGCAGCATCCGCGTGCGCGCGCCCACCGGGCGCTCGCCGTTCGGCATCAAGCTGGTGTCGGCGAATGCCAATAACAACAACCTGAATATCGCCGACCAGTTGCCCACGGGCAATGGCGTATGGGCCGTGACGGCCGGGTTGTCGCTGCTCAAGACCTATGACCCAGTGGTGTTGTTCGTCAATGCCAGCTACACCTACAACATCAAGCGCTCGGTGAGCGATATCTCCTCGGTGCAGGGACAAGTCACGCCGGCCGATGTGAAACTGGGCGACACCATTGGGTTCGGCGGCGGCCTCGCGCTCGCGCTCAACGACCGCACGTCGATGTCGATGGCCTTCAATGCTGCCATCTCATCGAGCACGCAAGTCACCACCGCGGGTGTCACGCAGACTGTGATCGGCAGCCGGGCCAACGTAGCCACCATGACATTCGGCTTCAATCACGTGATCACCAAAGGCTTGTCTGTGAGCACCGCGATCGGCCTCGGACTCACCCCGGATGCGCCGAACTACACGGTGACGCTGCGTTTTCCCTATACGTTCTGAGCGCCCCAAGGCCGGACAAGAAAAGCGGGCCGCAGCCCGCCTGTCCTTCGCTGGCCGGCTATTCGCCGGCGCCGGGATGCGCTTCAATCCGGATATTGTGCTTGTGCATCAGCCGGTACAAGGTGACACGCGAGACGTTGAGCTCGCGCGCGGCGGGTACCACGTGAAAGCCGTGGCTCGCCATCACGGTACGGATCGCCTCGCGTTCCGCCTCCTCGCGGATCGCGTCCAGGGTCTTGCGTGGCGAGTCGCTGCCGCCGTGCAATTGCAGGTCCTCCGCGGTGATCTTGCGGTTATCGGTCATCACGATCGCGCGCCGTACCCGGTTGATCAGCTCACGTACATTGCCCGGCCACTCGTATTGCATCATGGCCTGCGTGGAACATGGCGAGAATCCGCGAATGCGCCGATGGGCCTCGTGGCCATGCTCGGCAAGCACCGAGTTGGCCAGCAGCAGGATGTCCTCGCCGCGCTCGCGCAACGGCGGGATCGACAGGGTCAGAACGCATAGCCGGTGGAACAGGTCGGCACGGAAGCGTCCGTCGGATTGCGCCGCCACCAGGTCCACGTGCGTCGCCGAGATGATGCGCAGATCCAGCGGAATCGACTGGTGCCCGCCGAGCCGGGTGATGGTGCCTTGCTGCAAGAAGCGCAACAGGGCGACCTGGCTTTCCAGCGGCAGGTCGCCGATTTCATCGAGAAACAACGTACCACCCTGCGCCTGCTCGATCCAGCCGATCTTGCGCTGGTTGGCCCCGGTGAACGCCCCCTTTTCATAGCCGAACAGCTCGGATTGCACCAGGTGCGGGGGAATGGCGCCGCAGTTGATCGCCACGAACGGGCCTTTGCGCCGGCTCGAGGCTTCATGGATGGCTTGCGCCGCCAGCTCCTTGCCGGTGCCGGACTCGCCGGAGATAAAGACGGGCGCCTCGTTGTGCGCGACCTTGGCGAGCGAGCGGAACATGCTACGCATCACCGCGCACTCGCCGATCATGGGGCCGTGGCCGACCAGTTCGTGGCTGCGCGCGCCATGCAGGCAGGCCATGCCGTGGGCATGTTTAAGCGTGTAGAGCAGTTCGCTGAACGAAAACGGCGTGCGCACATAGTCCACGCAGTAGTCGCGTATCAGCCGCCTCACGCGCTCGTCCTCCAGCATGCGCGACGACGTGATCGCCACCCACATCACGTGCAGGTACTGCAAGCTCTGCTCGAGCTGCATCAGCTCGGCATCGCTGTATTCGGTCTCGAGATCGAGCACGCCAGCCATTGGCGCGCTGCCCCGCACCACCCGGCTAAGGTCCCGGATCTGCTGGATGTGGCGAATCTCCCAGCCGGAGCCGAACTGGGCCGGATCAAATCCATAGGGTTCGTGGCGAGATACGACCAACACCTGTGCGGTGCGTGTCGCCGCCTTGCACAGTCGGTCCATAACGTTCTCCCTGACATTGAGCATCTTGACTATTCCGGCTTGCACCGCGGTCCCGCTCTCGTGCGGGCGCTGTGTGCGGTCAAGCTGAGTCGGTTGGGGGGATTCCCCCACGCGCAACGTCGGCATTACGGCTTGGACAGACTGCGGGACTGCTCGCCAAGAATGGCGGTGTGGTCGCTGCCGGCATGGAGCTGGTCGCGAATACGCCGGCGCACCTGGTCTTTTTCGCGCATCAACTCAGTGCGTGGCGCTTCGGGCGATTGCCCCGAATACCGGTAATAGAGCGCCTTGTAGGTCAACTGGCTGAGAATCCATTCCTGCAGCAGCGCGCGCTGGCGGGACAGCTCGCCATCCATCGATCGCTGCCGCTGCAGCAACTGTTCGATCGCGGCACGCACGTAGGCCGGCAACGCCTGGTCCTGGCTCAGGAACGCTTCGACGGTAGTGGCGGCAGGGTCGCCGCGCTCGCTGACGCGGCTTCGGCGCGGTGGCTCGGCTGCGGCTTCTCCCAAAGCCGCCCAGGCACGGTGAATGGAAAGACTGGCGGACTCGCTGATGGGCCCCATGGCGGGTCGCCGGATTTCTCCTGCAGTCATGATTGATCCCCGTTGAACAACACCCCCGGCACTACACGTTCGCGATTACCACTTTTGTTTAGTCTTATTGTTTGCTCTTGTCGGGCGGGCGTGTCTCCGCGCGCTCCTTTCGTGGTGGCGAAGCCATCTTGGCGATGGTCTGCTCATTCAGTCCCTGCCCTCTTACTTGAGGTGGACTTGTTGTTGTCGCTATTGCAGGCCTGAAGGCGCTGAGCCAGCTGGCGCGGCCCCGGAGTGCCGGAGTCAAGAAGGGGCGCCCTGAAGCGCCCCGCAATCTGCCACGCCTCTAGTTCAGTGCATTTAGGCCAGTTTGTCCAGCCCTCAGTATGGGTACTCAGCCGAATATCATCCTTTAGTATGAGCATCTTGGTACACACATTCTGCCACACGAGGTAATTGGTCACTTACATTCCGCGCAGAAATGGGTACGCGAGTCTTATCCCGCGGTGTGCGCCGGCTACGCAGAAACAGGTACGCCGCCGTCCGGAGGGAAGGACAGGAGGGCCACGCCTGGACGCGCAGAAACGGGTACGCTTTTCTCGTCACCCGGCAGACGCTCGCCAATGCGGTCCCTCAAGCGGGCGCCAGGCTCAATGCCCCGGCAGGTAATAGAACTTGAAGATGAAGACCGCCGCGATAATCCAGACCATGAGCGGGACGCTCCTGGCACGTCCGGTCAGGAGCTTGAGCCCTGCATAAGTGATGAAGCCGAAGGCCACGCCGTTGGCCACCGAATAGGTGAAAGGCATGCCAAGCGCGGTCAGCACGGCCGGCACCACCTCGGTCGCATCGCTCCAGTCCAGTTCCACCAGTTCGCGCAGCATCAAGCAGGACACGTAAAGCAGGGCCGGCGCCGTGGCATAGCCCGGGACGGTCCCCGCGAGCGGCGAAATGAACAGGCATGCGAGAAAAAGCACGCCCACGGTGACGGCAGTCAACCCGGTACGCCCGCCTGCCTGCACGCCGGAGGCGCTCTCGATGTAAGCGGTGGTGGAGGAAGTGCCCAGGAACGAGCCCGCCATGATCGCCGTGCTGTCGGCCATCAGCGCTTTGTTCAGCCGGTCCATCTTGCCCGCCTTGAGCAGCCCGGCGCGGTTGGCCACGCCCATGAGAGTGCCGGTGGCATCGAACAGCTCGACCAGAAAGAACACCAGCACAACGTTGATGATGCCGATCGACAGTGCTGCTGAGATATCCAGCTTGAACAGGGTCGGCGCTATCGAGGGCGGGGCGGAAAACACGCCATGGAAGGTGTTATCGCCCACTGCGAAGCTAAGGAGGGTGGTCACCAGGATGCCGATCAGGATGGCGCCTTTGACCTTGAGGTGGTCGAGCGCGACGATCACGAAGAAGCCGACGATCGCCAGGATGGCAGGGGTCCGGTGCAGGTCGCCAATGGTGACAAGGGTAGCGGGGCTTGCGGTGACGATGCCGGCGTTCTTGAGCGCGACGATGGCAAGGAAGAGCCCGATGCCCGCGGTAATCGCCACCCGGATCGAGTGCGGGATGCCATTGACGATCATCTCGCGCACGCGGAACAAGGTGACGAGCAGGAACAGGCAGCCGGAGATAAAGACGGCGCCCAGCGCGGCCTCCCAGGGAAATCCCATGCCCTTGACGACCGTGTAGGCAAAGTAGGCGTTCAGTCCCATGCCCGGCGCCATCGCGATCGGGTAGTTGGCATACAGGCCCATGATGAACGTGCCGATCGCGGCCGCCACGCAAGTAGCGACGAATACGGCGTCCTTCGGCATGCCGGCATCGCCCAGGATGCTGGGGTTGACGAAGATGATGTACGCCATGGTCAGGAACGTGGTCAGCCCCGCCAGGAGCTCGGTACGCACGTCGGTCTGGTGCTCGCTGAGCTTGAACCAGCGTTCCGCCAGCGAAGTGCCGGCGGCGGCGGGTGGCGCGGGTTGGCTGATGGGTTCCTGTGTCGGCATGGGGTTTCCTGTTATCGTGGTCGCGGCCGTGTTTCTGGCATGCACATGCGGCTGGGGTTGCGTGCCGTGCACACAGGCCCTGCCGAGCGTACTGTCGGGCAATTTCCGCCTCGATGCAGCACTAGCGGCGAATAGGAATCATCTGAAAAACGTGATGACCCGACGATGGCTCGCAGTGGATCCAGGCAGACATCCAGAATGACCCTACCTTGACGCTGACGCTAATCCGCCGTATAAACCCCGCTAGATTCAAGCGACGAGGCAACAGCACATTCGTTAGCCACCGTCATGGTACTTCCGTTGTCCATGGTGTCCTTTCCTTGAGTTGCTTTGCTCGGATATGCGTGAGCTATCCGTTTCTTTTAAATTTTTCCCAGGAAAAGCAATACCATGCAAACCGGTATCGTTAAATGGTTCAACGACGCCAAGGGCTTCGGTTTCATCAAGCCGGACGCTGGCGGTGACGATCTCTTCGCGCACTTCTCTGAAATCCGCTCCGACGGTTTCAAGTCGCTGCAGGAAAACCAACGCGTGTCGTTCGAAGTCAAGAACGGCCCGAAGGGCCTGCAAGCTGCGAACATCACGCCGCTGTAAGCAGTAGACTGGCACCCCACTAGGGGTGCGCCCAGTCAGGAAAACCCCGCCTCTCGAGGCGGGGTTTTTTTTGTCCGGCAATCCTCCTGGCCTCGCGCGGATCCTGCATCGCAGCGGAATCGCCGCAGGGACGGCGCCGCTGATCCCACCTGGCAACGTCGTCTCCCCCCCAAAAAGCACGCAGAAACGGGTACGCCCCGCTCTCTGTGACCATTTCGATTCCAGAAAGCCTCCGAATCCCCGCGCAGAAATGGGTACGCACCCTCCAGGAACCGTGATTTCTTTAACCCGTAGTCGCCTCTCCTGACGTCAGGCAGCAGCCAGGCACGCAGAAACGGGTACGCATGGCGTGAAATTCCACCGCGCGTCGGCATTCGGGCGCTGTGAGCACCTCCGCGGGCCTCTCGCAAGGGGCTGAGTGACGCAATATCACAACGCAGAATCGGGTACGCCAAGTTTTTTTTCTTCTCATCGCCCCAGTAGCTCAAACACCTGAAATCGCGCAGAAACGGGTACGCGCGATGGCCGGAATCGCGTTTTCCGGTATTCAGCCGGCCCCTTCACGCGGCCCCTCGACCGCATTCCACGTCTCCTCCCCTCCTAAAGTCCTCGCCCCGCAAGGACTTTGCCCTTTTCCCGCAGAAATGGGTACGCATAGCGCCATTTTCGGCCCTGCCACGGCCGCAGAAACGGGTACGCACACCTGACCGGTGCTCGCCGCAGATTCTCGCGCCGGCGCCAGCCCGATCAGAGGCTTACGCAGAAACGGGTACGTCTGCAAAAGTCCTTTTATTTATTTGCTCTTTTTGAGTGCAAGCACTCGCTTTCGATATAAGTCTTGTGTATAATAGAAAGAAGAGAATTTTCTGCACCAGATAACTAGTTCTAAGGCCGCAGAAACGGGTACGCGAGGCGGAAAACGAGGTCGCAACGAGCACGCAGAAACGGGTACGTTTTTGGCTCCGCGCGGATCTGAATGCGGGTTCGCAGAATTGGGTACGCCGCAGAAACGGGTACGCTGCGGGTCGGCGAACCCCCGAAAGCCGGTTTTCAAATGCCGCAGCGCAGAATTGGGTACGCAAATGGAACGGAAGGGGCCTTCGCCACGCAGAATTGGGTACGCAAGGCAGCAGGAAGGGCTTTGGTAAACCTGGGGGGGCGTACCAATTTCTGCGGGGATAACTACTCCGGAATGCCGGTTTACGCGGTATACGTGATGAAAGGCGCTCGGCGCGCGCAGAAACGGGTACGCTTTTGGTGTCCCCAGCTGTGGAAAAGCCTGTGGGAACAGGGAGTTATCCACGCAGAAACCGGTTCGGGCTTTGCGCTGAAACGGGTTCGGTATACCGCAGAATCTGGTACAGCACTTCGCAGAATCGAGTACGGTTTCACGCAGAATCGGGTTCGCAGAGGGTGATTTTCCTCATGCGAATCAAGGGCCTGGGTCTCCCGTATACGGTTTACAAGTAGTTAACCCATACTCTTAACGTTTACCGGTAGCTGATGGCTGGCCTCCCGTGGACAACCCTTCGGGATTGCCCACCGTAGCCCACCATGCAATCAGCCATGAGACCCAGCACACCCAAAACACGCGGCATTGCAGGAAATTCGTCTACCGAACCCGTTTCTGCGTGACAAGGCGGATTGCTTCGCGTAAAAAGTCGTGTATTCCGAAGCACGCCAATATGCCCATCAAACGCAACCAGACCATCCTTGGGTCCCGCGGTCCAGCCGATATGGACAGTGAGCCCTCCCGCATCATCGTTCCCGGCGACGAGAACAGTCTGGTTCCGTCCGAGAAATTCCAGCGCCTGTTCGACGAAGCCCAGGCCATGGAGCGGGAAGATGCCTGGCAAAGTGGCGAAGTCGGCTTTTTGAGCCGGGCCAGTGTGCAGGTCACCTTGCCTTACCGGGCGCCAAAGGGTGCACCACCCGTCTGGACGCGGACCAGCGGAAATATTTCGTTGATGATCCAGCCCGGGTATTTCACCCAGCAGCGTTCAGAAAAGGCCAGCAACGGTCGCCAGAAACTGGTGTCCGAAACGGTTTCGCTCGGCTATCCCTATGGCTCCTATCCGCGCCTGATGCTTGCCTGGATCGGCAAGGAGATCATGGCAAAGAAAAAGCGCGGCGAGTTTACCGGGACGGTCGAGGACCGCCGCATTTCATTGGGCAATTCGCTGTCCGAGTTCATGTACAACCTGGGCATTCCAATGGCCACAGGTGGCAAGCGCGGCACCATGACGCTGGTGCGGCAGCAGATGATCCGCCTGTTCTCCGCCACCATTGCCATCGTTCAGAACAAGTCCACGCCGAGCCAGAATCAGAACCAGAGCCATGAGCCGCTTTCGATCGATCGCGTCGGCTATCTGCTGGCAGACCAGCTGTCGACCTGGTGGGATCCCATGCAGCCGGGGCAGGGCTCGATGTTCGAGAGCTTTGTGGTGCTGTCCGAGCCATTTTTCAATGAGCTGGTTAACCGGCCGGTTCCGGTCGACATGCGCGCGCTGAAGGCACTCAAGCAGTCGCCGTTCGCGCTGGACGTATACTCTTGGCTGACCTACCGTTTCTTCACGATCCAGCGGCGTACCGAGATTCCGTGGGAGGCCTTGCAGATGCAGTTCGGCACCGAAACCGAAAGTGAGCGGAAATTCCGTGCGCTGTTCCGCAAAGCGCTCAAGGATGTGCTGGTTGTCTATCCTGGCGCCAAGGTGGATGCGGATTCGTCCAAGGCCCTGATCCTGCAACCTTCCCGTACGAGCGTTCGCAAGCTCGCCTGAGCCTGGGCGCATGCATTGCCGAACCCGCCTGCTGAATGAGCTGGCGGGTTTTTCGTTGGGCCTCCTGGAAATGGCGCGAAGGGGCCTGGATGCAGAGCAGACGTTGTCGCATCGCAAAAGACACAAAAGGCAAGCGTGAAACGCTTGCCTTTTGCTTTACCTACCACGTCAGGCCCTAGAGCCCGACGTAGTCTGCGATTTCGGCGTGATTCGTGAGATCAGGCCGGCTTGATGGCGGAAGCCTGCAAGCCCTTCGGGCCCTGCTTTACTTCAAACGTGACGCGCTGACCATCCTTGAGCGTCTTGAAGCCCGAACCCTGGATTTCGGAGAAGTGCGCGAACAGATCCGCACCGCCGTCGTCCGGGGTAATGAAGCCAAAGCCTTTGGTCTCATTGAACCATTTGACCGTACCGGTTGTCATGTGAATTTCCTTTCGAAGCAAGTTCTTGTACACAACGCAAACAACGCTAACAACCGTTCAAGCACGCTAAGTTCTCGTAGTTACCGAACGGACGCCGACGAGGTGACACGACTTGACTCGACTGTTGCGGGCATCATAACCAGTTTGTCTAGTTGTGTCATGTGCGCCGAAAGACGCACTATCGCTACTTTAGGCGTATTCCGTGTCGCATTTCAAGTGGAAATCTTTCGTTTCCATAACGCGAAATATTCTCTCTAATATTATATTTAAAATATAAATTCAAAAAACAGTTGAGCCAGCACGTCACTTTGACTAAAGTTGCGGCTAGCGATAATCGCGCTTTCAGCGCTGAAAGAGAGGTCGTAGTGCCAGCTAAAATCATCACGGTCTTCAACCAAAAGGGCGGGTGCGGAAAGACCACGGTCAGCATGCATCTCGCAGGTACGCTCGGATTGCGCGGCGCGCGGTCGATGCTTGTCGATATGGACGAGCAGGGCACGGCAACGCGCTGGGCCGCGCAAGCAAGCGACGAGCGGCCTTTTCCTGCGTCCGTGATTGGCCTGGCGCCGTCCGGTGGCGCAATGCACCGCGAAGTCAGGAAATTCATCCAGGACTACGATTACATCGTGGTCGATTGCCCTCCAGCAGTACATTCGGCTGCACCGTCGAGCGCCCTGCTGATTTCCGATCTGGCAATCATCCCGGTCGTTCCATCGCCTCCCGACCTTTGGGCTGCGGTGGCCGCCAAGACCCTGGCCCAACATGCTCAGGTCCAGAATGAAACGCTGCGTATCCGCGTCATGGCAAACATGGTGCAACGGCGTGTTTCCATTGCGCGCCAGGCGATTGAGATTTTGGGGGACGATCTGGAAATCCCGCTGATGCAATCGATGATCGGTTCGCGCTCGCCGTTTCGCGAATGCCAGGCGATTGGATGCACCGTGCACGGCGTGGCCGGCGCACGCGAGTCCGTGCAGGAAGTCGACATGATGGTCGACGAAGTATTGTCTTTGATTGAGCACTAGGTATGGCAACAAAATTGAAAAGCCTCAAGGCAGGCATGTTGGCGGGAATGGCGGCAGAAAAAACACGAGGGGACGCGATCGATCGCTTTGCCCGCGCCGAAGCGGCAATTTCACAGCACCCCAACGGATTGCTCCAGGTGCGCGCCCGAGAGCCGAGCCCCATTTTCAGCGCTGAAAGTGAGTCCGAGGAGGAAGGCGGCCGAATCCTGTTGAAGGTGCCGCTGGCGCAGCTCCACGACAATCCGTTCAATGCCCGCCGCATCTACGACCCTGTAGTGGTGCAGGAACGCGCGGCTTCGATTGCCACCCACGGCCAGAAAACACCGGGCCTGGCTACGCCAGATCCGGCCCGGCCGGGGCACTACATCCTGATCGATGGCCACTACCGCAAGCGGGCGTTGGCCTCCGCGGGCAAGCTCGAGATGGAATGCTTCATCGAGAGCAACCTGAATGACCTGGATTTCTACCGGCTGTCGTTCCTGCTCAATGAGCAACGGTCCGACCAGTCGGCGCTGGACAACGCGATTGCCTGGCGGCAACTGCTGGACGAAGGCAAGGTCCAGAAAGAGGAAGACATCTGCGAACTGACAGGCATGTCAGCTGGCACGGTTAACAAGACACTGGCGCTGCTGAGGCTGCCCGAATCGGTCCTGGGCGTCATGCGTGAGCGTCCCAGCGCAATCGGGATTGCAACCGGCTATGAGCTGACGCTCTATTGCAAGATCGTTGGAGAGGACCGCACACGGGACCTGGCCACGCGCATCATGGCAGAGGGCTTGTCCAGCCGTGAGGTCGAGGCGATTCGCAAGCACGCGCAAGAAGGCAAGGCACGCAAGATCAAGGAGATCAGCCGCCAGTACAAGATCCGCAGCGACGCCGGGCAGTTGCTGGGCACGATCAAGGAGTGGGATTCCGGGCGCGTGGTGCTGGACGTGCAAGTGAGCGACCGAGGCGCACGCGAAGCGCTGGTCGAGACCCTCAAGGCGCGCTTCGGCCTGGAAAAGACCGCTAGCTGACAGCTTGCATAGCCATAGTTGAGAGGGGAGGGCAGCGATCACCCACCCCACCCGGTCACTCCAGGGCCGGAACGACATGAACATGATCCACGGTGCTGGCCCCGGAAGCCTCAGGGGCCATGACTCCCGCCCCGCCCGCCTCAATACGTTTCACCCGGGTTCTTCGCCCCGCAAGGTCGCGCGGCGAGCGGGCCGCAAACTCGGCATCCTCGGCCTGTCGATACCGTTCGATCACCTGGCTCAGCAAGGCATGCAATCCCCTGACTGAGTAGCCTGCACCCGGCGACCTCTCCGCCTTGCGCCTGGCACGGCCGGTGGGCGGAAGCCGGGGAGGGCCGACGAGCACGATCGGCTGGCCAGCCTGTCTGCTCCAATCCAGCCCGCGGTCGTGCCAGTGACGCTCCAGTGAGCTGCGAGCAGCTTGGCTAAGACCCTCCCCCTCGCGGGGCCCATCCCCGGCAGGGGCCGTACCAACTTCTTCATGCGTACCAACTTCTTCGTGCTCGCCAAGCTTGTCGCGCGTGAACGTCGCCAGGCTAGCAAATCCGATGGGCTGCTCCTGCAACAAGCGAACTGCTGCTTCGGCGGCGCGATAGCGAATGCCTTCGGGATCCCGGCCCTGGGCCGCTAGCCAGGCAAGGAATCTGGCCAGCGATTCGGGCTCGAGGGTGGTCCCGGCGCCCACGGGCACAGCCATGCGCAGCGCCATCCTCTTCGATTGGCTCTCGGGCTGCCAGACGTGCTCCGCCACATGTCCCTGGTCTTGCAGCCATTCAAACAGCGCGCCCAGGATGCGCGAAGCATGGAGCACGCTGCTCTCCGACAGCGGACCGGTGAACGGGCGCCATGCCGCCGA
The DNA here is from genome assembly GCF_058801495.1 of Cupriavidus sp. GW822-FHT03E04. Classification (NCBI taxonomy): domain Bacteria; kingdom Pseudomonadati; phylum Pseudomonadota; class Betaproteobacteria; order Burkholderiales; family Burkholderiaceae; genus Cupriavidus; species Cupriavidus sp. GW822-FHT03E04. The sequence continues at coordinate 165,343 of NZ_JBXANI010000009.1, forward strand.
CTCCCTTGGCGCACGCGGCCCGACCCACAATCGCACGGGAGCAGGATGGCGAAGGAACGCCAAATAGTCCTGGCGATCCTGCCGATCCAGCATGGCCAGCGGCTTGCATCGCTCCATCGCCGTCCAGAGCAAAAGTCGTTCGGCCTCCTTGCGGTAGGCCAGCCAGGTACTTTGCTGCGCCTGATTCGCTGCGAGCCAAGCCCGAACGGCGACGAGATCGCTTTTATAAGAGACTCTTAGATCACTATCAGGCGAAATCGCTGTCGCCGTACCCGATTCTTCTTCGCGCATCAGCTCAAATGGCACCAATTGGCGCAAGCGCGGGCCAAGCGTGGTTTCGGCCAGGCGGCCCCGCGCGAAAACGTGGTCCCGCAGCAAAGGTTCGCCCCGCTCATCCCGGACGACATCACGATGATCGGCCAGCCACCGGTTGATTGCCGCTCCGGCAAGGGCGCCGATGCGGGGCACCGAACGCCACCACGCATTGCCATGGCGGTTGGCAAGATCCACCAAAATATGCAGATTAGATATCTTCTGTGCCCGCAAGCGCCTTGCAAGGGCGGGGGAAAACCAGAGCTCGATGCCATGATCAGCGCGGGGCTGGGCAGTACCAAGCCGTTCCAGCTCGGCCAGCGCTTCGACCCGGCGGTCCATGCCCCGGTTGGAGCGCCCGGGGCCACCTTCCAGCAGTTCAGCCAGATCCTGCCGGCTATGCAGGTGCGCCAACTGCACCATGCGGTCGCGCAGCCCGAGCAACAGCCGCAAGGCGGATTCGCCACCGGCGTCATCGTCGTCGTTGTCGTCAACGAGGTAGCGCCCGGCTACCATGGCGGCCGGCATGCCTTGCACATAGGCCCGCACAGCGGCAAATTCGCTGCGGGTAAGACTCAGGCTAGGGGCTTTACCGGGTTGCATGACAACGTTCGATTTGGTCGCTAAGATCTTGATTCATAAGGCACTTAATCAATCGCTAAATGCATCCGGGTGTAAATGCATAGTGGAATTCAATGCCGATAATTATACCGGCAAAGCCCCCCTGCTTTCGCCGGTCAGCCGCCTGTGGCGGGCCGATCCGGCTGCGCAGTCCAACGCCGTTGGTCATGCACTACACGCTTCGCCGGGTGTAACCCTGACTTGCATTCACCCCCGCCAGTGCATATCCTGAGACCCAGAGTTAGATTTCTTTAACTCTGAGTTAAGAAACATCTACAGCGTAAAAAAAGCGCAAACGGGGCGATTCGATAGCGACTCCACGGGATGGTCAGTCGGGCAGCGGGACCTTGACGGGTACGCAGCCACGGCCTGGAGGCGAAACGGATCGTATGGAAATGCAACCGCAGCATAGTGGGGCATTTCCGTTAGCATGTGCGGGTTGTCGCGGGGCTCGCCATGCCGTAACAAAAAAAGAGAGCGGCCATGGCCACAATCCTCTTGATCGAGCCTCATCCCCTCCTGCGCCTGGGTCTGCGCCATCTGTTGACCCAGGCCGGCCTCCACGGCGACCTCGTCGATATCGATCCCGGTGCCCTGCCATATCCAGCCGAGTGGCTCTGCCATGCCGACCTGATGATCTACGGATTGTCGGCGGACCCGGTGTTGAGCTGGCAAGAACTGGATCAGTCTTGCCAGACACTGATGCCGAAGCGGGTCCTGGTGCTGTCCGAGCAGATTTTGTCGCCGCAGAACGGTACCCCCATGCCCGACAGCGTGCGCGGCCTGTTGTCCAAGGCCTGCAGCGCCGACATGCTGGATGCGGCGATCCGCCTTGTCCTTGCCGACGGCGAGTGCTTTCCCGCCCGGGCCCAGGCGGCGCACGCCGATGCGAGCCCTGTGCCGTGGCCCTCGGTCCCGGCCAGGCCGTCGCTGGCCACGCTGCATATGCACGCCGGACCGACCCAGGTCGATGGCGAACGTGAGGCAGCCGCCCACCCGGCACAGCACCTGCCGGGCGCCGATGCCCCAGAGCCGGAAACGCCTTCGGCCGGATCGCACCTGCTTAATATCACCGAGCGCCAGTACGAGGTGCTGGCGCTGCTGGCGCGCGGCTATCCGATCAAGACCGTCAGCCGCCTGCTGAACATCTCGGTGGCTACCGCCAAGACGCATGCATGCACCCTTTACCAGCGCCTGCACGTGCGCAACAAGGGCGAGGCGGTCTACGTAGCGCTGCAGCGTGGCGCGAAGCTGAGTTGGCCGGGCCCGGCAACCGCTGCCGTGCCGATTCGCGGCGCGGGGCTGTCGCCGGTCGAGCTGGCCGGTGTCTGCCAGGCGGCCTGATCGTTAGTCCCTCCGAGCGCGCGCAGTGGCGCCCGGCGGCCCAAAGCACCAGTGACTCCAGCCTCTGCAACACGCCGCCTCATCCGAATGCACGAGGCGGCGTAGTGCTCTACTTGCTACCCTGATCAACAAACAAGTGGCTCTCGCGGGAAGCCGGTCCTGGCACTCGCTGGCTTAGCGCACCCCGCGCAACCAACGCAACCAACGCAACCCGCTGTCGCCCACAGCCGATGACAACGCTCCTGCTTGCCCACAACATGATGCTGCGACGAGGTGTGCTGCGGCACCTCCGCGAGCTTGCCGCGCTCGCCCCCGTGCTATCGCAGACCCCCGAATGGCTGCTGGAGGCGACCCCAGCCGAATTACCTCCGGGTCCCATCGAGTTCGCGCTGCTTGACTGCAGCGGCACCGATACCGATCCGTTCCGTCTGCTCGATGCACTGCACTCCCGTCTGGCGCCCCGGCGCTGGCTGGTCATGAGCGAGACCCCCGACCCCGAGTTCGCGCGCTACGCCGCTGGCCTCGGCGCTGGCGGCTGCCTGCCGGTGCCCGCCTCGCCCGAGCAAACGCGGGCCGCGGTGGCGCTGGTGCGTGCCGGGGGCCAGTGTTTTCCGCGCAGGGCCTTTGCCATGCCACCGCCCTCCCCCATCGGTTCAGGTGGGTCTACGGCAAGGGGATGATGCGCGCGCCAATGCGGCTACCTATGCTGATAGTGCGCGGATAACGAAGCCGGGACGCTCAATGTCAAGCCGGCCGCCGCGCGCTGCACAGGGGGTCATATGGAAAACGGGCTGGATATCCTGGTCGTGCGCGGCTTTGCCGTGCCGGAGGGCCGGGGCAAGTGGGCGTGCTGCTACGAAATCAGGCTGACTACCGGGCGCGACGAGCCGCTGCTGTACCGCGGAGAGTTGCATGGCAGGCGCTACGCCTGCGAGGCTGCTGCGATCGCGGCAGCTACCTTTGCCGGTGAGCAGGAAGCACGCAGGCAGGTGGCATCCGTGCGGGCCGGACTGCTCGCTCGCCACGAGTACTGCGTGGTGGTGGCGAGCGAACCGGCGCTGGAGCGCGTGCATGAGCCGGCGGCCGGCTAGGCCGCGGCCGCTAAGCCAGGGCATCCCGGCAGCAGTGCGGGATGCCACCGGCTGCTCATCCGCGGCAAGACAACGAGAGTAAGGCAAGAGGGGGCGACGACGAGCGCGTGTTCGGGGGACCGGAGATTTTCCGGTGCGCATGCCGGTAGGGATGCGCGCACGCGTGTTTCGGTCGCAGCACATGCTGCGCCGGATCTTGATGGCCACGGTCGAGCCGGCTGGCAGAGGCGGCAAACCGTGGCCTGTTTCTTTTCCTGCCTGAGATGGCTGCCCGCAAAATTGCCGAAATCCAAAGGCGCCGCACAAAAAAAAAGAGTCCGCCGACCGGGGGACCATGCGGACTCTAAAGTGGCCAGCTCGATTCCGCTCGGCGGGCCACTCTCCGACGATAGCCAAACACCCGCGGTAGCTGTATCGACCAGAAGATGCATCTGCCACATGGCTGAAGGGCAGGCCCCCCAGTTCCCAGGGAAACCCGCCAGCCCAGTGCGTGCTTCGCATTGCCGCATGGCCCGCGGGTGGCACCGTGGCCGCCTCATGCTTCTGGTTGGGTTGAGGCCAGCCCGAAAGCCCGCGCAGCGGGCAAGCCTGCGGAGAAGCTGTTGCGCAACTGTGTTACTTTGCTCGCGTGCTCGACCCTCCAACAGCCATCATGATTCCCTGGCACCTCATCTCCCGCTTCGGCGAAACCTCCCTGCTGCTGCCCTGCGCCGTGTTGATCGCCGCATGGCTGTTCCATGCCGGCGCCGTTGCCAGCGCACGCCGCTGGGTGCTGAGCTTCGGTGTGACCGCAGCAGTGGTGCTGGCCTCCAAGCTGGCCTTCATGGGCTGGGGCATTGGCTGCGCGGCGCTCAACTTCACGGGGTTTTCCGGGCATAGCATGATGTCGGCGTCGGTATTGCCGGTGCTGTTCTACCTGATCGTGTCGGCGCGGCATCCTCGTCTTGCAGTTGGCGCCGGCGGGATCGGCCTGTTGCTGGCGTTGCTGGTGGGCGTCTCGCGGCTGAAGCTGCAGGCGCATTCAGGCTCGGAAGTGCTGAGCGGGCTTGCGCTCGGATTTGCCGTCAGCCTGAGCTTCATCTTCTGGGGCCGGCGGCCGGCCCGCTCGGCACCGGCCCTGGCAGGCGTGCTGGTGGTCGTCCTGATGCTGGGCGTGCCGGCGGTTGGTGTCGCCGCGCCCACGCATCACTGGCTCGAAATCCTTGCCGCCCGGCTGGCCGGGCGTGACAAGCCGTTCCAGCGCGGGCAATGGCGCGAATGGGCTGGCCAGCGCGAGGGATCCGCGGTGCTGGCTTGCCTGTCCCCCGCCACGCCGCGCTGAGGCGGGAGGCCCCGCCCGCCAGCACGCGTCCAGAGCCCGTCTGTGCGCAAGCAAACAGACGGTAGCGCTGCCGCGGCGTAACCATGATCTGCATAACAAGTCCGGCTCGCCGGATGGAGGCAGATCATGTCGACGGTTCGCGCATTCGTTGCCGAGAGGCAGGCCGCCTTCCAAATCCTGTATCGCTTCGCCGATGCGGCCATCGTTGCCGCCTGCGGCGCGGTGGTTGGCGAACTGCTGTTTCCCCAGGGCCTGCGTGGCGCCGCTCCGGTCCATGGCTTCATCACCGTGTTGTGCTCGGTCAGCACCTTGCTGGTGTTCCCCGCCTGCGGCCTGTACAACTCCTGGCGCGGCCGCAGCCGCGCCGCGTTGGCGGTGCGCACGCTCGCGGCCTGGGGCGCGGTGTGCATGCTGGGCTTGGTCACGGCGTACCTGATGCACCAGTCGGCCGCGCTGTCCCGGCTTTGGTCGATGGGCTGGGTCCTGAGCGTGGCCGTCATGCTGCTGGCCTCCCGGGTGGTGCTCTACGGCATGCTGGGCAGCGTGCGCGAGCACGGCATCAATGCCAAGCGTGTGGTGATCCTGGGCTACGGCTCGCTTGGCCACGAGATGTACCAGCGCGTACGGAACAATCGCGGCGCGGGATACGATGTCGCCGGCATCTACGACGAAGGCACGGAGCAGCCGGTGCCCGCGGGCGTAACGCGGCTGGATTCGCTGCAGCAGGTTTGCACGTTCGTGCGCAACAATGGCGTGCGCGAAATCTGGCTGACGCTGCCGATGGCTGCGTGCCGCGATCTCTATGACGTGGTCTCCCACTTCCGCAACGACCTGATCGACATCCGCTGGGTGCCTGACATCATGGCGGTCGAACTGCTCGGCCATCGCTTCAGCGACTTCCTCGGCCTGCCGGTCATCGACCTGAACAGCCCACCGCAGTCGGGCATCACAGGATTGCTCAAGGGCAGCTTCGACCGCGTTTTCGCGCTGGCGGCGCTGGTCGGGCTGTCGCCGCTGCTGCTGCTGATCGCGGTGCTGGTCAAGCACTCGTCTCCCGGCCCTGTCCTGTTCCGCCAGGCTCGGCTGGGCATGGATGGCCGGCCATTCCACGTCTACAAGTTCCGCACCATGGTGCAGCACCAGGACGCGGGCAGCGTGACCCAGGCCGTGCGCGGCGATGCACGCGTCACGCGCATCGGTGCCTTCCTGCGCCGCACCAGCCTGGACGAGCTGCCGCAGTTCGTCAACGTGCTGCGTGGCGAGATGTCGGTGGTGGGCCCGCGCCCGCACGCCATCGAGCACAACGAGATCTACAAGGAAGTCATCGATCGCTACATGCTGCGCCACCGGGTCAAGCCCGGCATCACCGGCTGGGCGCAGATCAACGGCTTTCGCGGCCAGACCGACACGGTAGAGAAGATGCGCCAGCGCATCGAGTTTGACATCTTCTACATCCGCAACTGGTCCTTCCGCCTGGACCTGCACATTATCTTGCGCACGGCGCTGCATGGCTGGACGGGACGCGAGGTGTTCTGAGTTCTTCACCCCCCAGGACACCCGGGCCGCCAGCCGACTTGCAAAGTTGGTGGGCCAGCGCACCGAAGCCGGCCAGTAGCTGCGGCCCAATGATGAAACCCGAGCATCCTCACAGAGGAGAACCAGAGATGAAGGCAACCATTCGACAGATTCTTGCCGAGGTGGCGCGGCTCGACGTGTCGGTAGACGCGCTCGATGACCAGGCCGATCTTTACGAAGCCGGATTGTCATCGCTTGCCACCGTTCATGTGATGCTGGCAATCGAAAACGCATTCAATATCGAGATCCCGGATGCCATGCTGACCCGGCAGCTCTTTCGCAGCGTCAACTCGCTGGCAGCGGCGGCCGAACAGCTAAGACAGCAACAGGAGGCAGCATGAGCCCCCCCTTAACCAGCGTGGACCTGGCACGCCCGATGACTGAGCACACCACCGCCACCGAGCTGATGGCGGCGGCGCAGCTTGCGGCGCTCGAAGCGGCCAAGCACGCCGATCAGGTTGACCGCGATGCGGCGTTCCCGCACGACGCGTTTGCTGCAATCCGGCAGCACCGGCTGCTTAGCGCCATGGTGCCCGCGGCGCACGGCGGCGCAGGCGCGTCGCTCGACACGGTCGCGGCCATCTGCCGCGTGCTGGGCGCGGCCTGCTCCTCGGTGGGCATGGTCTACGCCATGCACCAGATCCAGGTGGCCTGTATCGTCGAGCACGGAACGGGCAACCCCTGGCATGAGCAGTTGCTTCAACGCATTGCCTCAGAGCAATTGCTGCTTGCCTCGGCCACCTCCGAGGAAGCGATCGGCGGTGCCCTGCGCAACAGCGGCTGTGCCGTCAATGTCGAGAACGACCGATTCCATCTGCTCAAGATGGCGCCCACGATTTCCTACGGCGCGCAGTCCGACGCCATCCTGGCCACCGCGCGCCGCCATGCCGATGCCTCGCCCTCGGACCAGGTCATGGTGTGCCTGCTCAAAGACGATTTCACGCTGCAGAGCCTCAGCGCGTGGGACACCCTTGGCATGCGTGGCACCTGCAGCAACGGCTTTCGCCTGGAAGCGCGCGGCGCCTGCGAGCAGATCCTTCCGGTGGCGTTCGGCGAGATCGCGGACGGCACCATGACGCCGGTTTCGCACATCCTGTGGGCCGCCTTGTGGACCGGCATCGCCGGTGATGCCGTGCAGCGCGCCAAGGCCTTCTTCCAGGGGCAGGCGCGTGCGCGCCCGGGCTCGCTGCCGCCTTCGGCCACGCGGGTGGCCGACGCGGTGGCGATGGTGCAGATGATGGAGGGGCGGCTTGAGCTCGCATTGGAGCACCAGCGCCAGCGTCACACGGGCCTCTCGGTGTCGGCACTGTTCTCGCTCGCCGCGGAGATGAACGGCCTGAAGACCAGTGTGAGCACGATGGCGATCGAGGTGGTGCAGCAGGCGATGATGATCTGCGGCATGGCCGGCTACAAGCAAGGCACGCCTTACAGCCTCGGGCGTCACCTGCGCGATCTCTGGTCCGCGCCGCTGATGATCAACAATGACCGGATCCTGACCAATACCGCTAGCTTGCTGCTGGCCGAGCGTTCCAGCTAAGGAGCACGACATGGATGCCAACGTCAGCGTGGAAGATCGCGCCAATTCCGCGCCCGCGGACGCAGCCGCCGCTTCGGCCGCTACGCCTTCGTACGGCGATCCGCAGGCAGGCCAGCGGCGCTACCAGCAGGCATTGATTGAGGCGGGCCTGCTGATCCCGAGCGGGGTCGACGGCGTTTATGGCCGCAGCGCGGTGTTCGAGGCCATCGCGGACGGCCTGAACGTGGCCGTCACCGCGCTCGGCGCCGACCAGCGCGCGGAAGTGATGCGCTTTCCGCCCGCCATGTCGCGCGAGGATTTCGAGGCTAGCGACTACCTGAAGAGCTTTCCACAGCTAGCCGGCACCGTGCACAGCTTTTGCGGCAGCGATCGCGACCATCATCGCCTGCTTGCGCGGATGGAGGCGGGCGAGGAATGGGCTGACGAGCAGCGGCCGACCCGCGTGGTGCTAACGCCGGCCGCGTGCTACCCGATCTATCCGGCGGTGGCGCGGCGCGGCCCGATGCCGCCGCAGGGGCTGGTGGTGGATGTGATGTCGTATTGCTTCCGCCACGAGCCTTCGATCGATCCGGCGCGCATGCAGATGTTCCGCCAGCGTGAGTATGTGCGCCTGGGCGATGCCGGGCAGATCATCGCCTTTCGCCAGTTGTGGATGGAGCGCGGCCAGCAGCTGGCCACCATGCTCGAGCTTCCGCACGAGGTGGACGTGGCCAATGACCCGTTCTTCGGGCGCGGCGGCAAGATCGTGGCGGACAGCCAGCGCGAACTGAAGCTCAAGTTCGAGTTGCTCATCCCGATCAACGAGGGCGCCCCGCCCACGGCGTGCATGAGTTTCAATTACCACATGGACCACTTCGGCCAGGTGTGGGCGCTGCGCACCGCCGACGGCGAGCCGGCGCACACCGGCTGCGTGGGATTTGGCATCGAGCGCCTGACGCTGGCGCTGCTGCGCCACCACGGCTTCGACCTGTCGCTGTGGCCCAAGGACGTACGCGCCACCCTGGGAGGGCTGTAATGCTCGTTGACCCGCGAACCCTGGAGCGCGGCATGCACGTGTCGCACGCCTTGCACAATGGCAATCCCGTCTGGCCGCAGACCAACTGCTATGTGGACTTGTGGATCGAACTGCTGCACGGCTGGGAGCTGGACCCGGTTGCGGCGCTCGGGTTCACCGTGTCGCAGGATTTCGAGGGCGATCAGTTCACCTTCTTCAAATACCCGCCGGACGATCTCGAACGTCTCTACGGCGTGGTGGTGCAGGAGCTGTCGCTATATGAGTCGATGGAAGACCGCGTCGCCGGGCAGACCTGCCGCGGCCACGTGGTACTGCTCGAGGTGGATGGCTTTTACCTGCCGGACAACCGGGCTACGTCGTACCGGCGCGAGCATACCAAGACCACCATCGGCATCGATGTGATGATGCCCGAGGCGCAGTCCGTGGGTTACTACCATAACGAGGGCTATCACGTGGCCACCGGCGAGGACTACGCCGGGCTGTTCCGTCGTCTGCCCGCGCTGGCGGACGACGTGAACCTGCTGTTCCCCTACGCCGAGGTGGCGCGCCGCCGGTTCCCCGCGCTGGAAGGGGCGATGCTGGTGCGCGCGTCGCTGGCGCTCCTGCGCAAGCACCTGGCGCGCCGTCCGCGTCAGAATCCCATCACGGCATTCCGCACGGCGTTTCCCGCGCATCAGGAAGCACTGATGGCCGGTGGCGAGCAAACCTTCCATCCCTACGCCTTTAGCGTGCTGCGCCAGCTCGGCGCCAACTTCGAGCTGCTCGGGCAGTACCTGCGCTGGCTGGCGCAGCATGGCCAGCCGATGCCTGAGAGCATTGCGGGCGCGTGCCAGAAGCTCGCGTCCGAGGCCATGGTGATGCAGTTCCGCCTGGTGCGCTCCATCATCAGCCGCCGCGTGGATCGCTGCCAGGATTGCCTGGACCAGCTCGAGGCCTCCTACGAGCTGGCGGTGCCGGCGCTGGCGGGCTACGTGGGCGAAGCCGAGCACTGAGGGCCGCCTCCCATGCATGCGCCGCCTGGCTTGACACCCGTCCCTGGGCGACCCGTGCACCGGCACCCGCTCGCCGGCGACTGGGCCTTGCTCGAGACGCCCGCCGGCGCCGTGGCATCGCCCGCGGCGCTGGCCGGGCGCGGCCCGTGGATGGCGGCCCAGGTGCCCGGGACGGTGGCGCAGGCGCTCCAGGCTGCGGGGCAATGGCAGGCGGCGGCACCGCGGCCGCTGCACGATCACGACTACTGGTACCGCGTGACGGTGTCCGGCACGGGCGCGTACCGGCTGCGCCTGCACGGCCTGGCTACCGTGGCCGAGGTCTGGCTCGATGAGGTGCGCGTGCTCGACGCGCAGAACATGTTTACGGCGTTCGAGGCCGAGCTCCATCTCGATGGCGAGCATGTGCTCTGCCTGTGCTTTCGCTCGCTGCACCGCTGGCTGCGCACGCAGCGCGGCCCGGTGCGCTGGAAGCCGCGCATGATCACGCCGCCCACATTGCGCCTGGTCCGCACCACGCTGCTGGGCCACATGCCCGGCTGGTGCCCAAGCGTGCATACGATCGGGCCCTGGCGCGGCATCGACCTGCTGGCGCTTGCCACCGACGCGAGCCCGCTGCTGACGGCGCGCCTGGACCTGCAGGCAAGCCTGGCCGCCGATGCGGCGCAGGGTGGCGTCATCCGGCTGCGCCTGCGCGACGTGGCACCGCTGCCGCCAGCGATGACGATCATGCTGTGCGTCGATGGCCGCGAGGCACCCATGAAGGCAGTGGACGCCGCCGGCACCGGCGGCATCGCCTACGAGGGCGAGCTGGCCGTGCCCGAGCCGCGCTTGTGGTGGCCGCACACGCATGGCGCGCCCGAGCGCTATGCGGTGCATCTGCGGCTGGGCGAAGAGCGCATCGCGTGTGGGCAGGTCGGCTTTCGCCGCATCGAGCTCGACCGAACCATCCATGGCAGCACCGACGGCCTGGCGGACCACGAAGAGGACGCCCAGGGGTTTGCGCTGCGCATCAACGGCGAGCGCATCTTTTGCCGCGGGGCCTGCTGGACCAGCCACGACCTTGCCGGCCACGCCGATGCGCCCGACGAAGTGCGCAAGTGGCTCGCGCTGGCGCACGGCGCGGGCATGAACATGGTGCGCGTGAGCGGTGTTACCTGCTACCAGGGGGAGGCCTTCTTCGACGCGTGCGACGCGCTTGGCCTGCTGGTCTGGCAGGATTTCATGTTCGCGAACTTCGATTACTCGGCCAGCGCCGAGGCCGTGCGCCCGCTGATGGCGCAGGCCACGCGCGAGGTCAGCGAGTGGCTGGCGGCGCATCGCCATCATCCCAGCGTGGCGGTGCTGTGCGGCGGCAGCGAAGTCGAGCAGCAGGCCGCGATGATGGGCACGCCCGCGGCCACCTGGCGCCAGCCCTTGTTCGACGAGATCATTCCAGCGTGCATTGCAGCCTGGCATCCCGACGCGGTGTATGTGCGCAACTCGCCGTGCGGCGGTGCGTGGCCCTTCCAGGCCGACAGCGGCGTGACGCACTACTACGGCGTGGGCGCCTACCAGCGCTCGCTTGACGACGCGCGCCGCGCCAATGTGCGGTTTACCTCGGAGTGCCTGGCGTTTTCCAACGTGCCTTGCGCGCGTACCGTGTCGGACGCGCTCGCGGTGCCGCCCGTGCATGATCCACGCTGGAAGGCCCGTGTGCCGCGCGATGCCGGCAGCGGTTGGGACTTCGAAGATGTGCGCGACTTCTATTTGCGCGAATTGTTCAAGGTGGACCCGCCGCGCCTGCGCTACGAGGACACAGCGCGCTACCTGATGTTGTCCCGCGCCGTGGTGGCGGAGTTGATGACCGACGTTTTCAGCGAATGGCGGCGAGCGGGCTCTACCTGCTCGGGCGGCCTGGTGTGGCAGTTGCAGGACCTGCTGCCCGGCGCGGGCTGGGGCATTGTCGATGCGCTGGCCCGGCCCAAGTCGGCCTGGCATGCCTTGCGCCAGGTGTGGCAGCCGCTGCAGGTGCTGATCACTGACGAAGGCCTCAATGGCATTCACCTGCACCTGATCAATGAGCGCGCCACGCCGCGCAATGTGCGCCTGCAACTGCAATGCTGGCGCGACGGCGAGACCGCGTTGCTCGATGTCGCGCACGATGTGTGCCTGGCCCCGCGCTCCACGCGGCGCATCAGCGGCGCCGCGCTGGCGGGTGCCTTTTTTGATTTCACATACGCCTATCGTTTCGGGCCGCGCCTGCACGATGTGGTGCGCGCCGCGTTGCTCGATCCCTGCGACGGCGCCCTGCTGAGCCAGGCCTGCTACCTGCCCGAGCGCAGCGCGGCCGCGCTCGAGCCGCCGGAGCTGACGGTCGGCGTGGCGCGCGAGGACGGCGATTGGTGGCTCACGGTGTCGACCCGGCGCTTTGCGCGCTGGGTGCACATCGACGATATCGCCTTTCGCGCGGAACACGACTGGTTCCATCTTGCGCCCGGCAGCCAGCTGCGCGTGAAACTCTTGCCCGATAACGGCCAGCAAGGTGGAGGCCGCGAAGGCGCGCAGGGTGTAGGCCTTGCGCAGGCAGATCCCATCCCGATGGGGGAGGTCCATGCACTCAATGCGCGCCGCGCGATTGCCTACAGCGCGCCAGGCGCCTGAAGAGGCGGAAAAACGCCAGACGATGACGGCGCGAAGCGCCGCCTGGCCGTCATTGCCGCGCACCGGCGATGCGGCCCGGCCGCGCTCTCACACCTACCGAAGGATGATCAGGTTTCAGCCGTGCGGCTACTGTTGGCAGGGCCACATATGGCACTTAATACAAGCACAAATGCCGTGCGAACCAGGGTCAAAGAAAAGGTGGTCGGCGCGGGTCCTCCGGAGCTAGGTGGGCCGGCTTCGGTCGAGGTATTCGTACGGCTGGTCACGGGGAGAGAGTAATGATCAGTCAGCGTTCGGATCTGCACGTCAATCATGTGCTTGGCGCCTTGCCGCGCAAGGATTGGGAATTACTGTCGTCGCATCTTGAGCTGGTACGCATGCGCGCCGGGCAGTTGCTGACCGATTCCGGCCAGCGCATCCATCATGTCTATTTCCCCACGACGGCCATCGTCTCGATGCTGTCGCTGCTGGAGGACGGCGCCACCGTCGAGATCGCCGCCATCGGCAATGAAGGCCTCGTCGGCATCCCGGTGCTGACCGGCGGCGACACCATGCCCTGCCGCGTCGAGGTACGCACGCCGGGCTTTGCCTACCGCCTTTCCGCCGCCACGCTCAAGCAGGAATTCACGCACTCCCCGGCCATCCAGCGCGTCACCCTGCTCTATGTGCAGGCCGTGCTCACCCAGATCGCGCAGACCGCCGTGTGCAATCGTCACCACTCGCTCAACAAGCAGCTTTGCCGCTGGCTGCTGCTGGCCCTCGATCGCATGGCGTCCAACGAGCTGGTGATCACCCAGCAGGTCATCGCCAACATGCTGGGCGTGCGCCGCGAAGGGGTGACGGAGGCCGCCGGCAAGCTGGAGGACCTGGGCCTGATCCAGCATAGCCGCGGGCACATCACGGTGCTCGACCGGCATGGGCTGGAGGCACATTCCTGTGAGTGCTACAAACTCGTCAAGCGCGAGTTCGATCGTTTGCTGCCGGCGCTTGCCAGTGCTTGAGGCGGGAGCGGGGTTGGGTCAGGGAGATTGCCGTGAAAAGGTTGACCTTTGCCGGTGCGTCGCCGGCTGCAAATGAGCCGGCGCAGCCGCGAGCGCAGGGCTCGCGCGCACTAGTCGATCACCTTGGCTGGATCGTTGCGCTGACGCTCGCCGGTGGCGCCATCGGTGCGCTGGTTGCGTTGTCCATGCCGCAGCACTATCGCGTCGAGGCGCTGGTGCAGGTGGAGCCACGCGACGCAGGCCAGAATGCCGGCGCGCGCGGCGCGGCGCAGGCCGGCCCCGCCGCCCCGTTCGATGCCGGCATGCTCACCAGCCGCGCGGTGGTCGGGCCCGTGGTGGAGCGGCTGCACTTGGACGTCTCGGCGGTGCCGTTGCGCGCGCCGCTGGTGGGTGCGCTGGTGGCGCGCTTTGCCGAGCCCGGGCAAGCCATGGCCCCTTGGCCGGAAAGCCTGGGCTACGCCTGGGGCGGCGAGCGCATCCAGATCGACAGCCTGGCGGTGCCCGAGCGCCTGCTTAACGTGCCGCTGATGCTGGAGGTCCAGCCGCAGGGCCACTATCGCCTGTATGCCGGCAATGCGCTGCTGTTCGAGGGCGTGGCGGGCGAGCCGGCTGCGGGCAACGATGTGGAACTGCAGGTGGCCAACCTCGATGCGCGGCCGGGCACGCGCTTCGAACTGATCCGCCATGATCCGCTTTCCACCGTGGATGCCATCTCGCGCGAGCTGGTGGTGGACGAACACACGCGCGACGCCGGCACTGTGCGCATCGCCTGGCGCTACCCCGATCGCAAGCTGGCCGCCGCGCTGGTCAATGGCGTGGCGCAAGCGTATATCGACAGCCAGACCACCCAGCGCCGCGATGATGCGGCCGGCAGCCTTGCCTTTGTCACCGGCGAGCTGCCGCGCGTGCAGGGCGAGCTGGAGCGCGCCGAGGCCGCGCTCACGCGCTACCGTACCCGTAGCGGCACCATGGCGCCGACCCAGGACGCGCAGTCGTACCTGAACGGCAGCATGGACTACCAGCGCCAGATCGCCGCGCTGCGGCTGGAGCGTACCCGCCTGCTGCAACGCTTTACCACCGACAGCAATGAAGTGCGCACGGTCGACACCCAGATCCAGGAGCTCAGCAAGGTGCGCCGCGACATGGATTCGCGCATGCAGAACCTGTCGGAGACGGAGCGCGAGTCCGTGGCGCTCACGCGCGACGTGAAGGTGGCCGAGGACATGTACATGACGTTGCGCAACCGGGTGCAGCAGCTCTCGCTGGTGCAGTCGGATCGCTCCAACAACATGCGCATCGTCGATGCGGCGCTTGCGCCCGCCCGGCCCGACGGGGTTGGCCCGTGGCCGCTGACCGGCGGCGGCGCGCTGCTTGGGCTGTGCCTCGGGCTTGCCGGCGTGGCCGCGCGCCAGCGCTACAGGCCTTCGGTGGCCGACGCCGCCGATGCCGAGGCGCGGCTGGGCATGCCCATGCTCGGCGAGATCGCGTTCAGCAGCGAGCAGACCGAGCTCGAACACCAGTCCGAGGTGCATCGCCGCCTGGGCATGATGATGGGCTTCGCCGCCCAGCCCACCCCGCGCCTGTATGCGCCCGCGCCTGGCAGCGCCTTGGCCGAACCCGGCGGGTTCTCCACCGGCGAGGCCGAGCGGCTGCTGCGGTGCGGGCTGCATGACCGCTTCTTGCTGGCGCGGCGCTCGCCGCACGCGCTCGCGGTGGAGGGCCTGCGCAGCGTGCGCGCGGCTTTGCATTTCGCCGTGCGCAACGCGCCCGATGCGGTGCTGGCCGTGACCAGCCCGGCGCCGGGCACCGGCAAGACCTTTGCCTCCGTTAACCTGGCCGTGCTGTTCGCCGAGGCTGGCCAGCGCGTGCTGCTGATCGACGCCGACCTGCGCCGCGGCAAGATCGCCAACTGGTTCGACCAGGCCGCCGAGCCGGGGCTGGCCGAATTGCTCGCGGGCCATGCCGAGCTCGCGGCGGTGATGCGGCCCACCGTGGTGTCGGGGCTTTCGGTGATCACCGCCGGATCGATGCCCCCCAATCCCTCCGAGCTGCTGATGATGCCGGCGCTGGCCGAGACGCTGCAGGCCTGCAAGGCGCGCTTCGACCTGATCATCATCGACACGCCGCCGGTGTTGGCCGTGGCCGATGCCACCCTGGTCGCCAACCTGGCCGGCTCGACGCTGCTGGTGGTGCGCGCAGATGTCACGCCCGCCGCGCAAGTGGACGAGGCGCTAAAGCGCCTGGCTCGCGCCGGGGCGCGGCTTGCCGGTGGCATGCTTAACGGCGTCACGCCCCGGCGCAGCAACCGCGCGGACTTCGCCGCGATGAGCCCGTACCTGGGGCTGCCGCTGCCGGCCGCGCGGCCTGAAACGCTGGCGCTGGAGTCGCGCCCCGCGCCGGCCGGCTCGGCAGAGCAGCAGGCAGGCCATGGCTCCATGCCAGCCGCCTGATAGCCGGGGACGCCAGGGAAATCTCCATGAGCGTACCCGTTTCTGCGTGCGCCCGGGCCTTGTGAAACGCCTCCTCGCAACCTGCGCGCAACGTGCCCTGCACGTTGCGCGTTGTCATGAAAATCGCGGCCTGCGGTGGCCAATCAGGGCCGTTGGGCGGGCCGCGACACGGATTTCGATGGGTTATGCCAGGCCGGGAGCCGCCGGCGGGCATGGCGCACGAACACGAACCAACAACATCAGAAGGCAAAGCGTACCCGTTTCTGCGTGCGCCAATGCCTGGGGCCAACGCCCCATTTCTCGCTGGGAGAGGTCATGAAACCGGTCTTGTTCGAGGGCTGTGCCGGCTGGCTGCACGAGGCCGCAGGCACCACGGGCGTGGTGCTGTGCAACCCGCACGGCCACGAGGCGATGTGGTCGCACAGGGCGTTTCGCCACCTGGCCGCAGATCTCGCCGCCGCGGGTTTGCCGGTGCTGCGCTTCGATTATCCCGGCACCGGTGACTCCGCCGGCACCGATGCCGATGGCGAGCATATTGCCTGGTGTGTGCATGGCATCCTGGCCGCGGTAACCACGCTGCGCGAGCAGGCTGGGGTGAGCCGGGTCGTGCTGTGCGGCCTGCGCCTGGGGGCCACGCTGGCCGTGCTCGCCGCCGAGGCAATGGCCGCGCGCGAGCCCGGTACCGTGGCCGGCCTGGTCCTGCTGGCGCCGGTGGTGAGCGGGCGCGCCTATCTGCGCGAGCTGCGCGCGTTGCACACCAGTTGGGTCAACAACGTAATCCCCGACATCGAGCTCACGCCGCCCACCAACGGGTCGCTCGACGTGCTGGCCTATCGTTTCCAGCCCGACACCGTGACGACGCTCGAAGGCCTGCGCCTGGCCCGCCGCAAGGGCTGCCCCGCGCCGCGCGTGCTGCTGCTCGACGCTTGGCCGGGGGCCACCTCCCCCGTCGCAGAAATGGGTACGCTTTATCGCGGCTCGGGGGCCGAAGTCACGCTGGGCACCTTTGGCGAGTACCCCGGCATGATGCAAGCCGCCGAGTGTGCGCAGGTGCCTGAGAGCGCCTGGCAAGAGGTGCTGGCCTGGGTGCGCCCGGCCGTCGTCGCAAGGCGCCGCGGCGCCGCGCCCGGCCTGCCTGCGCCAGGCAATGAGAGTCCTGCGCTGGAATGCGAGGTGGACGGCGTGCGCGAGCAACGGGTATGGCTGGATCGCGGGCGCCAGTTCGGCATCCTTTGCCAGCCCGCGCGGCGCGGCGCGAGCGATGTCGCGGTGCTCTTTCCCAATACCGGCGGCAACCACCATGTGGGCGACGGGCGGGTCTTTGTGAGCTTGTCGCGCGAATTGGCTCGGCACGGCGTAACCGCATTACGCCTCGATCTCTCTACGCTGGGCGATAGTCCGGCCCCGGCACGCCAGATGAGCATTCCCGCGGTATACGCGCAGAGCGCCTGCGACGATGCCAGTGCCGCCGTCGACTGGCTGCGCGCGCAGGGGTACAAGCGCATCGTCATGTCCGGGGTTTGCTCGGGCGCGTTCATCAGCCTGCACGTGGCGTTGCGCAATCCGGCGGTCAACGGCCTGGTCCTGGCCAACCTGGCGAAATTCCGCTGGGACGATGCCGACACCGCCGCCGTGAACGAACGGGTGCAGTCCATGCGGGGCTACGTGGCGGCCGTGCGCCGCGCGCAGAACTGGCAGCGGCTGTGGCGCGGCCAGGTCAAGGTCTGGCCGATCCTGTCCGGCTTCGCACGCCGATGCGCGCGGCGCGCGATGCAACGCGGCGCCGCCTCCATGGCGCGCTGGCGCGGCGGCGGCGACACCACCACCGTGACCGGCTTCGCGCGGGCCGCCATGCGGGAGCTCGACCGGCGCGGCGTGCAGACGGACTTCCTGTACGGGATGAGCGATATCGGGCTGGAAGAAGCCAAGGACCGCTTTGGCGGCAACCTCGAAGCGCTGCAGGGCCTGGGCAACATCCGCGTGCGCACCCTGCCCACGTTCGATCATTCGCTGTTTCTTGCTGACAGCCGCGCCGCGCTGGCGGCGCATCTGGTGCGCTACATCGAGGTGCAGCTGGCGCGCGGCGAGCCGGCCGAGGTGAGCGAGGCGAGCGAGGCGAACGAGGACAGCGCCGGCGCGCTGGCGGATGCGGTGTCAGGCACGGCGAGCGCCTGAGCGTGGGCGGCAAGCCGGCCGCGCACGACAAAAAAGAGGCGCCGGAATCCCGGCGCCTCAGATTGCGCGCTACGCGCGGCAGCCCTACCGGCTCTGCACCGTATCCACGTCCTGGTACCGATAGTTCAGATACCGGTACTTGCCGAAGTTGTAATGCGCCCGATACCAGCGCCCTTGCACATTCAACCCGTTGAACAGCACGCCCTTTACTTCCCCACCCACCTGCCTGATCGCCCTGCCCGCGGCTTCCAGTTCATCCACGGTAGTCGAGTCCGCACGGGCCACCATGAAGACCGCATCTGCCTTGGTAGCGAGGATTCCGGTATCCGAGGCGGCCAGCACTGGCGGCGTGTCGATCAGCACGATGTCGTAGTTCGCCTTTAGGGCATTGAGCAGCGCGTCCATCGCGGGACTCAGCAGCAGGTCCGCGGGATGCTCGGGCAACGTCCCGGTGGGAATGAAATCCAGCCCGGGCACAACCTGCCTGCGAACGGCGGGCTCTACCGGCGCGCCCTGCAGCAGATCGGTCAGGCCGGGGCCACGGTCGGTGTCGAAGCGCCGGTTCAGGTTGCCCCGCCGCAGGTCGGCGTCGATCAGCACCACGCGCTTGCCGCCGGCGGCGAGCACCGCGGCGAAGTTGGCGCAGATGAAGGACTTTCCGACACCCGGCGCCGGGCCCGTCACCAGCACCACCGGATGGCGGTTGCCAAGTAGCGAGAACTGCAAGGCGGTGCGGAAGCTGCGCAAGCTCTCCATGGCGGGATCGTCAGGCATCCGGCAGGCCAGCAGCGCGGCTTTCGGGTTGCCCTGCGTGGCCAGGCGCGACTGTTCCGGGCTGAACGGGATGGTGGAGTACACCGTGAACCCCGTCAGGTTTTCGATATCGTCGGCCTCGGCGACGCCGCCGTCCAGCATGTGGCGCAGGCACACGACGATCAGCGCGCCCACGGTGCCAAGCATGGCCGCGAATATCACCAGCAGCGACCGGTTGGGCCGCACGGGCTGCAAGGGCACTTCGGCCGGGTCGACCATGCGCGCGGTCCCCACCTTGCTGGCCTTGGTCAGCTTGAGTTGCTGGGCGTCGTTGAGCAGCGACTGGTAAAGCTCGGTGCTGACCTTGACATCGCGCAGCAGGCGCAGCACGTTTTGCTCCACTTCGGGCAGTTTCTGGATACGCGTGGTCACGCCGGCGAGCGCGGCATTCAGGCTGCCGATCTGCTCGTCGATGATGCCGATGCTGGGATGGTTGCCGGTAAAGCGCGTCACCAGTTCCTGGCGTTTCGCGCGTAGCTCCTGCAGGCGTGTCTGGATCTGCACGGATTGCGAGAGGATCAGCTTTGACTCCTCGCCCAGGTCGATCGTGCCGCGCTGGTTGCGCAGCGCGTTATAGCGCGTCTCGGCGGTTTCCACCTGCTGCTTGACCTGCGGAAGCTGCTGGTCGAGGAAGGCCAGGGATTTCTCGGCCTCTTCCGCCCTGCGGCGCACGTTCTGGTCGACATACTCGCTGCCGATCTCGTTGAGCGTTGCCGCGATCAGGTCCGGGTCCGGGCCTTCAAGGGTGATGCCGATCACCCCGCTCGACTTGCCGCGCTCGGCAATCTGCAGCGATTGCTGCAGCTGCGCGATGGCAATGGCCCGAGGCAGCCGCGTCACATTGAAGCTGGCGCCAGGGTTGCCTTCCAGTTCCGTAACGAGGATCTCGACGTTGCCGCGTGAGGTTGGCACGACCAGCGGCTGGCCGACGGTGCCTGTTGCCATGGTCTGCTCGCCCTTGACTTTCAGCCGGTACCGTTTGCCGTCAAGGGCTGTCACTGTCATCCTGGTGCCTTCCAGCCGCGTTGGCATGTCGAGGCGGCCTACCGTAATGCGCTCGTCGCCCCAGACGAAGCCGCCCCAGCCGAAGAGGCCGGGTTCCGACAGGCCAGGGTTGTAGCGTGCCAGCGCCTGGCCGATCACCGGAAAGTAGCTCGGCCTGGCATCAATGAACAGCTTCAGGCTTTCCACCGCCTTGCCCACCACCATGCGCGAGTGCAGCAGCTCGATTTCCGCGGCGGCGGCCGGCTTGACGTCGAAGACCGGCGCCACGCTGCCCGCGAGCTTGCTGTTGGTGCTGCTCCCCGTGTCCTCCACTTGCACCACGATGTCGGTACGGTAGACGGACTTGGTGAAGAACGCGTAGGTCGCGCCCAGGGCGAAGACCGTGCCCGCGATCAGGATGAAGGTCCAGCGGTAGCGCATCAGTATGTCGAGATAGCCGGTCAGGTCGATCGATTTTTCCCGCTGAGCGCGTCCCACCGGCAATGCCTCGTTTGGATTGAACGTGTTCATGCGACCTCCCCATGACATTGATCCCGTGCAATGGCGCGAATGCGCACCGACCATGAATCGACCCCTTGCTTGATCAGCCCCAGCACGATCCGGAACATATTCTGCGAACAGCCATAGGGGTCGGGCACGTCAGCGTGCATGAATTCGCAAAGGCGGTAGACCTTGCCGCGTGCCTGCGGATACTGGCGCTCAAGCGCCTCTCTTTGTTCCGTGTCCATCACCAGCACCAGGTCGGCGCCGTTGATCATGTCCCCGTCCACGGTGCGCGCGCGGTGCCCTGAGAGATCGAGGCCGTCCTCCTCGAGCAGGCGCACCGTATGCGGATCGGCGGCGGCGCCCTCCAGCGGGGCCAGCCCGGCGGAACTCACCGTGCAGCCGGGCAGCGCGTGGCGCAGCAGGCCCTGTGCCATGGGGCTGCGGCAGGTATTGCCGATGCACACAACCAGGATCGAGCGGATCATCGCGGCCTCGCTTACTTGACCACGCTGGCGGCGCTGAACGCACCGCTCGTCGATGGCAGCAGCAGGTTGACCACGCGGCTCCAGCGCACCAGTTCGCGCGCGTCGACATACACCACGTCCTTTGCCTCGAGTTCGAAGCCTTCGGCAATGGCCAGCGCCACGGGCGACGTGCCGTCCAGGTGATACACCTTGGGCTCGCCGTCCGCCGCCTTGCGGATCACGAAGATCTGCTCCGCGTTGGCGGTGTTCGGGTTCACGCCGCCAGCGTCGCCAATGGCCTCATTCAGCGTCATGCGGCCATTGCGCATCAGCAAGGTGGTGGGGCGCACCACCTCGCCGGTGACGAAGATCTTGCTGTCCTCGCGCTGTTCCACGCGCACGATGTCGCCGTTCTTGAGCATGATGCGCGAGGGATCGATGCCGCGCGCGAGCAGTGCCGGGATGTTGACATGCCAGCTGCGCTCGCCGCGCGTGATGCGGATGCGGCTGTTGTCGCCTGTCAGGTTGAGCACGCCACCCGCACGGTTAAGCGCCTCGATCAGCGTCATCGGCGCGTCGTCGATCGGTTGCATGCCAGGCGTACGCACTTCGCCATCCACATAGATGCGCTGGCTGCGGAACGCGAGCACGCGCACCGTCATCTGGGGATCGCGCACCACGCGCGAGAGCACCTTCGCGATCTGGTCGCGCACGTCGTTCGCCGTCCTGCCGGCGACCTTCATCACGCCAGCGTAGGGAAACTGGATATCGCCCTGCGCGCTCACCACATAGCCGGGCACATTGGAGCCGCCGCCCACCGCGGGGATTTCATACGCGGCGCCGATGCTGTAGGTCTGGTTGGGGAAGACCAGTTCCGGGTGATCCCATACCACCACCGAGACGATGTCGCCCGGGCCGATGAGATAGGGCTGCGGCTTGCCATAGAGTTCGTCCAGCTTCTCGACCTCGCGTTGCGCCATGGTGCGCTGGTTGCGCACCACCTCCAGCGTGATCGGCGTGATGTTGGGCATGGCATCGGGTCCGACCGCGCCGACGGGCGCCTTGGGGTCGAAGTGCATGCCTGGGGAGCTTGCGCAGGCGGCGAGCATCAGGGTCGCGCATAGCATGGCAAGGCATGCCAGCGGCCGGCCTTGGCGTTGCGCGTTCCTGTGTTGCCCGTCATGGTCGGTGATCTCGTTCACGGCAGCCTCCGGCATTGGGCGACAGGGACATCGCAACCGCTGCGACAGTCCCCCGATGCTCCCATCCTAGGAGGCCGACGGGGGCCAATCGGTGCGCTTTCACACATTGCACTGCGATGCCGGAACCAGCGTGCGCGAGGCGCCAGGGCGAACGGGGGCGGCTTGCTTTTGGGACAAGCAAGGCACACAACGTATGCGGGAAAGCGTGCCCCGCGGCCCCGCATAAAAGACAACGGCGGCAGGCTTGCGCCTGCCGCCGCCGGTTGGCTGCGCCGCAAGCGCGCCTCAGCGCATCGCGGCGGAAGCGCCCGTGCCGTACTCCGCGACCGTGCGTGCCGGCCTGGCGGCGGCAGACGGCGCGTTGCGCACCGCCGTGCGCGGCGCGGCCTCGTCGCCGCTGACCCATTCCAGCGACGCGCCGCGCTGGAGCGCCGCGTAGACCGCCTCGCCCTTGTTGCGCACCTTGAGCCGCTGGTACAGGGTGCAGGCATGGCTCTTGACGGTCGCCACCGAGATATTGAGCATGCGGCTCACGGTCTTGATGGGATGTCCGCGCGCCAGCAGCACCAGGACCTCATATTGCCTCGGGGTGATCTGCAGCATCTCGGCTTCGTCGTACGCGGTCTCGCTGTGCCCGCCGGTGCCACCGGCATCGGCCGGAACAGCGCCCGGGCGAGACACGGCGGCCAGGGACTCGCGCGAGGATGGCGCGGCGTGGACGCGCATGCCCGCGGGGTTGCACTGTGCGCTGTCGGTCAGCGGTGCCAGCACGGGAATGCGTCCACCTACTGGATAGTTGCCGGCCGACAGACCCGGCGATCCGCTGCTTGACGCGCCGGCTTGGCGGTTGTTCTGGCCGCGCACGTATTGCCCGCCAACCATGGCCAGGCGGATGCCAGCTTCCAGCACCGCCAGCGAAGCGGATTTCGGCAGGCAGCCGCAGATCCCTTGCGCCATGGCGAGCGCCGGAATCTGCAGCGGGATCATATCGGCGAGCAGCAGCAAGCGATCGGCCGAGAGCACGGAGCGCACCTTGTTGAGCAGATGCCATCCGGCGTCGGTGTCGGCCGGCATGCCGAACACGAGCAGGTCGCAATGATTGCCTTCCAGCAGGGCGACGTCGGCCGGGTCGACGGTGATGACGTGGTCGACGCCATGAATACGCTCGAGCATTTGCAGCAACCCGAGACGCAGCAGTGGGTGACCCTCGATGAGCAGTGCGTTCATGTTGTTATTCCCCCCGTATGATTGCGGTAGGAAACAGGTTGAACGCAGCGGAATAATGACCTGCGCGACCCTCGTGGTGCTCCACGCGCGCCGCCCCTATTTATCCCCGTACCACCGCCAAGCCGGACCGCCCGTTCTTATTGCCGGGAACTGACCGCGAGCCGGAAGGCTGACCCCCTGAACCCACCCCAAAATGCCATTCGTCTTAAAACGAATTAAGGTCATATTATGGTCTGATCTGCACGAAATCAAGTTGCTTTGGCGGCGCTCCAATTAGGTTGGAGAGGTTTGTTCTCATCATCCGGAAAGCCTTGATGGTGGCCGCATGGCGGGTTACCCGAACGGGTGATGGATAATCGACGGGATTATGTTTCAAGACTGAAACAGTTATTGGTCGATAAAGTTTCACCGCTGCAACGGAAAAGGGGTGTTGCTAGCGCATTTATGGCTTTTCCGGGTGGCGCGCCCGGGTGGCGAACCAATCTTGAAACTCGCGCCGAGGTGGAGTCCGCGATCCACTTGCGCCTTCGGCATGAGCCTTGGGCGAGCGCCGCGCGACAAACGGATGAGAGCTATCTCAGCCATCAGGATGAGGGGAGAGCGGCAGCCGGCACGCGAGCATGCCCACGGTGCCGGATGCCCCCTTGCGCTGCTGGAAAGCGATGCTGGCGATACCCCGTCGCCGCGCCTGAAGCGGGCCCCGCAGATGCCTCGCAGCGCACGCCGATCTGCCAGTTCCCGGCGTCCCGACCCGTGTGTGGCAACGTACAGAAACCTGAATCCCGCGCCGGCATCCTCACTGCAGGCAGACCGGTCATCCGCCCGGCAAGGCATGCCAGCGGCATGGCTGCGCTTTGGTCCAACGTTGCTCATCTTCACGAGGATGTCATGGCTTCAGGCACGGCGCAGGATCGCATCAACCAACACGCATGGCGTAGCTGGGGCGCGCGCCGGTGGTTCGGCACCGCCAGCGATTGGACGGACCCTGGCGAGGCTGCGGCGATTGCCTGGGTGGCGGACGAAGTGCGGGGCCAGCCCATCCTCGACGTTGGCGTGGGCGGCGGGCGCACCGTGGCGCTGCTGCGCACGCTGAGCGACGACTATACGGCAGTCGACTACATGCCCGAGATGGTCGAGATCTGCCAGCGCAATCATCCCGGCGTGCGGGTGATGCAGATGGATGCGCGCAACATGTCGCGCTTTGCGGACAACAGCTTCGCGCTGGTGATGTTCAGCTTCAACGGCATCGATGCGGTCGACTACGCGGGGCGCGTCGCCATCCTGCGCGAGTTCGCGCGCGTGCTGCGTCCCGGCGGCCTGATGCTGTTCTCCACGCACAACATGCGTGGGCCGAGCTATCGCGAGACTCTCTCGCGCTTCGTGCGGCTTCCGCATCTGTCGGCCAACCCTATCGCGGTTGGCATCGATACCGCGCGGGTGATCTGCAACCTGCCGATTGCCACCTTCAACTACCTGCGGCACTCGCGGCTGAACCGCGAGTTCGATGGCTATGCCATCCGGGTTTGCGCCGCCCACAAGTTCGGCATCGTGATCGTCTATACCGAGTTCGCCGCGCAGAAGCGCGCGCTCGCGGAGCTGGGGCTGCACACCGATGTGGTGTTCGGCAACCTGAACGGCGAGCCGGTGCGCGAAGGCCAGGACCTGCGCGACGTGTACTGGTTTCATTTCATTGCGCGCAAGGCCGCGGCCGGCGACTCGTCACCGGCGGCCCCCGGAGCCCGGCCATGAAGATCCTGCACGTGATCTCGTCGATCGATCCGGGTGGTGGCGGCCCGATCGAGGGTGTGCGCCAGCTGCGCGCACCCTTGCGTGAGCGCGGCGTACAGGTGCAGGTGTGCTGCGGCGACGCGCCCGATGCGCCCTGCGTGCGCGACAGCGAGCTCGACGTCATCGCGTTGGGGCCGTCATCGCTCAAGTACGGCTTCAACCGGCGCATGGTGGCCTGGCTGCGCGCGCATTGCGAAGCGTACGATGCGGTCATTGTCGAAGGCCTGTGGCAGTACCACGCGCTGGCCGTGTGGCTGGCGCTGCGTGGCAAGCGGGTGCCGTATTTTGTGTTCACGCACGGCATGCTGGACCCCTGGTTTCGCGACCACTATCCGCTCAAGCATCTGAAGAAGAGCCTCTACTGGCTGGTCGGGGACTATTGGGTCTTGCGTCATGCGCGCGGCGTGCTGTTCACGTGCAGCGAGGAGAAGCAGCGCTCCAGCGGTGCGTTCTGGCCATACCGGTGCCGGGAGGTGGTGGCAAGCTACGGCACGGCGCAGCCGCCGCAGGACGGCGCGCCGTTGCGTGAGGCCTTTCTTGGCGCCTTCCCGGAGGTGCGCGGCAAGCGCATCGCGCTGTTCCTCGGCCGAATCCACGAGAAGAAGGGTTGTGACCTGCTGGTCGACGCCTTCGCCGGCGTGGCCGCGGCGCATCCCGCGCTGCATCTGGTGCTGGCCGGACCGCACGACACCGCGCTGCGCGCGATGCTGGAGCAACGCATTGCCGCGCATGGGCTGTCCGCGCGCGTGAGCTGGACCGGCATGCTCAAGGGCGAGCTCAAGTGGGGCGCGTTTCACGCGGCCGAGGTGTTCTGCCTGCCTTCGCACCAGGAGAATTTCGGCGTGGCGGTGGCCGAGGCGCTCGGCTGCGGCGTGCCGGTGCTGATCTCCGACAAGGTCAACATCTGGCGCGAGATCGTCGCCGACGGCGCCGGGCTGGTGGGCCCGGACACCGCGCAGGGCGCCGCTGCCTGCCTGCGGCAATGGCTGCAGGCCGAGCCCGCCGAGCAGGCACGCATGCGCATTGCCGCGCGGCAGTCCTTTGCCCGGCGCTTCCATGCCGGACAGGCCGCACAGCGGCTGCTGGACATCATCCATGGCGCGACCGAGGCTGCGCAGCCTGTCCACCACGCGGCGGCGGGATAGAGGAGGAGAGGCCATGGTCGCGCCGTCATGCCACAGCGTCATTGAGCGGGGAGCGGGAGCGCCGTGAAGCTGCTCAGATTCCTCGTCTATGCGGTGCTTTCGCAGGGGATCGGCGCGATCACCGGCCTGCTGCTGGCCCGTTGGCTTGAGGTGGGCGACTACGCCATCTACACCGTGGTCGGCCTCATCATGGGCGCCATCGCCATCGTCACCAAGGGTGGCATCCAGCTTGGCCTGAACGCGCTGCTGGGCAAGACCTGGCCGGACCGGGAGCGTGCCGCGGAACTGGCCTGCGCGGCCATGGGCCAGCGCTGGAAGCTCTCCGCCTGGCTGTTGCCGGTGGTGCTGGCGATCGCCGCGTGGCTGCTGTATCGCAACCATGCCAGCGTGATCCTGATCGTGCTGCTGCTGGCGCTGTTGCTGGCGACCTGGTACTTCGACATGCAATCGCGCGTCGTGGACCAGGTGCTGCTGTTTGCCAACCGCGCGCCCGCGCTGCAGGCGCTGGATACCGGCTTGTCCGTGGGGCGCCTGGTACTGTCGTCCGCGCTCTACGCGCTGGGCCTGCTCGGCGTGTTGGGCGCGACCCTCGTCAACGTGCTGTTCGCGGGACTGCGCGTGCCGTTCGTGCGGCGCTGGATCGCGCGTGAGATACCGCTGGCGGCGCATGCCGGCAGCGCGGGCAAGGCGGAAGACAGCCAATACATCGGCCGCATCATGCGGCGGCAATTGCCGCTGGAGGCGTTCTACTGCGTCCAGGGGCAACTGGTGTTCGCCATCGTCGCCTATCACGGCGCGGTCGGGCAAACGGCCTCGCTGGGCGCGCTGTCACGCATCGGGCAATTGCTGATGCCGGTGGGCGCCGTGGTGGCCGCGTACGTGATTCCGCGCTTCGCGCAAGCGCGCGACGGCGTGCTGCGGCGCTTTGCCGGCTGGGTGGCGCTGGCTTGCCTGCCTGCCGCCGCGCTGGTGCTTCTGGCCGTGACATGGCCGGGGTTGCTGCTGTGGCTGGTGGGGCCGAACTACGCATCGTTGGGCGCCGAACTGGTGATCGCCTGCCTTGGCGCGGGCTTTGCCAGCGTGGTCGGCATCGCCTGGCAGTTGCTGGCCAACCGTGGCCTGAATCATTTTGCCTTCGTGCAGGTGCCGGTGGTGCTGGCCTGGTGCGCGGCCGCGCCGCGCTTTCTCGATCTCACCACGCTTGATGGCGTGCTGTGGTTCCAGCTCGGGCTGTCGTCGGGGCTGGCCGCGGCCATCGTCTGCGAACTCGCCGCGGCCGTGCGTGCCGGGCGCCTGCTGCCAAGCGACGAGCGCCTTGCCCCCCATGGAGGAAGCACGCAATGAGCGATGCGCCCAGCGTTACGCTGATGGTCCCGACCTACCGGCGCCCGGACATGCTCCAGCGCTGCCTGCAGGCTGCCGCCGCGCTCGTGCCGGCGCCGGTTCAGCTGATCGTGGTCTGCCGCGGCGCGGACGATCCCGACACGGCGGCGTGGCTGGCAAATACGGCGCAGGTTCGCTATCCGGCGTTGCAGGTAGTCAAGGTGACCGAGCCTGGCGTGGTGGCTGCCATGAATGCCGGCCTGCTGCACGCAACCGGCGAGCTGCTCGCGATCCTGGACGACGACGCGCTGCCGCGCGCGGACTGGCTGGCCTGCTTGCTGCCCCACTTTGCCGATGCCACGGTGGGCGGTGCCGGTGGCCGGGATGTCGTGCGCAGCGCCGATGGCGCGCCACTGGCCGTGCCGGATCTGCCGCTGGCCGGCTATCGCGACGGCTGGGGCAGGATCATCGGCGAGACGCATCGGGTGTGCGGCGCGCCGCGCGCGGTGGAAACGCTCAAGGGCTGCAACTGGATCCTGCGCCGGGCGGCGCTGGGCACGGCGCGCTTTGACGAGCGGCTGCAGGGGCAGGGCGCGCAGCCCGGCAACGAGACGTGGATGTGCCAGATGCTGCGGCACGCAGGATGGCGCCTGGTGCTCGATCCCGGCGCCATCGTTGATCACTATCCGGCCGCGCGCTACAACTACGAGCGCCAGAGCTATGCGCACAGGCGCTGCTTCGAAGAGACCTGCAACATGACGGCGATCTCGATGGCATATGCACCGCCCGCGATGCGCCTGCGGCTGGTGTTGTTCCAGCTGCTGGTGGGGTCGCGCAGTTGCCCGGGCGCTTACTTCCTGGCGCACAGCCTGCTCAAGCGTCCACGCAGCCTGCCCGGGCAATTGCTGGGTGGCTGGGGTGGCTTCGTGCAGGGCGTGCGCCTGGCGGGCACGCTGCGCATGCAGCCGCCCGGGCGGCCCACGCGCTGCGCCGGGCCGCCCGCGCAAGCCGTGTCCGCCGGAGCGAGGCTCGATGGCCCCCCACGGGGGAGCGAAGCATGAAAGCCCTCGTCACGCATCCCGGCCTGCAGCATTCGCACCAGATGGCACAGGCGCTTTATGAGCACGACATGCTCAAGCAATACTGGTCCGGCGTGCCGGTGCGCGCCCCGGGCGAGGCGCCGCCATGGTGGCTGCCGGCCGGATATCACGCCAAGGTGCGCGAGGTCGCCATCCCCAAGGCGCTGCGGCGGCACCCGGTGTTTTTTCCCGGTGTGCTCAAGCTTGGCCTCAATCGCTATGTCGGCCGCTCCGGGGCAGCTTACGCGCACCGGATCTTCCATCTGTTCGACCAATGGGTGGCCGCCCGGGTGGAGGCGGTGCGCCCGGATATCGTGGTCGCTTACGAGAATTCTGCGCTGCGGACCTTCCTGGCGGCGCGGCGCATCGGCGCGCGCTGCGTGCTGGAGGCGCCGGCCGTGCATCATCGTGCGGCCGAAGCCATGGTGCCGGTCGAGGACCGCACCTACCTTGCGCAGATCAATGCGCAAAAAGATGCGGAGATCGCGCTGGCGGACATCATCATCACCTGCTCGGAGTTTGCCGCGCGTACCTATATCGACGCCGGCGTGCCCCCCGCCAAGCTAAAGACGATCCTGCTTGGCGCAACGCTGCCGGACGACGTCCGCCGCCAGCGGCTCGCCGGCGGCCCGCGCTTTGTGTTCGCCGGGGCGGTGCGCGTGGGCAAAGGCATCGACCTGCTGCTTGACGCGTTCGCGCGGCTGCGGGAGCGGGTGCCGGAGGCGGAGCTGGCGCTTGCCGGCGCGCTCGTGGAGCAGGAGCTGGGCGGGCGCATCGCTGCCATGCCGGGCGTGCTTCAGCTTGGCGCGTTGCCGCAGCCGGCGCTGTTCCAGGTATTTGCCGATGCCGATTGCTTCGTGCTGCCGTCGCGCTTCGATTCCTTCGGCATGGTGGTGGCTGAGGCCCTGGCATGCGGCACGCCGGTGCTGCTCTCGGATCGGGTTGGTGCGAAAGAAATCATCGATGAATTCCCGCAGGCCGGGTGGGTGGTGCCGCTTTGCGCGGACGCGCTGTACCAACGCATGCTGGCCCTGGCGACAGATCGCGCGCAGCTGGAGCGCGCGCGTGCCCATGCCCGTATCGCCGGGCAGAAGTACACCTGGGCGAGGTATCGCCTGAGTGCAGCCGAAACGGTAGGCGCGCTATGCTGAGCCATTCCCTTCCCTATGCAAAACCTGCCGTGCCAGCCCACCTGGCGCGCGTCACCGTGTTCGGGCGGATCTTCATCACGGTCTTCGTGATTGCCGTGTTCGAGGGCGCCGCGCGCAAGTGGGTCTCGGATTCGCTCACCATGCCGCTGATCCTGCTGCGCGACCTGATGGTGGTGTATGCGCTGTACCACGCGGTGCGCTATTCAGGCTTTACCCCGGCGCGGCGCACCGTGCGCATGCTGCTGTGGTGGTCGGCCATTGTTTGTTTCTGGGGCTTGCTGCAGCTTGTTGCGGGCATCAACTCGCTGCCCATTTTCCTGATCGGCGTGCGCTTCTGGCTGCTGTACCTTTGGTTTGCCTACGCCGCGGCCGAGCTGCTCGAGGAGCAGGACCTGGAAGCCATCTCCAAGGCCGCGCTTGCCATGCTGCTGTTCATGGCTCCGCTGGCACTGGTGCAGCATTTTCAGTCGCCGGAGAGTTTCCTCAATCGTCAGATCGAGGGCGATCCGGATACGGTCTTCCGCGTGACGGCCGACGTGGTGCGCACCACGGGCACCTTCTCGTTCACGCTGGGCTACACCCTGTTCCTGGCGATCGTCAGCCCCTTCGCGCTGGAGGCCGTGCTGGGCGAGCAGAAGCCGGGGCTCCGGGGCAAGCTGCATTCGCTTGCGGTCATCGGCAGTCTGTTCATCGCCTCGCTGGTGAGCGGGTCGCGTTCGGCCATCCTGCTTTTGCCGATCGTGTTTGGCATCGCGCTGCTGGCAAGCTTGCGCTACGGCAAGGGAAAGCGGCGCAGGGCGGCGTTGTCGTGGGGCATTGTTTCCATCCTCATGAGCGTGGTCATCGTGCTGTTTGTCAGCTCGGCGGTGGACGCGACCTTGGAGCGCTTCAGCTCCGCGGCGGAGTCGGAGAGCTTCGCCGACCGGGTGGAGTCGATGTTCTTCGGTGTCAACGATGTCTCGGCCGAACAGAGCCTGCTTGGCAGCGGGCTCGGGCTTGGCAGCAACCTGGCCAACTATTTTCTGCAGACCGGCCTGCTGTTCGTGATCAGCGAAACCGAGACTGGCCGCGTCATCGGCGAGATGGGCCTGGTCGGCTATCTGAGCATCTTGCTCAAGGCGCTGATCTTCATCAACGGCATGTGGCGCGCCTTGCGTGTGGCCAGGCGCACCGGCAACTCTTTTCTCATCCTGATGTGGACCATTGCCATCTTCGGGCTGACCTCCTGGCCGGTAGTCGGGCAGCTGACAGCCAACGCGCTTGGCTTCGTGTTTGCCGGCATAACGCTGGCGGCCACGCGGCAAGCGAGCCAACGCTTGTATCACCCTGGCGTTCAATCACCATGAAAATCATCTTGTTGGGTCACCCCGCCTTTTTTGGCAGCCACAGCATGGACCGCTTTGCCGCGATGATCATCGACGGCATGCGCGCGCGCGGCCACCAGGCTGAACTATGGACCCCCGCCGCCGTGATGTGCCGGCTGCCGGCGCGCGGCGGGCTGCGTAAATGGCTGGGCTACATCGACCAGTACATCCTGTTCCCGATGCTCGCGCTATGGCGTCTGCGCAAGGTCGACAAGGACACCTTGCTGGTGCTGGCCGATCATGCGCTGGGCATCTGGATGCCGCTGCTGCGCCATCGTCCGCACGTGGTGCATTGCCATGATTTCATTGCCCTGCGCACGCTCGCCGGCGAGTTCCCCGAGCACGGGCTCTCGGCCAGCGGGCACACCTACCAGTCGCTGATCCGTTGGGGCCTGTTGCAGGGAAGGGCGTTTATCGCCGTCTCCAACAAGACCATGCGCGACCTGCGGCGGCTGCATCCGTGCGCGCCCGAGGCCGCGTGGGTGGTCTACAACGGAATGAACTATCCGTTCCACAGGATGGGCACCACCGAAGCGCTGGCCTGCCTGCAGCGCGCTGGCGTGCCGGCCGATCCGCAAGGCATGCTGGTGCATATCGGCGGCAACCAGTGGTACAAGAACCGCGAAGGCGTGCTGGCGCTCTACCTGGCCTATTGCCAACGGTGCCGCGTGCCGCGGGCGCTGTGGATGATCGGTGGCGATCCCACCGCGGAAATGCGCGAGCAGGGCGAACGGGCGAGCCCCCTTGGCGGCAGCGTGCGCTTTCTGACGGGGCTGCCCACCGAGGCGGTGCAGGCAGCCTATTCGCTAGCCGCCGTGATGCTGTTTCCGAGCCTGGAGGAAGGGTTTGGCTGGCCCATCATCGAAGCCATGGCATGCGGCGCGCCGGTGCTCACCACCAACCGCGCGCCGATGACCGAGATCGGCGGCGACCAGGTGCAGCTGCTCGAGCCGTTGGCTAGCAGTGACATGGATGGCTGGGCGCAACGCGGCGCGGACGTGCTGGCCGGGATGCTCGCATGGCCGCAAGCGCGGCGCGCCGAAGTGGCCGCGCGCTCGATCGCGTGGGCCGGGAACTTCTCCGCCGAGAAAGCCATCGACCAGTACGAGAGCATCTATCTCACGGTGCTGGCGGCGGCTTCGGTGGAAGATCGCGTGTCGGTGGACGCCTGAACGTCTGAACGTCTGAACGCCTGAACGGTGGCGTGTGCTATTCGCTGCCGACCCCGGCGGTGCTGGGCGCGCCGGCGGGCTGGTGCCTGATCAGCGCGAACAGCGCCTTCTCCAATTCGCCCAGCACCATGTCGAGGTCCAGGTGCTGCTCGGCCCAGCGCCGGCCGGCGCCGCCCAGGTGCGCGCGCAGGGCGGGCTGCGCAGCCAGCATGTCGATGGCGGCGGCCAGCGCGGCCGCGTCGCCAGGCGGCACCAGCACGCCGCATTGCGCAACCACGCGGCCAAGCTCCGTGTCCGGCTCCGCGGTGGCGACCACCGGGCGAGCGCTGGCCAGCATGCCGGTCAGCTTCGAGGGCATGACCAGGTCGGCGGCGCCGGCGCGTTGTGGCAGCAGGTGAATGTCGGCCGCGGCCAGCAGCGAGGCAAACATGGCGGCGGGCTGCAGGGACAGGAAGCGCACCTGTGGCAGCCCCGCGCAGGCGGCCTCCAGCGCGGGGCGCCCGGCGCCGTCGCCGCAGAAGATGAAGTGCAGGCGTTCATGGCCATCGAGCAGGCGGGCGGCATCGGCCATGACATCCAGCCCCTGCTTGGCGCCCATATTGCCTGAGTACAGCGCCACCACGGCATCAGCTGGAATGCCCAGCGTGCGGCGCGCCAGCATGGCGCTGCCGGCGCCGATTTCCCACAGGTTGACCCAGTTGGGCAGCAAGGCCGCGCGCTCAGGCTCCGTGCCCTTGCCACGCGCCAGAGAGACCATGGCCTGCGAGATCGACGAGACCCGGTCAAAACGCGTCATCAACTGATGCTCCACGCGCCGCGCCACGCGGCGCAGCCAGGGCCGGCGGAGCAGCCCCAGCGCAAAAGCCGCGTCGACCTCATAGTCCTGCACATGCAGCCAGGTCTTGCAGCCGCTCCAGTGTGCGAACAGCAAAGCGGCCGGCGCGCACATCAGGGGAGGCTCCACCACGAACAGCACATCCGGGCGCCAGCGCAACTGGGCCATCAGGCTGGGCAGGCTGGATACGGCAAAGCTCGCCAGGTGCAGCAGCCGCGTGATGCCGTCCGGCTTGCGCGGTACCCACAGCGGCGCGCGATACACCTCCACCCAGCGCCGCCGCTCGCGGCTGTATTGCCACGCGCGATAGCCCTCGCCCACGCGCCACGCCGGATAGTACGGCGGCGCGGTGACTACCCGCACCTCATGGCCGCGCGCGGCCAGCCACTCGGCCTGCTCGCAGGTGTACTTGCCGATGCCGGTCAGCTCGGGCGCATAGTTCAGGCAGTACATGAGTATCTTCATGGCAACCGTAGCGTCAGTGGCGTCGATGCTCTGTATGGGGTACGCAGCTGTCGCGCCCGCTGCGGCGTGCGTCTAGTCCGCGGCCATGATCCGCACGCAGCCAGCCGCCATGGCCCTGCCCGCGGAGGCGGGAGAGTCCTCCAGCGCGGCGGCCTGGCAGCGCTCGGCGGTGGCGGCGGCATCCGCAAAACGCGTGGGCACCTGCACCAGGCACCTGGCCAGCGCACCGGCGTCGCCCGCCTTGAAATACAGGCCGGTGACGCCGTCGCGTATCAGTTCGCCGGCGTCGTCGTTATTCACGCTCACCACCACCGGGCAGCCGTAGCTCAGTGCCTCGCGTACCAGCGGATGCCAGCGCTGCGCGGCATCTGGCAGCACCAGGCAGCTCGCCTTGCGGTACTCCACGGCGAAGTCGGCCGGCGCCATCGCGCCCAGGAAGCGTACCGACGGCCCCAGCCCGAGCGCGTCGGCCATGGTGCGCAGCCGGCCATAAGCGCGGCCCGTACCCACCAGCGATAGCGTGGCCGCCGGCCACGCCTGCCGCGCGCCGGCAAAGGCATAGAGCAGCAGCACCAGGGCCGGATCGTGCGTGAGGGCGCCAACATGCAGGAAATGCGGCGCATGCGGCGGTGCAGCGTGCTCGACCCGCTCGCGCCGTTCGGCGGCAGCATCGAAGCCGTCCGGCAGCACGGCTGGCGGGCGGCAGGCAAAGATCTTGCGCGGGGGAACGTCGGCGGCAATGGCGCGCGCGCAGCCGCGCTCGCTGCCGACGAATACGCCCTGGCAATGGCGCAGCAATACCGCGTCTGCCAGCGCGCCAACTCGCCCAGGCACGCTGGCAAAGGCGGCCCCGTGGAAGAAGGCCGCGCGTCGCCGCCCCAGCGCCATGCTGGCCAGCAGCATGGCCCAGTTCTCCAGCCGGCTCTGGCCCGCCAGCACCACCAGCGCGCCGGGACTGAGCGAGATGGCGCGCATCTGCTGCAGGCAGCGCCGCCACAGGCCCGCATCCGCGCTGCCCGTGGGAAAGATGACCTGTCCGGGCCAGAGCGCACCGGGACTCGCTGCCGCGCCGCTGGCGGCCGAGGTTGCCGAGGTAGCCGACGTTGCGGACGCAGTGGCCTGAGGCCGCGCGCGCTTGTCGGGATGGCGGAGCAGGGGTTTCATGTCAGGTCTCCACGTGTTGTGCCGGTGCTGTGCCATGTGCCAGCCTTCCGCTCTGCAGTGCATCCAGGTAGGCCAGGCGCAGGCCGTCGCGCAGCGCCACGGCCGGTTGCCAGCCGGTGGCGGCAAGGGCCGTGCAGTCGAGCCGCTTGCGCGGTGTGCCGTCGGGCTTGCCGCTGTCGAAGACGATGTCGCCGCGAAAGCCCACGGTCTGCGCCACCAGCCCCGCCAGTTCGCGCACGCTGACTTCCTCGCTGCTGCCCACGTTCAGGAATCCGGCCGGCGCGGTCTGGCGGTACACGTCCTCGGCCAGCGCCATCACATGCAGGCATGCCGCGGCCAGGTCGTCCGCGTAGAGGAACTCGCGCAGCGGCGTGCCGCTGCCCCACACCGGCACGTGCTGGGCGTGGGCCATGCCGGCTTCGTGGAAGCGCCGCAGCAGGCCCGGTATCACGTGGCTGTTGTCGGGGTGATAGTTGTCGCCCGGGCCGTAGAGGTTGGTCGGCATCACGCTGCGGTAGTCGGTGCCGTACTGGCGGTTGTAGCTCTCGCACAGCGCAATGCCTGCGATCTTGGCCAGGGCGTAGGGGGCGTTGGTGGGCTCCAGCGGCCCGGTAAGCAGCGCGGCCTCGCTGATGGGCTGGGGTGCGAACTTCGGGTAGATGCAGCTCGATCCGAGGAATAGCAGGCGCTTCACGCCCGCGCGCCAGGCTTCGTGGATGACGATGGCCGCGATCATCAGGTTCTGCTGGATGAACTCGGCGGGAAAGGTATGGTTGGCGTGGATGCCGCCTACGCGCGCGGCTGCCAGGTAGACCGTGTCGATGCCCTGGGTGGCGAAGAACGCGCGCACCTGCTGCTGGTCGGTGAGGTCGAGCTCGGCGTGGCCGCGCGTGATGATGTCGGCCTGGCCACGCGCGTCCAGCGCACGCACGATGGCCGAGCCGACCATGCCGCGGTGGCCCGCCACGAACACCCGCGAGTGCCGCGCTGGCAAGGATGCGGATGACGGCGTGGGGTCGCTTGACACTGCGGTGCCGGCGTCACTCATGATGGTCATAGGCCCGGAAGCCAGCCAGCTTGACGAACGCATCGCGCCGCGCCGCGGCAAAGTCCGCTTCCATCATTTCCCGCACCAGCGCCCCGAAGCTCGTGCGCGGCGACCAGCCCAGCTGTTCGCGCGCCTTGCTGGCGTCGCCCAGCAACGTCTCGACTTCGGTTGGTCGGAAGTAGCGCGGGTCCACCCGCACAATCGTGTCGCCTGGCTTGCAGCGCGCTGCCACCGGGCAGGTGGCGGCATCAACGTGCGCCACCACGCCCACCTCGCCGGCGCCTTCGCCCTCGAAGCGCACCGCGATGCCGAGCTCCAGGGCGGCCAGCTGCACGAACTCGCGCACGCTGTGCTGCTCGCCGCTGGCGATCACATAGTCCTCGGCTTTGTCCTGCTGCAGCATCAGCCACTGCATTTCCACGTAGTCGCGCGCGTGGCCCCAGTCGCGCAGGGCCGACAGGTTGCCGAGATAGAGCGTGTCCTGCAGCCCCAGCACGATGCGCGCCATCGCCCGCGTGGTCTTGCGCGTGACAAAGGTCTCGCCGCGCACCGGGCTCTCGTGGTTGAACAGGATGCCGTTGCAGGCATACATGCCGTAGGCCTCGCGATAGTTCACCGTGATCCAGTAGGCGTACAACTTGGCGGCTGCATAGGGGCTGCGCGGGTAGAACGGCGTGGTCTCCTTCTGCGGTGTTGCCTGCACCAGGCCGTACAGCTCGGATGTGGACGCCTGGTAGAAGCGCGTTTGCTTCTCCAGGCCAAGGATGCGCACGGCTTCGAGCAGGCGCAGCGTGCCCAGCGCATCCGTGTTGGCGGTGTATTCCGGTTCCTCGAACGACACCTGCACGTGGCTTTGCGCCGCCAGGTTGTAGATTTCGTCAGGTTGCGATTGCTGTACCACCCGCACC
Source organism: Cupriavidus sp. GW822-FHT03E04 (assembly GCF_058801495.1). Lineage (NCBI taxonomy): Bacteria > Pseudomonadati > Pseudomonadota > Betaproteobacteria > Burkholderiales > Burkholderiaceae > Cupriavidus > Cupriavidus sp. GW822-FHT03E04. Next base: position 202,056 of record NZ_JBXANI010000009.1, read on the forward strand.
AGGCTGGCGGTGTCGGTCATGTCGCCGTGATGCAGGATCAGGCTGCGCCTGGACGCTTGCGGATCCTGGTACAGGTGGTCGATGCGCTCGGTGTTGAACAGCGAACTGCGGCGCTTGATGCCGTGCACCTCGTAGCCTTTGGCAATCAGCAGCTCACACAGGTAGGCACCGTCCTGGCCGGTGATGCCAGTGATCAGCGCGCGGCGCGGGCGTTGCGCCCCGCCGCTGCCGGTGTTGCCGCTGGCTTCGGGCTGCAGCTCGGTGGTCGCAAGCCGGCCGAAGGGTTCGAGATCATGTGCGCCCATAGATATCTGCCATCCGGATGATGTCGTCTTCGCCAAGGTAAGAGCCGGACTGGATCTCGATCAGTTCGAGCGGGATCCGGCCGGGGTTTTCAAGGCTGTGCGCCTCGCCGATCGGGATATAGGTGGATTGGTCTTCGGTCAGCAGGTACTCGACGTCTCCGCGGCGCACGCGCGCCGTGCCGGAAACCACCACCCAGTGCTCGGCACGGTGGTGATGCAGTTGCAGCGAGAGCTTGGCGCCGGGTTTGACCGTGATGCGCTTGACCTGGTAGCGCGTACCGTGGTCCACCGCGTCGTAGGCGCCCCAGGGCCGGTAGACCTTGCGATGCTGGGTGGCCTCGGGGCGGCCCTGGGCGCGTACCGTTTCCACCAGTTGCTTCACGTCCTGGCAGTGATCCTTGTGGACCACCAGCACCACGTCCGGCGTTTCCACCACCATCACGTCGTCCAGGCCGGCGACCGCCACCATTCGGTGCGAGGCGTGGACGAGGCAGCCCCGCGCGTGGTGCGTGACCACGTCGCCGATGGCCACGTTGCCATCGGCGGTCTTCTCTGCGGCCTTCCAGACCGCATCCCAGGAGCCCACGTCGCTCCAGTCGGCGGACAGCGGGGCCATTTGCGCGTCACGCAGGTGCTCCATCACGGCGTAGTCGATCGAGTCGGAGCGGCAGGCGGCGAAGGCGTCCGTGTCGAGCCGGAAGAAGTCCAGGTCGCGGTGGCCGCGCACCATCGCTTCCTGCGCGGCCAGCAGGATGTCGGGGGCGAACCGCTCCAGCGCGGCGAGATAGACGGAGGCGCGGAACAGGAAAATGCCGCTGTTCCAGAAGCAGTTGCCTTCCTGCAGGTAGCCGGTGGCCATTTCCAGCGAGGGCTTCTCGACGAAGCGCGCGACCGACAGCAAGTCGGCCGTATTGCTGGGCACCGCCTTGATATAGCCGTAGCCGGTGGCGGCAAACGTGGGCACCACGCCCAGCGTCACCACCACGCCCGTTGCGGCCACGGCGCTGGCCTGGCACACGGTCTGCGTGAAGGCGGCGCGGTCGCGGATCAGGTGATCGGAAGGCAGCACCAGCAGCACCGGGTCCGCGCCGCCGCTGCGCGCTTGCAGCGCGGCCACCGCCGCGGCGGGCGCGGTATTGCGCGGATGCGGCTCGAGCACGATGGCGGACAACGCGCAGCCAGCCTCCCGCGCTTGCTCGGCCACCACGAAACGGTGCGCTTCGTTGCTGACCAGGATTGGGGCTTGCGCACCGGGAATCTCCCGCACCCGCAACAGGGTGTCCTGCAGCAGCGAGTCTTGTCCGAGCAGGCGCAGGAACTGCTTGGGATAGCCGTCGCGCGACAACGGCCACAGCCGCGAGCCCGCTCCGCCACACAGGATGACCGGTACGATCTGCTTGTCGTCTGCCATGGCATGTCTCCTTCACGCAGCACGAAGCCTGGCTCGCGTTCGTGGCGAGCCGGGTGACGGGTAGTGAAGTGACTGTAATGCCGGGCCACAGGGGGGGACTGTTGGCTAGCACACACTCGATGGCGCGCTGGCGCGGCGTGACGGGTGCGCTATGCAAGCACAAAAAAAGACGCCGTCCGCGCGCAAGGCGGGACGGCGTACGTGGCTACCTTGCCGGGACGGCTCGGCCGGTTTAGCGGGTCCAGTAGCCGGGCCGCATCACCCAGCCGCCGTGCGGGCTTTGCACCCAGCGCTCGGGCACATAGCGGTGACCCGGGCGTTCGCGCTGCCAGTAGCCGCCGCGCCAGGCATAGCTGCCGCCGTTGGCGTTCCAGTGTCCCGGCACCCATGCCTGGCCAGGGCGGCCCGGCGGGCGCGGTTCATAGCGCGGCGGGGGCGGCGCGGGGCGCATGTGCGGGCTGCCGTGGTAGCCCGGGGGATAGGCCTGGGCCTGGGCCGGCGAGATCAGGCCAAGCGCGGCGCCGGCGGCAAGGGTAGTGAGGGCGAGCAGCAGTTGGCGTTTCATGGTTCAACTCCAGGGGTGCGAGCGATGCATTGGATTTCGGGGGCGGCGCGTGCGTGTTACCTGCAGCCGCTCAATAGCGGTCGTGGTAACGGTACGGCGGCGGGCCGCCACGCGGGGGCACCACGATGCAGGCGGACAGCAGGGACGCTGCGGAGCAGAGCAGGACAACCAGGGCGATGGCGCGTTTCATGTTGGGGACTCCGTGACTGGCTTCGCGTTGAACATGGCCTCACTGTAGCCATCGGGCCCGCGCCGGTGTGCTTGCACTTGTAAGGCGCAATCACACTTTCAAGGGCCTCGGCTTCACCTTTGGCGAGGCTTTCCGGGCCCTTGCAGGTCACCCGCCAGGCCTTGCCGGCATTGGGCGCACGGGTGATGGCGCGGGGCCGGCCGCAGCCTCGAAAAGAAAACGGGACCGTGGCCGGTCCCGTAATGTGGCGTTACATCGGAAATAACTCTCGCAAAGATTTGCCTGTGCAGCGGCCCGTTTGCACGCGTCTCAGCGTGCCCGCACCTCGCGCTGGAACACTGCCAGCGCATGCGCGCGGGTGGCGATGAAGCGCGGATCGGCCACCGCCTGCGCATCGCGCGGGCGCGGCATGTCGAAGTCGATCGCCTCGGCCACGCGCGTGGGCCGGCGCGTCAGCAGCAGGATGCGGTCGGCCAGGAAGACTGCGTCTTCCAGGTCGTGCGAGACGATCACCATGGTGGTGCCCTCCGCCAGTTGCACCTCCTGGAGCTTGTCGCGAATGAACAGGGTGGTCTCGAAATCCAACGCAGAAAAGGGTTCGTCGAGGAACAGCACCTCGGGCCGCGGCGCCAGCGCGCGCATGATGCAGATCAGCTGCTGCTGCCCGCCCGAGAGCTCATAGGGAAAGCGGTTGACGTCGAAGCGCACGTCGAAGGTGCGCAGCAGCTCCTCGGTGCGGGCCTTGGCCTGTGCCTCCGGCATGCCTTTGCGGCGCAGCGGGTAGGCCACGTTGTCGCGCGCGGAGATCCACGGCAGCAGGGCGTCCCGGTAGTTCTGGAAGACGTAGCCGATCACGGTCTGGCGCAGCGTCTTGCCATCGAACAGCACCTCGCCCCGGTCGAACGGCAGCAGGCCGGCCACCATGTTGATCAGCGTCGACTTGCCGCAGCCATTGGGCCCGAAGATCGAGACGATCTTGCCGCGCGGCAGGTCCAGGTCGAGATGCTGGTACAGCGGCACGCCGCCGAAGGCCTTGGACAGGCCGCGGATGGTGACATGGACCTCGCGCCCGGCCGGAGCGGCCACCAGCGCCGATGGCGGCGGCGCGTCGGCCACGCCGGCGCCCGATTGCAGGACTCTCATTTGCCGCTCCAGTGGACAAAGCGCTTCTCCAGCATGAAGAAGGCCAGGTTGAGCACGTAGCCAAGCGCGCCGGTGACCAGGATGGCGGCGTACATGCTGCGGATATTGAAGACCTGCTGCGCATCGATGATGCGGTGGCCAAGGCCTGTGTCCGAGCCGATGAACATCTCCGCCACGATCACGATCACCAGCGACATCGACACGCCGGTGCGCAGCCCGACAAAGGTCTGCGGCAGGCTCTCCATCAGCAGCACGTCCTTGAACACGTGCCACTTCGATACGCCCATGGCCTGCACCGCCAGCACGCGCGTCTTCCTGGCGTTCATCACGCCATACGCACTGTTGAACAGGATCAGCAGCACCGCCGCGAAGGCGGCAATGGCGATCTTGTTCGCATCCGACAGGCCGAACAGCAGCATGAACAGCGGGATCAGCGCGGATGACGGCGTGGAGCGGAAGAAGTCGATCAGGAATTCCACGCTGCGATAGGCCGGGACCGAGCTGCCCAGCGCCACGCCCAGCGGCACGCCGATCACCGCGGCGATCGCAAAGGCGTAGAAGGTGCGCGACACGGTGGCCAGCAGGTCCGCGTTGATGGACCCGTCGGCAACGCTTGTGAACAGTACCCCGAGCGTTGCCGCCGGCGATGGCAGCAGCACCGGGTTGACCCATTTGGCCGACACCGCTGCTTGCCACAGCGCCAGCAGCGCCAGTGGGCCGATCAGCGGCAGCAGCCGCGGCGCCAGGTTGGATGCACGCATGTCAGCCCCGGTAGAGCATGTCCGCCACCGGCACCCGGCGGGCAAACAACTTGCGGTCGTGGAAGACGTCGAAGAATTTCTGGAAGGCCTCGATATCGGCCGGCTTGAACTCGTTGTAGAGCGTGAAGCCGGGCAGCGGCACTTCCCTGGCCAGCTGGTCGTCGATGCTGGTGTAGCCCTTCAGGAAGGGGCGCACCTTGACGGGGTCCTTGCGCACCATGTCGATGGCCTGGCCGTAGGCGGCGATAAAGCGTTTCGACAACTCAGGGCTGGACGAGAGGAAGGCCGAGGTCAGCGAAGCCGAGCCGCCAAACCACGGCAGGCTGGCGTTGCCCAGCACGTAGCGCGAGATCACGCCGTACTCCAGCGCGCGGCAGGTGCCGTTGAGGCGGCCCACGGTGCCGGTGGGTTCCAGCGTGTAGACCGCGTCGAGCTGGCCCGCGGCGAGTGCGGCCACGTGCTGGCCTACCGGCAACTCGATGGGTTTGACGTCGGCGTAGCCGTTCTTCTCGAAGATCACCTTGGCCAGCGTCACGTTCTGGATGCCGGGGCCGCAGCCGATGCGCTTGCCCTTGAGCTCGGCCAGGGTCTTGAAGGGGCTGTCCTTGGCCACCAGGATTTCATCGAGCAGCAGCGTAGCGTTGGACGGGTTGGCGGCAAAGATCTTGCACAGGCCGGGCGAGGTGATCTCGCCCAGGCCTAGCGCCGCGGAAGCCGTGCCGTTGGCCGAGCCCTCGATGCGCCCGGCGATCATGGCTTCCACCACCTGCTGCGCGCTGGCGAACTTCACGGCCTCCACGTCCAGGCCGGCCCGCTTGAACAGCCCCGTCTCGATGCCCGCGTACAGCGGGATGCCGCCGGCGATCGGCCAGAAGCCCAGGCGGATCTTCGGCGCCTGCGCGCGCACGATGGCAGGCGCGGCCAGCATCGCGCCGGCGGCAAGGCTCTGGCGCAGGGCGAGGCGGCGGCGTGGGTTGAAGCGTGAATCGGTCATGTTGATCTCGCAACGAAAGGAGTGGAGGGACAGAATCGGGAGACGCCGGGGAGTGCCGCGCCTATGCGGTGCTATCTCGGTGCATGTCAGGCGCGTGCGCGCGCGCCGTCGGTGCGTATCGTCTGCAAGCGGTGCAGCGTGATCTTGCGCACTTCGGCGCGGCTTTCTTCAATATGGCTGGACAGCAGCAAAACGGCCTGCTCCGCGCGCTGGCGCTGGATCTCGCGCAGGATGGCGGCGTGCTCGTCGTAGGTGGCGGTCACGCGCGCGGCGTAGGTGAAATCGAGCCGGCGGATGATGCGGATGCGCTCGGTCACCTGACGGTGCACGCTGGCGATTTCGCGATTGCCCGCCGCCGCTACCAGTGCCGCGTGAAAGGCCTCATCGTGTTGCGCCACCAGGCGGCCGTCGTCCAGGCGCGCGTCCTGCGGCACCTGCCAGAACTGCGCAAGCTGGGCCAGCGCGCCGTGATCCACCGTGGGTGTGGCGTGCGTGCAAAGCATGCGCACGGCGTTGACCTCGATCAGCTTGCGCAGTTCGTAGAGCTCGTCGAAGCGTGTGAAATCCAGTGGCACCACCTCCCAGCCGCTGCGGAAATACACCTGCACCAGCGCGTCGGATTGCAGCCGCAGCAGCGCCTCGCGCACCGGCGTGCGCGACACGCCCAGGCGCTGGGCGATCTCGCCTTCGGTGAAGCGGTCGCCGGGAAGCATCCGGAACTCGAAGATGTCGTCGCGCAGCTGCGCGTAGACCGCTTCGGCGCGCGAGACCACACGGACCTCGGCGCCGCTCATGCCGCGGCCCGCGCGAGCAATGCGGATGGCCGCGGGCATGCCGCCACGCCTACGGCCTCCAGCGCCTGGGCGGCCGCAAAGGCCAGGTCCTCGCGCCACGGCGGCGCGATCAGTTGCACGCCTAGCGGCAAGCCGGCGGGGCCGGCCAGCGGCACAGTGAGCACTGGCAGGCCGATGCACGAGATGGGCTGGGTCAGCAGGCCCAGGCTGGCGCGCGCCGGCAGCACCTGGCCGTTGATGTCGATGCTCTCCTGCCCGGCCAGCGGCGCAGCCACCGGCGTGGCCGGGGCGATCAGCAGCTCGGTGCGCGTGAAGGCGTCGAGCAGTTCCTGGCGAAAGGCCGCGCGCACTTGCTGTGCGCGCACATACCACGCGGCCGGCAGCACCAGTCCGGCGGCCAGGCGGTCGCGCGAGAGCGGCTCCATCTGCGCGTACTGGTGCCGCAGATGCTCGCGGTGCAGGTGCCCGCCCTCGGTGCCGGTGATGACGAAGGCGGCCGAGCGCGCGGCCGCCGCGCCCGGCAGATGGATCACGTCCGTGGCTTCGAGCGCGTCGGCCACGCGCTGCGCGGCGGCGCGCGCATCGGGGCCGGCCATGTCATCGAAGTAGCCGCCCAGGCGTGCCGCGCGCACGCGCCTGGGCGCCTGGCCGCTGACCGCTTCGAGCGGGCGGCGCGCACAGGCCGGATCCCGGGTGTCGGCGAACTGCAGCATATCGTAGGCCGCCGCGAGGTCCGCCACCGAGCGCGCGAAGGGGCCGACGTGGTCCAGGCTGTGCACGAACGGATAGCTGCCGCGGCGGGACAGCCGCCCATAGGTGGGCTTGAGCCCGAAGATGCCGGTGAGCGCGGCCGGCACGCGGATCGAGCCATTGGTGTCCGAGCCGAGCGACAACGGCACCAGGCCCGCGGCCACCGCCGCCGCGCTGCCGCCGGAGGAGCCGCCCGCCACGCGGGCCAGGTCGTGCGGATTGCGGCAGGTGCCCCGATGTGCGTTCTCGGTGGTGAAGCCGTAGGCGAACTCGTCCATGTTGAGCGTGCCCACCAGCACCGCGCCCGCCTCGCGCATGCGCGAAACCAGCACCGCGTCGCGCCGGGCCGGTGCGGTGCCGGCCAGCACGCGAGAGCCCGCCAGCGTGGTGAGGTCCGCCACGTCGAACAGATTCTTCACTGCATAGGGCACGCCCGCCAGCGGCGGCAGCCGCGCGCCCTGGGCGCGCAGCGCATCGACGCGGCGCGCCTCGCCCAGCGCGCGCTCGCGCGTCACGGCGGTGAAGGCGTGCAGCAGCGGGTCGCAGGCCTCGATGCGCGCGAGCGTGGCGGTGGCCACATCCAGCGCGCTGCGCGCGCCGGTGTCGATGTCACTGCGGATCGCCAGCGCGGATTCGAACACGGGATCGCGCGCGCTCATGGCCGGTACACCGGAGCTGGCTCATCGTGCGCATCCAGCGGGTGCGCCAGCATGGGCGCTGCTATCGCGGCCACGCGCAGGAATTGTTCGATCACGCGCGTCTCGGCGTCCTTGGGCAGCTCCAGCCCGTGCAGCTTGAGCGCGCTGCGGGCGTAGTGCGCCAGCGTCTCGTCGCAAAATTGGGTCATGGCGTTTCTCCGGGAATTCGCGGGTCTCAGGCTGCGGCCGTTGTGCCCTGCTTGTATGCGATCTTGTATGCAAGCAATGGCTGTGCCACGTGCGGCGCGACGCGATGCACGGCGTGCGGCAGGATTCCACCCGCCGCGCTGCACCGCTTGGGGGCGAGGGTGCAATGCCAGGTGCGCACGCGCGGCGTGATTCACCGCGGCAGTGCGTGCGCCGCAGCGGCCTTGGTGCGCCTGTGCGTAGCGCCTGCGCTTGCAGGCACCACCTGGCGAGGCGTCCAGTGTCCTGCGCAGTGGCATGAACCTTGCGCGGAGCGCTTTGTCACGGAGGGCGCGCGCGTGGTCATTCTGGTGATGCGCGCACCGATCCACACTGGCACGCGGTGACATTGCCTGATGTGTGCCTGAGGCGTGCCGGACGCGTCACCATCTAGTGCGCGTGAACCTGCGGAGGTGCGATGCCGATCCTTCTTGTCGTGTTGGCGCTGCAGGCCCTCGTGCCGGGTGCTACGTCCTTTGCCGCGCTGGTGCGATACGACAACGCGCGCACCGCGGTTTGCACGCGGCTGGACGGGCTTCCCTGACATCGTCCGGCGCTAGTGCCGCCCCGTCTTGGCATCCGTCCCCCCAAAAGTCCCCCCAAAGCCAATCCAGAAACCAGAGGAGCACAAATGAATCGCAGCGATATCACCGACCTGATCATCGAAGCCAAGGTCACCAAAGGCATCAGGTGGTCCGATGTGGCCGAGAAGGTCGGCAAGAGCAAGGAGTGGACGACCGCCGCGTGCCTGGGCCAGATGGCCTTCGACGCGCCCGGCGCGCAGGCCGTGATGGAGATCTTCGGCTTGCCGCCGGAGGCCGAGCCGTGGCTGCGCACCGTGCCATACAAGGGCTCGCTGCCCACTCCCGTGCCGAGCGATCCGCTGATCTACCGCTTCTATGAACTGGTCAGCATCTACGGGACGACCTTCAAGGCGCTGATCCATGAAGAGTTTGGAGACGGCATCATGAGCGCGATCGATTTCCGCATGGACCTGCAGCGCGAGGCCGATCCGAATGGCGATCGCGTGAAGATCGAGATGTCGGGCAAGTTCCTGCCCTACAAAACCTACTGACCGGGGCTGGCACCCAGGCGCTTTGCACCACGCAGAAACGGGTACGCCCCCTGTTCCGGCCTGCTGAAAATCACGCAGAAACGGGTACGGAGCGGGTTCTGTGGATCACGCAGAAACGGGTACGCTTTGCATTTGCGGCCCGTTTTTGCGCATGGCTTTCGCCCTATGCCCCATACAGTTGCGCTGCTGTCATCCCTGCCGGCAGGCGGGTGAGCGGCAGCGGCGGCGGATCCAGCGGCAGGCGCAGCGCCTGGTAGGCGGCCTCGCTCGAAAGCCCGTAGGGCGCGGCGTCGGCATTGTCGAAGGCGTAGTACACCGCCTGCACGCCGATCATGATCAACGCGGCCAGGCACATCGGGCACGGATGGCCGCTGGCGTACACCACGGCACCCTTGAGGCTCGGCCGGCCGAGCTTGCGGCACGCGGCGCGGATGGCCTGCATCTCCGCGTGCGTGGTGGGGTCGAAGCTGTGCACGATGTCGTTGACGCCGGTCGCCACCTGCTCGCCATCGAGCGTGAGCACCGCGCCAAAGGGGCGGCCGCCGCGTGCGCGATTGGCGTGTGCCAGGCGTACAGCTTCCCGCAGGTGTTGTTCATGCATAGACATGGGGGATCTCCGGGAGGGGGAGTGTGGCTAGGGCAGAAGCAGACCGCCCTTTACCGCACGCGATGCGCGTAAATATGAAACCCGGCGCATCATGGTATTTGAAAAAAATGATATACAATGGCGACGCTGAATCCCGCCATTGCGCCTGCCCAAATCCTAGGCTGGCGTGCCAGGGCCGACCTGCAAGGTCACCACCAGCGACTGCAGCACGGACATCGGGATTGGCTTGGAAAAGACACGGATATGCCCGGGAATACCGCCGCGGTCCGCAATGGCATGCTTGTCCAGCGAGGTCACCACGACGATGCGTGTGGCGGCAAACTCCTGCTGCGCGTCGATGGTCCTGCACAGGCGGAAGCCATCGATGCCAGGCATGATCAGATCCAGGAGGACAAGGTCGGGTTTGCTGCTGCCAATGAGCAGCAGGCCGTCGTATCCGTTCGTGGCCTCGAGTATTTCGACCGACGGGTTGAGGGTTTCCAGCGCCATGCGGTAAATCTGCAGCAGGTGCTCGTCGTCTTCCACCAGCAGTACGCGAAACGCCCTTCCCGCCGGGGCGGCTGCCGCTGTCGTGGGTGCGGCGGTCTGGCTGCGCTGGTCGGCCACCATGCGGTCGACCGAATCGGCCGGGATCCTGCGATGTCCGCCGTCAGTCTTCCACGCGGGCAGCCGGCCATTTTCGACCCAGAGCTGGACCGTGCGCAGGGAGACGCCCAGCATCTCGGCAGCGGTCCTGGTGGAATAAAAGCGCAGATCGGTCATATGGCCTCTTCAACTGACGCAACGCGCGCCGGGCGAGGCTGCGGCGTTACGTATCGTATTGTTTTCATTATTCTTCGGAAAGCTGCCTAAGCGCAACTTAATGCCAGGAAAACACGCAATTATGATGAAGCCTCGCTGAACCGTTGAAGTTAACGCTTCGCGATGCACCTGGCCGGCTACGCCGGATATCCCGGGGCGATGGGCCAGTGCGAGCGGACTGGCGCAGCCGAATAGATCATACTGTGAAGTTTTGCCGCAAGCAGGCTGCCTTCAGGCAGCGGCACCCGGGGGGTGCGCGGGGCGCACGCACGCGCTGACTAGTATCGAAGGCTGCGATTCACGGCTGTGATGAACAATATATTCGTTTTTTGGTAGCTTTCCCATGAGGCTGGAAATCTACCGACAGGTATTGGCAGGTGCGCATCGCTCCGCGAGACGCCCGTTCTGGTCAGGCATTGTCATCGTGGCCTGCATCTGGTGCGCGCTCGCCGGCTTGGGGCTATGGGACCGCGCGGCCGAATTGCGGCACGTGCATGCCGGCCTGGCCCGCGTGGCCGGGCTGCTCGGCGAGCACGCCGAGCGCACGCTGGCCGAGGCCGACCAGATCGCATCGCTCGTTGGTGGCGCCGTGGTGGAGCGCGGGCCCGCGCTGCCGCTGGCGCAATGGAAGCGTGGCGGCTACCTTGCCGTCGCCCCCTTTCTCGAAGTATCCGTGCTCGACCGCGCCGGCAGGCTGCGCGCATCCACCAGCGCGGGCTTCGAGTCGGCGGACCTGAGCGACCGCCAGTATTTCCGCGTGCACGAGAGCCGCGCGCTGCCGTCGCTGTATGTCGGCATGCCCCTTGTCGGGCGTGTCAGCGGCCACTGGTCCATGCCATTGTCCCGGGGCATCGTGGGCGCCAAGGATGGCCGCTTCTCGGGCGTGGTGGTGGTGTCGCTCGACCCCGGCTACCTGTCGAGGGTCTACGCCAAGGCGGGCCTGGGGGAGTCCGGCACCGTGCTGCTGGCGGGCACGGACGACTTCGTGGTGCGCGCGCGCTGGAGCCAGGAAAGCAGCCAGCCGGGTCAGGTGCTGATGCCCGGCTCCGCGTTGCGCGGGGTGCTGGCCAGCGCGCAGGACAGCCTCATCACAGCCGTTGGCGGGTTGGATGGCGTTCGCCGTATCTACGCTATCCAGCGCTTGCCCGGGCGCAATCTCGCGGTGCTGGCAGGCATCAGCAGCGATGCGGCCCTTGCCAGCTATCACGACCGCTTGCGCGCCGGGATCGCGATCGCCGGCATGGTCACCGTGCTGGTGATGTTCTTCCAGGTCAGGCAGTTCATCGCGGTCGGCCAGCTCGCCGCGCTGGCCGACCGCGAGACCGTGGTGCGCGATATCCTGGCCGAGAAGAAGCAGCATTTGCGCGGGCTGTTTCTGGCCATGCCCGACGGTGTGGCGGTGTTTGGCCGCGATCGTGTGATCGACGAGACCAATACCGCGCTGTGCGAACTGCTGGGCGTGTCGTTGTCGCGGCTGCGCGGCGCCACGCAGCGCGAGTTTGTCCACTGGCTCTACCGCGGCCGGCGTGCGGCGCGGCAGGCCTGCCGCGCCGAGCAGCTCCTGGCGGAGCTGGACCGGGCTGAGCCGGCCGGGGAGTTCGCCGGCATCGTCGAGTTCGACATGGCGGTGTCGCCCGCCTACGAGGTGCGCATCGTGCATGCGGCCAGCGGCGGCGGCCTGGTGCTGGTGCTGCGCGACGTGACGACGCAACTGCGCCATGACCGCATGAAATCCCATTTTGTCTCCGCGGCCGCGCACGAGCTCAAGGCGCCCGTGGCGGGCATTGCCGGCTATGCCGAACTGCTGAGTGCCGATGTGGTGCCGGTGGAGCGGCGCAGCGGTATTTATCATGCCATCCACGCCCGTGCCGGCCAGCTCAATGCGCTGTTGTCCGACCTGCTCGACCTGGCCCGCATCGAAGCGCGCAGCAGCGGCATGCTCGAGCGTGAACGCGTGGAGGTAGCCACGCTCGTGCGCGAGACGGTGGCGGGCGAGTTCACCGAAGCGGGCAGGGTGCGCGTGATCGATGCCGGCATGCCGCTGCACGTTTTGGCGGACCGCGCGCAATTGACACAGGCGGTACGCAACCTGATAGAAAATGCGCTGAAGTATTCAGACGGGAAAGACGAAGTTACCGTCACGGTCGAGCCGCTGCCGCTAGAGCAGGAAAAGGTCTCGGTCAGGGTCGAGGATCGGGGTATCGGCATGACGAAGGAAGAAGCGGGCATGGCGTTCGACAATTTTTACCGGGCCAACCGGCAGGGCAATGCAACGGGGAACGGCCTGGGCCTGGCGATCGTGCGCGAGATCGTGGCGGTGCATCAGGGGCAGATCACGCTTGCCAGCGAGATCGGCAAGGGCACCGTCGTCACCCTCAGCCTGCCGGCGGCAATATGAAGCGCTGTCTGCGGGGAGAAGCCGGCCGCGCCGGGGCGCGGCGGCCCGCCTTGCTGGCGGCGTTGCTTGCCACCGGCCTGGCACTATGGCTGGTCGCGATGCTGGCCGCGCACGATGCGCGCGAGCGCGTGGAGCGCATGGCGTCGGCGGTGCGTGACAACCTGGAACTCGCGCTGGCCGATACGCTTGACATTGCCTACCAGGACCGTGCGTTGGTGGGCGCACCCTGCCGCCGCGTGGCGCGCCAGTTGCAGGAGCAGGGTGCCTATACCGCCTATATCCGCGATGTGGTGCTGGTGGCGCGCGGCATGCGCTATTGCTCGGCGGTGCGCGGCGAGATCGCGACCCCCCTGGGCGAGCTGCTGAACTGGCAGCCCGGGTTGCAGTACCTCCTTGCCAAGCCCCCTCGCGGTGGCAGCATGGCGCTTGCCGTGTTCTTAGGCACTGCCCCGGGCGGCGGCGTGCTTGTCTGGGTGGAGGGGCGTTACCTGGCCGACATGGTGCAGTCGGCGGGCAAGCTGGGATTTCCCGGTATCGAGATCGAGGTGGCGGGCAGGCGTTTCATGCTCAACGGCGGCGTTGGTGGCGAGTTGGGCGGCGCGGGCGAGCACGCCGGTGCCCCAGCCCTGGTGCGGCGTGATGACGCCGGGCAGGGCGCGCATGGCATTGTCGATATCCGGCCACTGACGGGACACCCGATCACCGTCATCGCGAGCGCGCCGCACAGCCTGATGCTGCATGAGAGCCTCAAGTACATGGTGCTGCCACCGCTGGCCGCAGGCATCGCCGCGCTGGTGGTGCTGGGGCTGCATTCGCGCCGGGCGGCGCGCCGCTCCTTTGCCGCGGAGCTGCAGCGCGGGCTGCGCAACGGCGAGTTCGTGCCTTACTACCAACCGGTGGTCGATCTGGAGAGCGGGCTATGCACGGGGCTGGAAGTGCTGGCACGCTGGGCGCACCCGCGGCGCGGCTTGCTCGAGCCGGAGCATTTCATCCAGGCCATCGAGCAACAGCATCTGGCGGTCGCGCTGACGCTGAACCTGATCCCCCGCGTGCTGCGCGATCTGGAGTCGCTGGCGTTGCCGCCCGCGTTCCATCTCGCCTTCAACGTCTCCAGCGAGCACTTCGACGACGCGGGCTTCTGGGCGGAAGACTCGCCGCTGTTCGCGCTGCTGCGGGCCAACGTGACCCCGGTGCTGGAAATCACGGAGCGCGATGCCGTCTCGCTGGTGGAGCACCAGCGCAGCGCGATCCAGCGCGCCAAGGCGCGCGGCATCAAGCTGGCGGTGGACGACTTCGGCACCGGCTACTGCGGGCTGGCCTACTTCAAGCAGTTCGAGGTGGACTTCCTCAAGCTCGATCGCATCTTTGTGCAGGCCGATCCTGGCGACAAGGTGAGCGGCCAGATCGTCGACGTTACCATCAACTTTGCGCACGCCCTGGATCTGGCGGTGGTGGCTGAAGGCATCGAATGCGAGGCGCAGCGCGCGTGGCTGGCGGGCAAGGGCGTGCGCCTGGGGCAGGGCTATCACTTCGCGCGCCCGCTAACGCGGGCCGGGCTATGCGAGTGGCTGCCCGCGCATCTCGAGCGCGGCGCGCCGGCAGCGTTGCCTGGCGGCAGCCTGGGTGTGCCGGAGTGCGTCTGATCCTGTTTCGTCGGATCGGTTTTTTGCGCAAATATGAAACATCACCCCTGTTTTTAATTGATAAAAATGATATAGAATCCGCGTGTAGCCTTACTTTCCCCGTCGGGCTATGCGCCTCCCTGCTGGAATCTCCTTGCCGGCCAGCGCCTCGTGTTCCCACGCGAGGCGCTCTTTTGATTTCCCTGTTGATTTCCCTGTCTCCCCGGACGGCCGTGCCTCATTCGCGCGTCAATCCCGGACGCGTGCGCATTCGCCTGGGCATTCGTCCTACAGGGCTTACAGCCGCCGCCTGACACGCAAGGCCGCCGCGACTGCCTAAGCTGATTTCAGCGCCCTCCTGTCCATGCATGTGGGCACGGCGCGGGCACGGCGAGATTGCCGGCTCGCCGCTGGAGGGCGATTCATTCCTGTACCGTCGCTAAAACTGGAGCTGACCATGAACAAGGATCAAGTGAAGGGCCGTATCGAGGAAGCCAAGGGCAAGGTGAAGGAAGTTGCCGGGAAGGTGACCGGCAGCGCCAGCACCGAGATCAAAGGCAAGGCGGAGCAGATCGCCGGCAAGACGCAGGCCGCTTATGGTGATGCCAAGCAAGACGCCAAGCGTACCCGCTAACGCGTGAGCGCAATGGCGCAATGGAAAACGCCGCGGATGGCCGGGGTCACGCGACTCCGGGCATCCGCGGCGTTGCCGCATTCAGCGGTTCAGAGCGGCTCAGCTGAAGCACTCGTTGTAGAAGCGAGTGGCGGCGCCCACCGGTCGAAACGTATACGGCAGCTCGGCAAGTGCCGCCGCGTCGAGCGAGCCGTATGGGATATCGAGGCCGAGGCCGCTGGCGTCAGTGACTGCCTGTTCCTTGCGCTGGGTGTCGTGCGTGGATTTGTGATGTGTGCTCATGTGCGTTCTCGCTGAGTCTGACGGGCGTGCCACGCGGTGATGCCTCGTAGCTGGCGCTGGTGAAATGGCGATTCCTGCGGCTGCCATCGGTACCGGCCATCTTAGCTAAACGTGCCAGAAAGATAATCCGGCCCTGGCAAAATACACTGTTGCGCAATCCCATCCAATGGCGCGCTGGCCGAGGCGCCGCCAGCACGTGGCGCGGTGATCGGGCATGCACGGTGCCTTAGCCGTCCCATCCTGCTTTCCTTTCCGGATTCCTTTCCCCATCTCGATTCGCCGGCCTTATCGGTCTATATTTGGCTAGTGCACGCGCACGCCGCGTTGCCTCGCTGCCGTGAGCGCGTGCCGGCACCGCTGCGGCACTGGCCTGCCCCGGCCCGACCGACCCTCTGCAGGAGCCAGCCATGTCACGCTTCCCGCCATTGCCGCCGTGCTTTGCCGATCGCCGCGAAGCCGGGATCTTTCTTGGACGGCACCTGGCGGAACGCGGCTTTGGCGCCGCTGCGGCTGGCGAGGCGCCGCTGGTGCTGGCGCTGCCGCGCGGCGGTGTGCCGGTTGCCTTCGAGGTGGCGCGGATCCTCGAGGGACGGCTCGATATCCTGCTGGTCCGCAAGATCGGCGCTCCCGGCTATCCCGAGCTGGCGCTGGGCGCGGTGGTGGAGGGCGACGCCGCTGGCAGTGCGCCGCTGACGGTGGCAAACGACGATCCCTGGACGCGCCGCGCACGCGACAGCGGTGCGTTCGATGCCGAGCGCGGCCGCCAGCTCGACGAGATCGGGCGGCGGCAGCAGCGCTATCGCGGTGGTGCGTCCGTGCCGGCCATGGCTGGGCGCACCGTGATCGTGGTGGACGATGGCGTGGCAACCGGCGCCACCATGCGCGCCGCGCTGGAGGGCGTGCGCCGGGCGCAGGCAAAGCGAGTGGTGGCGGCCGTGCCAGTTGCCTCCATCGAGGGCGAAGCCGGCCTGCGCGCCTCGGCGGACGAGGTGATCTGCCTGAACGTGCCAGCCAGCTTTGGCGCCGTCGGCGCGTTCTACCTGGATTTCAGGCAGACCACCGATGAGGAAGTGATGGCCTTGCTGCGCCAGTTCGCCTGCTGGCGCCCTGCTTGAGGTTGCGCTGCTGCCTGTGCGGGCGCCTTTAGCGCTGCGCCGCCAGCCTGGCCCGCAAATGCGGCACCAGCCCGCCGGCCTGCAGCAAGGCACGCAGGAATTCGGGGATCGGCTCGCAAGCCACGCGCTTGCCATCGGGCAGCATCAGGCAAGCCTGCTCGAGCTCGAGCCGCGCCGTGCCGCCATCCACCAGGCGTGTGACATCGGGGCAGATCAGCGCCGGCAGGCCCAGATTGATCGCATTGCGGTAGAAAAGGCCAGCGAAAGACGGCGCAATCACCGCGGCCAGGCCGAGATGGCGCAGTGCCTGCGGCGCCTGCTCGCGCGAGGATCCCACGCCAAAATTACGCCCGGCCACCAGCAGGTCGCCGGGGCGCACCGTGGCTGGAAACTCGGGACGCAGCCCGGCCAGGCAGTGGCGGGCAATCTCTTCGACACCCCCCTTCATATGGGCGCCGGGTGCCATCTGGTCGGTATCCACGTTGTCGCCAAAGCGCCAGATCCGGCCGCCCGGAAGGGGGGGGATGGGGGCTGGGCTCATGGCAGCAACCCGCGCGGGTCGGTGATGCTTCCGGTGACGGCGGACGCCGCCACGGTCAGCGGCGAAGCCAGCCAGACCGCGCTGCCGCTCTCGCCCATGCGGCCGGCAAAATTGCGCGCGGTCGAGGCGATGGCGCGGCTGTTGGCAGGAAAGCGGGAAGGGCCATAGCCCGCGCACGCGTTGCACGCATTGGGCAGCAATTGCGCCCCGGCATCCAGCAAGATGGCCAGCGTGCCCTCGCTCTCGGCCTGGCGCTGGTCGCGCAGCGAGGCGGGCGCCACCTGCAGCGTGACCCCCGGCGCCACGCGCCGGCCGCGCAGCACGCTGGCAGCCATGCGCAGGTCCTCCAGCTTGGCGCCGGTGCAGGCACCCAGGTAGGCGATGTCCACGCGTTGGCCGGCGGCCTGGTCGACCGGGCCGGTGTTGGCCGGTGAATGCGGCGCGGCCACCTGCGGCGCCAGCGCGGCCGCGTCGAAGCGGTGGTTCGCCAGCACTGGCGCGCCGGGCTCGGTGCGCCAGTGCGAGAGCGCGATGGCGTCGAGCGTCGCGGCGGGCACGCCGGCCTGTGCCAGCCAGGCCCGTGTGGTGGCGTCGGGGGCGATCAGGCCGGTCTGTGCGCCAAGCTCGGCACTCATGTTGGTCAGCGTCATGCGTTCCTGCATGGGCAGGGCCATCACGGCCTCGCCGGTATATTCGATGGCTTCATAGCGGCCGCCGTCCAGTCCCAGCCGGCCGCACAGGAACAGCATGATGTCCTTGGCGCAAACCCCGGCCGAGAGCCTGCCGTCCCATTGCAGGCGGATGGTATGCGGCACGCGCAACCAGATCTCGCCGGTGGCCAGCACGCCAGCCATCTCCGTCGCGCCGATGCCGAACATATAGGCCCCGAACGCGCCGCCGGTGGGGCTGTGGCTATCGCCGCCCACGATGAAGCGTCCCGGCAGCACGTGGCCGTGTTCGGGCAATACCAGGTGGCAGATGCCTTCGCCGTCGATGAAGTGGGGCAGGCACGCCTCGCGGACCCAGTCGCGGGTGAAGCGCACGATGGCCTCTGCCTCGGGATCGGCCGCGGGCAGGTAGTGATCGGTCACCACCACATAGCGCTCCGGGTCCCACACTTTGGCGCCCAGTTCGCGCAGCAGCGGCGCTACCCGGCGCGGGCCGCTGGAATCGTGCGACATGGCCAGGTCCACCCGGCACGTCACGATGGTGCCCGGCGTGACCGTCTCCAGGCCGGCAGCCCGGGCAACCAGCTTCTGCGCCAACGTGGCCGGGGTGTGGGCGGGCCCGGCAAGCGGTCTCATTCCGGCGTGGCTCCCGAATACTTGACCACCTTGGCCCAGCGCTTGATGTCATTGCGCACGAAAGCGGCAAAGGCCTCCGGCGAATTGCCGACCGGCTGCGCGCCGTCGAGCTCCAGGCGCTTGTGCACCGCGGGCGCTTCAAGGCCCTTGCGGGCAGCCTGGTATAGCGCCTGCAAGACGTCCGGCGGCAGGCCGGCGGGGCCGAACAGGCCGAACCAGGCGCTGGACTCGAACCCCTTGACGGTGGCGCCGATCGGCGCGACGCCGGGGAACTGCGGCAGCGGCGCCGGGCTGGTGACGCCAAGCACCTTGAGTTTCCCGCTCCTGACGTGCGGGAGCACATTGAAGGTACTGGCGAACATCAGGTCGACCTGGCCCGAGAGCAGGTCGGTAATGGCCGGCGCAGTGCCCTTGTAGGGGATGTTGACGATGTAGGTGTTCGTCATCATCTTGAACATGTCGCCGGCCAGGTGCACGGACGAACCCACCGAGCCGATCGCAAAATTCAGCTTGCCGGGCTTGCTCTTGGCCAACTGGATCAATTCCGGGATGTTATTCGCGGGCAGGCTCGGCGTGGCAACCAGCACGCTGGGGACAGTCGCCACCAGCGTGATCGGCGTGAAATCCTGGACCGGGTCGAAGGGCAGCTTCTTGTACAGCGTGGCGTTGATGGTGTGGCTGGTGAAGCTCATCAGCAAGGTGGTGCCGTCGGGTGCGCTCTTGGCGACCAGGTCGGCGGCGATATTGCCGCCGGCACCCGGGCGGTTTTCCACCAGCACGGGCTGGTCCAGCTCCCGGGACATTTCCTGGGCGATGGTGCGCGCCAGCGTGTCCGTGGTGCCTCCGGCGGGCGCGCCCACCAGGATGCGGATGGGTTTGCGTCCGGCCACCTGGGCGCGCGTCGACGGCGCCTGCGCAAGCAAAGCAAGGCTGGCGGCGGCGCCGAGCAGCCCGCGCATTGCCTTGCGGCGCGAGGGGTGTGTGAGCGCTTGGGAGCGTGGTCGGCCCATGCGGGGAGCAGGCATCGCGGTTTCCTTCCAGGAAGATCGTGAGCGTGCAGTATCGCTTGCTTTTCTTACTCGCGCAGCCCCGTCCGTGCTTCGCGCTCCACCCACACGTTGGCGCTGTCGCCACCTGCGGGAGAGAGCTCCATGCGGTACTCGTAGCGGTCCGGACGGTATTGGCCTAGCAGGAATTGCACCGGGCGGCCAGCCTTGTCCAGCACCACGCGGCGCACCGCCAGCAGCGCACCGCCTACCGGCACGTCCAGCAACGGCGCTACCACCACGTCGGCCAGCCGGGCCGAGAGCGTCTGGCTGGCGCGCCCAAGCTGCACGCCCGCAGCCTCGAGCAGGCGCAGCATTGGCGTGATCTCGAGATCCTTGCGATTCAGGCCGCGGCCCAGGTCGGCCGGCAGATAGGCTGTGATGTGCGACAGAGGGCGGCTGCCGTAATGACGCACGCGCACCACCTTGACCACCGGGTCGCCCGGCTGCAGGCCAAGCGCTTCGGCGACTTCCGGGGTGGCATGCACATCGTCGATCGAGATCACCTTGACCGAGGTCTTCTGGCCCATGTCGATGATGTTGTCGAGCAGGCTGCCGGGCCGGTCGCCGAGCGTGACCGGCTTGATCGGATGCGGGTTGACGAAGGTGCCAAGGCCACGGTGACGGCGTACCAGACCCTCCTGCACCAGGCGGTCGAATACGCGCCGCATGGTCACGCGCGAGGCGTGAAACTGCTTGGCGAGGTCGATTTCACCGGGCAAGGGGCCTTGACCAAAGCGGCCTTCCACGATCTGTTGGCGTAGTACCACGTAAATCTGGTGATACAGGGGAACGACGGCTTCACTCATGGTTTCCCTTGTGATTGGGCGACAGGTTTGAATTAGCCTTAATGTACTTTAAATCAGACATAGAGCCTAGTCATGTTGCCATATGTTGCTTATTAGTTACTTAAACGTTGCGAAGGCGTTGCGCGCGCGCACCGCATAGGCAGCATGCAGCGCAATCTCCATACATTAAGGCCACTGCCCGGCAGGCAACACATGCCGTGCCGGACTGCAGCGGCCGGGTGTCATCCGAAGGTTTGAGACCCGTCGCGAGCGACGACCAGTGCACCGGCAGCGAGGCGTGTTTCATTCGCGATACAGCGCCTGCGGCCAAGGGTTTTCCTTAGGAACCCCGCTAAAGGCCTGATAGCAGGGGATTTTCGCCTGTCCCGGGGAAAGCCTGGCCATGCGATGCGTCCGGCCGTGTCACAGCCGTGTGACATGTCGTGTGCGGTTCACAGCGGCGGCGTCCGCGACTGTCCTCAGGAAGCTAGAAAAAGGCTGATTGGATGGCTTTGTAGCCCTTGTGTTTCAAGGGATTACGGGATTTGAACCGCTCCCTGGCACTGATTATGCGCAATGAGAGGCTGGTTTGGCGGAATGCCGGACCTGAGCCTTTAGCCGGCGTTCTCCCCGAGTGCCGGAGCGAGGCTGAGCCGCTGTGACATCCTCCTGGGAGCTTTGTATGAAAAAGACCTTACTTGCGTCGGCGATTGCTTTAGCCCTTGGGGCTGGCGGTCAGGCCTGGGCCAATCCGACGAACAACAATAGCGCGAAATCAGATGGCAGCAACACACAAACGGCCACTGCAACTTCAACTCAGTCCGGTAGTGGCGCTGCGGCAAACGAGAACTCCACGGCGTGGCAGGATTCCAGCACTCACACCAAGGTAGACACCAAGACCTCGACCAAGAACACCACCGTTACCAAGACCAACGCCGATAACAAGGGCAAGGTCACCTTCGACGCTGGCTATGGCAACGCTGGCGCCAACAACGGCAGCACGGCCACCGCCAACTTCAGCAACTCCTTCAACAGTAGCAAGGCCATCGCAATCAGCAAGCTATCTGGCTCGGTGAGCGGCATCTCGATCGGCAATATCGGCAACGTTGCCACCAACAACGGCAACGCCAATGGCGGCGCCGGTGGCAAGGGCGGCGCTGGATATGGCGGCACCGGCAAGGGCGGCACTGGTGGCAACGGTGGCAACAGCGGCAATGGCGGCAACGGCGGCAGCGGCGGTTCGGCTACCAATGGCAGCGCCACTGCAGGCTATGCCTCCAACGGCAGCGCCAATGCGGGCGACGGCGGCAATGGCGGCAAGGCCGTTGGCTGGGGCGGCGACGGCGGCAACGCCAAGGCGTCTGGTGGCGATTCGCTCGCTGGCAGTGCTGGCCTGGGTGGCAAGGGCGGCAGTGTCTACAGTGACGGCGGCGGCGCGCTCGGCGCGGCAAAGACGGGCAGCGGCGGCAAGGGCGGCAGCGCCGGTAGTGACGGCGGTGGCGCGCTTGCGGCAAGCGTTGGCGTCGGCGGAGACAGCAAAGCCAAGGGCAACAATGGAAGTGGTGGCAACGGCAGTGCCGGTACGGCTACTGCGACCGGTGGCGCCGCATCGGCATCGGGTGGCGCCGGTGGCTCCAGTGGCGCTGGCACGGCTGTGGCTACCGGCGGTGCAGCCGGCGGCACGGGCGGCGCAGGCGGCTCGGGTAGCGGCGGCGCGGCGACCTCTACTGCCGGCGCAGCCACTGGCACGGGCGGCGCGGGCGGTGCCCAAACCAGCGTGGCCGGCAACGGCGGTGCAGGCGGTAGCGCGACCAATGGCGGCGCATCGACCATGGCCAGCAACGGTAGCGCAACGGCCGGCAACGGCGCGGTTGGCGCGGCATCCGGCGCCGGTGGCGCTGGCGGCGTGGGCATGGGCGGCACCGGTGGTACCGGCAATGGCGCAGTGGGCGGAGCCGGCGGTGCCGGCGGTAGCAACTCTGTCAATGCTGGCACCTTCAATATGTCCAACACCATGACCAGCGTTGGTCAGTCGGCGGCGGGCATCATGATCGCCAACCAAAACAGCGGCTTCGCTTCGCTGGTGCAACAAAGCGTCAACGTCCAGGCCAACCTGGCGGTCGGCAAGTAAGGCAAGTGCGCGGTGGTGGCGCGCGCAGCGGGTGGATGGCCCGCGCGCACGTCCCGCCGGCACGGCTTGACTCCGGCAACTTAGGGCATTCCGGCGCGTTGTTCGTGTCCGGGATGCCCATTCGACGAAGAGTCCACTCGTCTCTTGTGTGAGCGTCAGGATGGGGACGCCAAACAGAAGGCTGAAGGAGACACCAATGCGATCGGTCCGCTCCGCTGTCATCGCGATGACGGCAGCAATCCTGGTTTGGCCTGGCCTGCAGGCCTACGCCGAGCCGCAGCCCGCGGGGCCATCTGCCGCAGTGCCTGCGGTCAACACCGGCACCGCCACGGAACACAGTGCGGCGGCACCGGACCAAACACCTCCCGCGACCGCGCGTGAGCGCGGCGTTCTCGCCGGTCTTGGCAAGCCTGTCGGCAGCGACAAACTGCAGGATATCCGTGGCGGCTCCGAGCTCGTGGTCAATGACATGCGTCTGGCCGGCACGGTGGCGGACAACAGCGCCAACCGTGTGATCAGCGGCTCCAACAGCATTGCCGGAGGGTCTTTCGCCAGTGCCGCGGGTTTGCCTACCGTGATCCAGAACACGGGTTCCAATGTGCTGATCCAGAACGCGACCATCATTAACGTCCAGTTCAAGCCATGACGCTGCGCAAGCTGCTTTTGCAGGCTACGCTGCTGCTGGTTTCGGCCAGCGCACCGCTGGCCTGGGCCGACTACGCCGTCGTCACGGGCGATGGCGGCAACTACTACAACGTACGGGTGACCAGCCTCAAGGAGGCGCGGTACAAGACCACCATTCGCCAGCAATACGACTTTAGTTGCGGCTCCGCCGCCGTGGCGACGCTGCTCACCTACCAGTATGGCTATCCGGTCAATGAGCAGACAGTGTTCCAGAACATGTACGTCAACGGCGACCAAGCCAAGATCCGGCAGGAGGGCTTCTCGCTGCTGGATATGAAACGCTTCCTGGAGTCGCGCGGCTTCCTGGCCGACGGCTATGAATTGCCGCTTTCCAAGCTGGAGGAAACCCAGATCCCGGCCATCGTGCTGGTGATCGAGAATGGCTACCACCATTTCGTCGTGGTCAAGGGCGTGCATGGCAACCGCGTGCTGGTCGGAGATCCGGCGCTGGGCACGCGCGCGCTGTCGCGCGAGCACTTCGAGCAGATCTGGGACAGCCATTTGCTGTTCGTGATTCACAACCGCGAGGAATCGGCGCGGTTCAATCTCGCAGCCGATTGGCGCATCGCGCCAAGCGGCCCTTATTCGATGGGCATCAACCGGGATAGTCTGTTCTTCACCGTCATGCCTTCGCATGGCGGTAGCGATTTCTAAGGAACGTACCATGTTCCAGACATCCTCAAAGCCAGCGCAGCGCCGCCGCGGCGGGGCCGGTTCGGCCACCGCAGTGGTGTTGCTGGGCGCTGGCCTGGCCTGCGCCGGGCAAGCGCGGGCCGACGAAGGCACCGGGATCGAGGCGCTCGGCTCGCATAGCGCGTCCGGCGCCGCCGGCCTTGCCGCAGCGCCGGCCGTGCCGGAGCAAACCGATAACCGGACCGATAACCCTTACCTGGCTGCCGCGCTCGGCAGCATGGCCGGCCGGACGCCGGCCCAGCAAGAACCCATTGCGGCGCCCCTGGCGGACCACCCCGCCGAAGTCGCGCTGGATCCCACGACAGATAGCAGCGGCGCGCTCGAGGCCGCATCCGAGCCATCCGGGCCATCCGCTCCATCGGATACCAAGGATCTCCAGGCCGCGGCACCACCGCCGGCGGCGCAGGCCGACACGGTTGCCTGGAAGCCGGTGGCGGACAAACACCTGCAAGACCTGCGCGGCGGCTTTGCCGCAGCCGCGCGGCCGGCCGCCGATGCGTCCGGCGACCCCGCCATCGCGAGGCCTGAAGCCGTGCGCGCGCAAGCACCGGCACCGCAGGTGCACGCGGCTCGCACCACCATGGCGAGCTGGAAACCCGTGGCGCAGGAGCGCCTGGATGACCTGCGTGGCGGCTTCGACGTTGGCGGTGGGCTGCAGGTTTCGTTCGGTATCGAACGCTCAGTGCTGATCAACGGTGCATTGGTGGTGTCAACCAGTCTTACTATTCCCGATGTGAGCCGCATCACCGCCGATCAGGCGACACGGTTGGCCGCGGCACTCGGTGTGGCGACCGGCGCCGGGGCGGCGGCGGCCACGGCCGTGGGCAACGCGCTGGCCTCCAATCCCGTGACCGCCGGCACCAGCGGGGCCAACGGCAGCGGCGCAGCAGGAGGCAGCAGTAGCAGTACCGGCACCAGTGCCAGCGCCAGCGCGGGCACCGTGGTGACCAGCCTGCCGGCGACAGCGATCGCGGCGGCCGGTGCCGCGGTAACTACCAACGGCGTCCTGAGCCTGATCCAGAACGGGCCGGGCAATAGCGCCGCGGCGAGCATGCTGGCCGGTGCGCCGGTGACGGTGATTCAGAACACGTTGAACAATCAGTCGATCCAGAACTTGGTGACCATCAACGCAGGGGTTAACACCTTGCAGGCATTCCGCGCCCAGGTGGCCAACGCGACGTTGAACAGTGCATTGCTCAGTGCAGCCGGCAGGCATTGAAGACGGACGACTGGCAGCAAGTTGCGCAAAGAGAGAGAGGCAGTATGGGTTAAGCAGGTTGCGGACTCCTGTGCGAAGTAGTCCGCCGTCCGGGGGAGGAAGGCGAAATGAAAAAAGGGTCGCTGCGAGGCATCCGTCAGGCCGGGTGTTCGACATTGCTGTTGCTGGGCGGGATGGCACAGGGCCAGACCCCACCCGACGAAGGACCGGCCGCGGCAAAGCTGGAGGCGCTAAAGCGGGAGGTGACCGAGCAGGCCGCCACCCTGGAGCAGATGAAGCGCTCGATGGCGGAGCAGGAGGCCACCATCCGCGAGTTGCGCAGCGTGCTGGGCACCGACGTGCTGGCGAGAAAGCGCGGCGGCCAGCGTGCGCCTGGCACCGGCGGCGTGACCCCTGGCGATACCGCCACCAATGCCGCTGCCGCCGCTGCCGGCTCGGCGGGCACGCAAGGCTTGCCCAATACCAACAACCTGCCGCAAGCCAGCGACAGTCCCCCTAACAACAACCAGAGCAGTGCGCAGGACAGCACCCAGATGGCTCTCGCCGGCGACGAGCAGCCGGTGGGAAAACCACCCGAAGCCAACACGGCCCCTCCTGCGATCGCGCCGATCTTCGATCAGCCAGGCGTGCTGACACCCGCTGGCAAGCTGGTGGTCGAGCCAAGCTTCCAGTACGGATATTCGTCCAGCAACCGGGTGGCGCTGGTTGGCTACACCATCATCCCCGCGATCCTGATCGGCCTGATCGATGTGCGCGAGGTCAAGACCTCGACCTACATCGAAGCTGTCGCGCTTCGCTACGGCCTCACCAAGCGCCTGGAGATCGAGGCCAAGGTGCCCTACGTGCAGAGTTCCGGCTCGACGATCAGCCGTGAAGTCTTTACCGGCACCGCGGTCGATAACGTCTTCAATGCCAGCGGCAAGGGGCTGGGCGACGTGGAGGCGACCCTGCGCTACCAGATCAACTACGGCAACGAGAAAATGCCGTACTTCATCGGCTGGCTGCGCTACAAATCCGCCACCGGCAAGAGCCCCTTCGATGTGGTGACCGATTGCGTGACGCGCTGCGTGGGCAATACCACCGGCACCGGCCTGCCGCTGGGGCTGCCCACGGGTACCGGCTTCCAGGCGATCCAGCCAGGCATTACGTGGTTGTTGCCGACCGACCCAGCGGTGTTTTTCGGCACCTTCAGCTATCTGCACAATTTCGCTCGGGACAATGTCAGCCGCACGGTACTGAACGGGCAACAGGAGTCGCTTGGCAAGATCGCGCCGGGCGATATCTTCGGCTTCAATTTCGGTATCGGCCTCTCGCTCAACGAGCATGCCTCGTTCAGTATCGGCTACGACCAGAGCATCATCTGGCCGACCAAGCAGAACGGCTCGACGGTGCCGGGCTCGGTGCGGGTGACGCAAGGCACCTTGCTGGTGGGCTATTCCTATCGGTTCAACAGCCGGTACACGCTGAACGTATCGGTCGGCGCCGGGCTGACCACCGACACGCCAAACCTGACGGTAACCGTGCGCTTGCCGATCACATTCTGATGTAAGCCGCGCACACGAACGGGCAGAAAACGGCGCGAGGTGACGCGTGGGCGGCATCGCTGCGATGTTGCCTTGCGCTCCCCCCGCGACTGGCGTACAAATGAAAAAACCCGTCCCCAGGGCGGATACGGATGCACCTCCACCATCTGGCTTGGCTGGCATGGTTGCGTGAAGGCGACTCCGCATGCACACCGCTGCCGGGATAGTCCGAAACGGCCTGACGTGGCCTGAAGCGAGGAGAGAGTCATGCGCAAACGTATCTTCTGGTTGTTGCCCGATCTGGCGAGTGCTCGCCGCACCATGGACGACTTGCTGCTGGCTCGCATCGAGAACAGCCATATCCACTTTGTCGCGCGCGATGGCGCCGATATGAGCGGCTTGCATGAAGCCAACCTGTTCCAGACTTCCGATATCGTCCATGCCGCCGAGATGGGGCTGATGGTGGGCGGTGGCATCGGCATCGTGGCAGGTGCGCTGGTGGCGATGTTCCCGATCGTCAGCGATACCCCGCAATGGGGCCTGGTTGGCGTGCTGGCGGTGCTGGGCGCGGTGTTCGGCGCCTGGGCGTCCAGCATGATCGGCTGCTCCGCGCCCAACAGCCGGCACAAGGCCTTCGAAAAGGACATCGAGGAAGGCAAGATCCTGCTGATGGTGGACGTGCCGCGTGGCCGCGTCGAGGAAATCGAAGCGCTGCTGCAATCGGCCCACCCGGAAGCTCGCTTCGCCGGGCTGGATCCCGCCGTACCCGCTTTTCCCTGAGTTCTCCCTTGCGCTTGCCCTCATCCTGATGGGCAGGACGGTCCCGTTGTCACGCCGAGGCTCGGCGGCCTGAGGGCCGCCTGCCCCGGCGGGCCAGCTCCCGATATTTCCCCAGCCGAGCCCTCCCTCGCCGCTTTTGCAACAGCGATTTGCCGAATCGCCTTGCTTTGAGGTAATTTGCTTGTCGCCGCGCCCATCCGTGGCGCGCATGACAAAGCAAAAGATTCGCAAACGAACGAGGGGTCGGAGATGAAGACAACATGGATGGCGTGCGGCCTGCTGGCCGCCACGCTGGGTGGGCTTGCGCCGCTGGCACAGGCCGAGCAAGGGGTCACCAGGACCACCATCAAGATCGGGCAATCGGCCGGGGTGACCGGGCCGGTGGCGGGCTCGGTCAAGGAGCAGATCGCCGGGGCGCAGGTCTACCTGAAAACGGTCAACGCCAACGGCGGTGTAGGAGGGCGGCGCATCGAGCTGGTGACGTACGACGACGGCTTCGACGCCAAGCGCACGCCCGACAATGTGCGCAAGCTGGTCCAGGAAGACAAGGTGTTCGCGCTCTTCATGGTGCGCGGCACGCCGCAGAACGAAAGCATCCTGCCCATCGTCAACACCGAGAAGGTGCCGCTGGTGGCGCCGCTGACCGGCGCCATCACCTTGCACCGCCCGGTCAACCGCTACGTGTTCAACGTACGCGCCAAGTACCAGGACGAGGTGGCCCGCGCAATCAACCATCTTGCCACCTCGGGCATGACCCGCATCGCCATCTTCTACGCCAACGACGGCTTTGGCCAGGACGTGTTCGAAGGCTTCAGCACCGCGCTGCAGGCGCGTGGCGTGCAGCCGGCGGCCAGTGCCTCGTTTGCGCGCCCGATGGGCGATATCCAGGCCGGTGTCACCGCCATCAACAAGGCCGGCCCGCAAGCGGTGCTGGTCATCGGCTCCGGCTCCGAGGCGGCGCGGCTGATCAAGGAACTGCGCCGCGGCGGCAGCCAGGCGCAGTTCGTCACGCTGTCCAACAACGCTGCCGACTCCTTTATCAAGGAGCTCGGCGAGGATGCGCGCGGCCTGATCATCACGCAGGTGGTGCCAGGCACCAATTCAAGCCAGATGAGCATTGCCAGCGAATACCGCAGCCTGGCGCGGCAGCAAGGCGTGGACCCGAGCAATGCCGGGATGGAGGGTTTCATGTCGGCCAAGGTGCTGGTAGAGGGCTTGCGCCGTGCCGGGCCGGACCTGACGCGCGAGCGGCTGGTCGGCGCGCTGGAGAGCCTGCGCGACTATGACCTCGGCGGCATCCTGATCAGCTACAGCCCGACGCGGCATACGGGTTCGTCGTTTGTCGAAATGTCGATCGTGTCGTCCACCGGCAAGCTGATCCGCTAGGCCCGCTGCGGTATAGTCGCCGCATGGCTACCTTACCTTTTTCCCTCGAAGGCCGCGTGGCGCTGGTCACCGGCGGCGCGCAAGGCCTGGGCCAGGCGATTGCCGCCGGGCTGGCGCAAGCCGGTGCACACGTCATCGTCGCCGCGCGCAACGCCGAGCGCGTGCATGCCGCCGTTGCCGCGCTGGCCGCTGACGGCGGCCGCGCCGAGCCGCTGGTGCTCGACGTCACCGATGCGGCCGCGGTTGACGCCGCCTTCGCCCACATCGATGCCACGCATGGCCGCCTGGATATCCTCGTCAACAACGCCGGCGCGCGCAACCGCAGCAATATGGCGCACCTGGGCGCGGCGGACCTGCGCGAGATGCTGGAGACCAACCTGGTGGCGCCTTACGCCTTGTGCCGCCACGCGGCGCAGCTGATGCGGCGCGGGCGCTACGGTCGCATCGTCAATGTCAGCTCGATTGCCGGGCAGGTGGCGCGTGCCAACGATGTGCTGTATCCCGCTACCAAGGGTGGGCTCGATGCGCTGACGCGCGCCATGGCAGCGGATCTCGGGCGCGACGGGGTGACTGTGAATGCGGTTGCGCCCGGGTATTTTGCTACCGAGCCTAATCAGCCGATGGTGGATGACGCTGGCGTTGCCGAGTGGTTGCGGCAGAGGACTGCGCTTGGGAGGTGGGGGCAGCCGGAGGAGATTGCGGGGGCGGTGGTTTTTCTGGCTTCGGGGGCGGCTTCATATGTTACTGGGCATGTTTTGGCGGTGGATGGGGGGTATCTGGCGCATTTTTGATTTTTGATTTTGGGTTGAAACTGCAACTGCAACTTATTAACTTCAAAGTCAAAAGCAACTGCGGTTTCACCTCCCCTGCGGGGCGGCGACCTACTTTCTTGTCTCGCCAAGAAAGTAGGCAAAGAAGCGACCCGGATGGGGCGAAAGACTCCTCGTCGGCAGGCAAAAAGAGCGGCCGGGGGCCAAACTCACATCGCCTTAAGGCGATGCTCAAACATGGCCCCCTCGTTTCCGCTCTTTTTGCCTTCCGACGAGGCGCCCCATAACGGGAGATGAAAACCCTGACGGCTCGCTTCGCATCGCGCTGGGGTGATTCCCGCCCTTCGTTCGGGGATCACGGCTACACCGGATCGCGGGTCTGGCGCCATGCTTGTGCTGGTGCTCGTCGGTGTGCAGGACCATCTTGTCGATTACCCTGCCTTGCCCTTCTTGAAATGGGCTTGCAGCGCTTCGATCATCGCGGCGGCTGCCGTTGAGTCGCCTCTTTCCCTTAGCCGCACCAGGCAAATATCCCGCACCAGCGATGGCAGCTGCATGGGCCGGATGGCCAGGCTTTCTTGCTGGAACTGGAATAGCGCCAGGGCTGGCACCACGGTCACGCCAAGTCCGGCGGCTACCAGCGCGGCCACGGTGGCCAGGTGTTCCACTTCCATGACCCCGTTGAGCTTGAGCGGATGCAGCGCGGCATCCAGGTGCTGGCGTACGCTGCTGGTCCGGGAGAGCTGGATAAAGGGCAGGCCTGCCAGCGCCTGGGGTGTCACGCGCCGCCGGCTGGCCAGGGGATGGCCTGCGGGGCAGACCAGGTGGAAGGTGTCCGTTACCAGGGGCTCGATGCGCAGGTCGCTATCCTGCGCGGGGGCGGGCGCCAGCGCAAAATCCGCGCGGCCGCGCCTGACCAGGTCGATGCAGCCGTCAGCCAGCAGGTCGAACAGTTCGATGGTGATGCCGGGGTAGCGCTGGTGGAAGGCGGCCAGGATCGGCGGCAGGTCGCCTGCCGCCAGCGAGGGCAGCGCGGCGATCGAGACGCGTCCTTTGCGGCGTTCGGCGTGGTCGCGCAGCTCCGCGAAGGCGGTCTCGAAATCGGCCAGCAGCCGCGCCGCCACGTCTTCGAAGCGCCGTCCTTCCACGCTGAGTTCCACATGGCGCGTGGTGCGCTCGAACAGCCGCGTGCCGGCTTGCTCCTCCAGCGTCTGGATCAGCGCGCTGAAGGCGGATTGCGACAAATGGCAGGCCTGCGCCGCGCGGGTGAAGTTGCGGTGCGTGACCAGGGCCACAAAGGCGCGCAGGTGTTTGACGGAGAGGTTCATTGGCAAGCGCGAGCGGCTTCGATTTAATCTGGAAAGTCGATAGATTAATCCAAATTATCCGCTTTTTGGTTGACGGCGGCGCGTCTAGAATAGCCGCATCGGCCCGCAACCCCGCGCGCGGCCAGCCTTTGTTCACCCGGTTCTCACCAGGCTTTCATCCTATGACCGCCCCTTTGCTGATCGGCTCCGGCGCCGGCTTCTCCGGCGACCGCACCGACGCCGCCCTGCCCGTGGTGCGCACGCTGATCGCAGCGGGCGGGCCGGCCGTGCTGATGTTCGAGACGCTGGCCGAGCGCACGCTGGCGCTGGCCCAGCTGGCGCGCCGCAACAATCCCGCCCACGGCTACGAGCCGCTGCTCGACGCCTTGCTCGCGCCGGTGCTGGGGCTGTGCCTGGCCAACGGCATTCCCATCGTCGGCAATTTCGGCGCGGCCAATCCCCATGCTGCGGCGCAGCGCGTGCGCGCGCTGGCGGCGGAGCTGGGCCTGGCACCGCCGCGGGTGGCGGTGGTGGAGGGCGACGATCTCTCGCACGATGCGGGCCGCGCGGTACTGCGCAAGATTGTCGGCGCGGGCTTTCCGGAGGCGCGCTTCGTTTGCGCCAACGCCTACATTGGCGCGCAGGGCATTGCCGATGCGCTGCGCGCCGGCGCGCAGGTAGTGGTGTGCGGCCGCGTGGCGGATCCCGCGCTGGCAGTGGGCCCGGCCATGGCGCATTTTGGCTGGTCGTGGCAGGACTGGGACCGCCTGGCGCGCGCCACCATGGCCGGGCATTTGCTGGAATGCGGGGCGCAGGTCACCGGCGGCTATTTCGCCGATCCCGGCATGAAGGACGTGCCGGATGTGCACGCCGTCGGCTATCCCATCGTGCGCCTGGACGAAGACGGCAATATCGAAGTGGGCAAGGCGGCGGATACGGGCGGCTGCGTGGACCTGCGCACGGTCAAGGAGCAGCTCCTCTACGAGGTGCACGACCCCGCCGCCTATCTGACGCCCGACGTCGTCGCCGACATCAGCGCGGCCACGGTCGAGCAGATTGGCCCGGACCGCGTGGCGGTGCGCAATGTGCGTGGCCGCGAGCGGCCCGAGCAGCTCAAGGCCAACCTGTTCTACGAAGGCGGCTGGATCGCGGAAGGCGAGATCTCCTACGCCGGCCCGAACGCGGCGGCGCGCGCACGCCTGGCTGCGCAGATCGTGCGCAAGCGCATGGACCTGCTCGGCCATGCGGTGCCGATCCGCTTCGACCTGATCGGTGTGCTGAGCGTCTTTGCCGACGATGGCGGCCGCCTGCTGCAACAAACACAACCCGGCGAGGCACAGGCGCAGGACGTACGCCTGCGCGCTGCGCTGGCCCATGAGGACAAGCCCGTGGCCGAAGCGCTGCTGCGTGAAGTCAATGCGCTGTACACCTGCGGCCCCGCCGGCGGCGGCGGTGTGCGCACCGCGTTGCGCGCGCGGCTGAACGCCATGTCCTGCCTGGTGCCGCGCAGCGCCGTCACCGCAAGCCACTCCCTGCTGCCATGAACGCAACCGCCGCTACCGCTACCCGTACCACCATCGCGCTCTACCAGCTCGCGCACGGACGCACGGGCGACAAGGGGGATCGCTCCAACATCAGCGTGATCGCCTACGACGCGCGCGACTTCGACCACCTTGTCGCGCATGTCACCGAGGACGCGGTGGCGGCGCTGTTTCGCTACCGCCAGCCAGAGGCGGTCAAGCGCTACCTGGTGTCCTCGCTGCAGGCGATGAACTTCGTCATCGACGGCGTGCTCGATGGCGGCGTGAACGATGCCCTCAACCTGGATACGCACGGCAAGGCACTGTCTTTCCTGCTGCTGCAACTGGAAATCCCTTTGCCCCCGCGGCTGGCCGGCGCTGGTTGAAGCAGAACACCGAAGCAGAACACCGAAGTAAAGCGACAAACCAAAACGACAAACCAGAACGATTCCAGATTCGAACAGGAGACCAAAGATGTCCGCATACACCAAGCCCGCTTCCCGCCTGAAAGTGGTCACCGGCATCGCCGCCGCCGCGGCGCTCGCGCTGCTGGCCGGCCCGGCGCAGGCGGAGTTTCCGGACAAGCCGATTCGCTTCGTGGTGCCGTTCGCCGCCGGCAGCGCCACGGACCAGCTCGCCCGCGCGATCGGCCAGGCCATTACGGTCGATGCCAAGGTGACGGTGGTGGTCGACAACAAGCCCGGCGCCAACGGCTTTATCGCTGCCAGCGACGTGGCCAAGGCCAGCCCGGACGGCTATACCGTGCTGATCAGCACCAACACCACGCATGCGGCCAACGAGCATCTGTTCAAGAAGCTGCCCTACGATCCGGTCAAGGACTACGTGCCGGTGACCGCGCTGGGCCGTGGCGGCCAGATCATGGTGGTCAACCCGCAGTTGCCGGTCAACAACGTGGGGGAATTCATCGCGCTGGCCAAGAAGGAGCCGGGCAAGCTCAGCTTTGGCAGCGGCAGTTCGTCTTCGCGCATTGCCGGGGAGCTGTTCCAGCAGATGGCGCATGTGCAGTTGCTGCACGTGCCCTACAAGAGCAACCCGCTGGCCATCACCGACCTGCTGGGCAACCAGATCCAGATGATGATCACGGATACCGCCACCGGCCTGCCCCAGGTCAAGAGCGGCAAGCTCAAGGCGCTCGGTGTGTCGGGCAAGACGCGCTCGCCGCTGGCGCCCAATGTGCCGACCATCGACGAAGCCGGCGTCAAGGGCTATGAGATGAGCTACTGGTTCGCCGCCTACGCGCCGGCCAAGACGCCGCAGCCGGTGGTGGACAAGCTCAACGCCCTGATGGTGAAGGCCGCCAGGAGCGAGACGGCGGCAAACTTCTACCAGTCCACCGGCACCGATGTATTTACCAGCACGCCCGCAGAGCTGGCCAAGTTCCAGGCCCAGGAATCGGCCAAGTGGGGCCGCATCATCAAGGCCGCCAACATCCAGCCTGAATAAGAGGCCATTTCAAAAAGATTCTGGCGTCGTTGCGCCGCCTCGCTGTGCGATCCACCTGCACGGCGAGGCGGCCAGGCCAGCTTACTGGGCCAGCGTCGCCTTGTAGCCCACCGCATACGGCAGCTTGCCGGGCTTGGCGCTGCCCACCGGCTGCGACAACGCCGTGAACTCCGTCTCGTTGAGCACCGTCAGCCCGCCCAGCGCCACGGCGGTCTTGCCGCTGCTCACCGGATCGGCGGGGGCCAGCGCCACCATGGCGGTGGCCGCTGCGCGCACGGCACTCAGGTAGCTCGTGGTGTCGTCCAGGCGGTAGTTGTCCAGGTTGACGCGCTGACGCAGCCAGTCACCCCAGTAAAACTCCGTGAACTCCGTGGCGTCCGCCAGTTGCTGGTAGCCGATGTCGCGCGTGAAATACACCAGCGAGCGATAGCGGTCGTTGCCCAGGCCGTTGCGCAGGCCGAGCGCCGGCGGCAGATCGGCCGGTGTGGTCGGGCGGTTGGCGGTGTCCCTCAGCCACATCAGCTTGCGCTCGCGTAGCGTGCGGAAGAACGTGGCGCGGTCCTGCGTGGCCAGGTTGTCCTGCACCTTGATCCACATCTTCGCCTGCGGGCCGCCGTCGGTAGCCTCCCACACGCTGGTGAAGGTGTGATGGCCGTCAGTCAGGTACGGCTTGCCCGCCGGGCCGATCACCATGGTCTTCATATCCGCAGGCTTGTTGCCGACCGCCTTGGTGCAGGTGAAGGAGGCGAGGTTGTCCAGGCGCGAGGCAGCGGTCGTCGTGCTGGCCTTGTTCTGGCCGTTGGCCTCGCAGGCATCGTCGAACTTCTTGGCCGGGTCGGCCGCGTAGCGGCCCAGCTTGTAGTAGATCTGGTCGAAGCCGATGGCTGGCTGGGTCGGGCGC
This sequence comes from Cupriavidus sp. GW822-FHT03E04, assembly GCF_058801495.1. Lineage (NCBI taxonomy): Bacteria > Pseudomonadati > Pseudomonadota > Betaproteobacteria > Burkholderiales > Burkholderiaceae > Cupriavidus > Cupriavidus sp. GW822-FHT03E04. Next base: position 236,444 of record NZ_JBXANI010000009.1, read on the forward strand.
AGGTCGGCCAGCGTGACCTGCACGATATCGCCGGCCTTGGCTTGCAGGTAAGTGGTGGTCGGGGTTTGCGCGGCCAGCGGCGTGCAAACGCTCTGGAGGCGGCGCTTGGCGCCGGGTACGTCGCGCAGCTGGTAGGCCAGCTTGGCGGTGACCGGCAGAAACGCCAGCGAGGCGGCTTGCGGCTGGGCGGCGACGGTGTCCTGCCAGGCCCCGGAGATCAGCCCATTGGCGCCGGTGGCGATGGCGCCACTGGCCCCGATGGCCGCGTTGTAGTTCAGCGCGACGTCCGTGGCGATATTGTCGGCGGCGAGCCGGTTGCCCGCGATCGACACGATGTTGCGGCGGGTGCGGCCAGTGGCCGCGTTGCCGTCGTCCAGCTCGGGCTCGGCGCATAGCCAGTCGCCGTCGGCGGCGCCAGCGGCAATGGCCTGCGTGCTCTTGAGCACCCAGCTGCCGTTGCGTGGGCTGCCGTCGGCATTGCTGGCGGCTTCGTCGACGAACAGCGTTGCCTGACCATCCTGGCGTGCCACGAAGAGGCGGCCGATCTTGCTGCCGCCCAGCGTCACGGCAAAGGCGCCGGGGAAGCGCTGCTGGTCGGCGTCCGCGGCGAGCGTGCCGCTTTCGCCGCCGGCGCAATTGTCGGCATAGGCGGCGCCGGCGCAGGCGCGCACCGTCCCGTTCGCGGAGATCTTGACCTGTCCTACGGCGGCCGTGGTGCCTGCTTGGCGCAGATAGTTGTAGACGCCAGCGACATCGCTTAGCTGCGCGCCCTTGTTGGCCGCGCTCACGTGGCCCTGGAGCAGCGCGCCGCCGCCCGCGAGGAGGTTGGGCACCTGGCCCAGCGCACCGGACAGCACGCCGGCATCGACCACGAACTCAAAGCTGATGGCGCTCGCGGCGGTGGCCAGTGCCGCGGGTACGTCGGCACCGGCTGCCGCCAGCTTGGTGACTTTGTAGGTGTCGCCGCTACGCGTGTAGCTGCCCACCAGCGTGCCGCCCAGGCCAAAGCGGGAATCGAGAAAGCGTAGCGTGACTTGGCCGGTGGCCGGCTGGTCGAGCGCAACGGACACGGTATCGCCGAAGCTCACCGCGCCGACATAGAGCGAGCCGCCCGCCAGCGGCGTGAGCGCGGCCGGCTGCGTCACCGCGCCGCCATTGCCGCCATTGCCTCCGGTGCTGCCGCCGCTGCCCGCTTGCGCAGCCTGCGTCTGGTCGCCGTCGCCGCCGCAGGCGGCCAGCGCTGCCGTTGCCAGGGTACAGGCCACTGCAGCCCATTGCTTTCGCTTGATCATCGATCTTTCACTCGTTCGTTGTTTTCGTTTGTTCTCGTGTGTTCTCGTTTGCCGCCCGCCTGTGGGGGCGGGCGGCGGCAGGGCCACAATCTATGCCGGCTTGATGACGTGCTCGTGACGAAAGGTCTTGAAGCAAAGGCAACCAGGCCGGTGCGATTGCGGGAATCGGCGCATTCCGAAGCAACCTTGCTGGCGGGAGGGCCGCGCCACCGCTGGCGCGGGAGACGGGCTACCATGCCGCCAACTACGCAAAAGGCACGCATGAACGCACCCGTATCGACGTTTTCCGGGGCCCTCGATCCCCAGGCCCTGATCCGCACCTATATCCGCGCCAAGGATGAGAACCGCCCCCATCTGATGGCGCACGCCTTCGCTGCCGATGCCACGCTGGAGATGACGGTCAAGTCCGAGGCCATCGTGTTCCCGGCCCGCAGTGAAGGCCTGGCCACGATCAGCGACGTGCTGGTGCGGCGCTTTGGCCAGAGCTACGACAACGTCTACACGTTCTGCCTGGCGGAGGCCCCGCCCGCAGCCGACGCGCAACGCTATGGCTGTGACTGGCTGGTAGGCATGACCGACAAGGCCAGCGGCGGTGTGCGCGTGGGCTGCGGCAGCTACGCGTGGGAGTTCTCCGGGCAAGATGGCGCCCGGCGCGTGCAGGCACTCACCATCGTGATCGAGGCCATGGACGTGTTGCCCGCCGACACCGCACAACAGGTGCTCGACGGCTGGCTGGCCCGCCTGCCCTATCCCTGGAGCACTGCTTCGCACGTTTGCGCGCAGGCTCCGGCACTGGCACAGTTGGCACCGGCGCTGGCGTATCTGCGTTCCGGCGCTGCGCAAAACAGCCGTTGATCAGGCAGCGGCACGTGGCCTTGCCTGGCTTGCCCTCCTAAAGGATCGACCCATGACCCTGCCCTGCCTTGCTGCCCGCCTGACTTCGCTTTCGATGGTCTGCGCCCTCGCCCTTGCCGGCCTGCCCGCGCTGGCGCAGGTCCGGCCGCCAGCGGCCCCGCCGGCCCAGCAGAAGACCCAGGTGCCCGGCTACTACCGCATGATGCTGGGCCAGTTCGAGGTCACCGCGCTCTACGACGGCTATGTCGACCTGGACACCAAGGTGCTCAAGTTCACCAGCCCGGGCGAGGTACAAGGCCTGCTCGCGCGCATGTTCGTGGCCTCCACGCCCGGCATGCAGACCGCCGTCAACGCATACCTGATCAACACTGGCACCAACCTGATCCTGGTTGACACCGGCACGGCGGCTTGCTTCGGCCCCACGCTGGGCCGCGTTGTCGAGAACCTGCGCGCGGCGGGCTACAACCCCGCCCAGGTCGATACGGTGCTGCTGACTCATATGCACGGCGATCACGCGTGCGGCCTGACGGCCGACGGCAAGGCCGTCTTCGCCAACGCCAACGTGTATGTCGACAAGGCCGAGGCGGGCTACTGGCTGGACGAAGCCACCGCCGCGCGCGCGCCACAGGACGCGCAGTCCTCGTTCGCCATGGCGCGCGCCGCCGTCGCCCCTTACCAGGCCGCCGGCCGGATGCGTACCTTTGGCGCGGGCGACAAGCTGGTGGCGGGCGTGAGCGCGGTGCCGGCGCGCGGGCACACCCCGGGCCACAGTGGCTACCTGTTCAAGTCAGGCGATCAAAGCCTGCTGGTGTGGGGCGATATCGTGCACAGCCACGCGGTGCAGTTCCGCCGCCCAGAGGTGGCGCTGGAATTCGACTCGGACAGCACGCAGGCGGTGCGCACGCGCAAGAAGATGTTCGCCGATGCCGCGCGCGGCAAGCTGTGGGTGGCGGGCGCCCACCTGCCGTTCCCGGGGATCGGCCATGTGCGCGTGGAGAGCAAGGGCTACGCCTGGGTGCCGGTGGAATACGGGCCGCTGCGCACGGACCGGTAATGTCGATGCGACCCCATGTGCCGGAGTTGCCTCTTAGCGCTTGAACCCTAGTACCAGCACGCCGGCGCCGACGAGCGCGATGCCGGCCCACTCGCGCAGGTTGGGGCGTTCGCCGAGAAAGATCACGGCGAACACCGCCACCAGCAGCAGGCTCAGCTTGTCCACCGGCGCCACCTTCGAGGCATCGCCAATCTTCAGCGCCCGGAAGTAACACACCCATGAGGCGCCCGTGGCAAGTCCGGAGAGCACGAGGAAGATCCAGGTCCGCGGCGACAGCGCGAGCGGGTTGCTCCACTTGCCCGTGAGCACCACGAAAAAACTCAGCACCACGATGATCACCGCCGTGCGCACCAGCGTGGCAAGGTCCGAGTTGATGCCTTCCAGCCCGATCTTGGCGAAGATCGCCGTCAGCGCGGCAAATACGGCCGACAGCAACGCCCAATGAAACCAACCGGTGGAAGAGGCCATGTGTTGTTGTGCGCGATGAAGGATTGAGCGGCAGGCCAGCCCGCCGGGCCCGGCTCAGGTGCGCCGGCGCTCCATGGCCACCAGCGAGGGCACAAAGCCGAGCTGCCCGAAGAAGGCCGCCTCGGACGAGCGCCCGGCGCGCAGCACCCACGTGATATCGGGATCGTTGCCGACGATGTGGCGCACCAGCGCGCGGCCGATGCCGCGGCGGCGATGGCTCGGCGTCACCGCGACCATCGACAGGTAACCGTTGGAGATATCGTCGCACAGCGCCCGCGCGAAACCCACGATCTCTCCGTTATCGACCGCCACCACCACCCGTTGCGAGTTGGCGATCAGCCGGGCGAAGCGTTCCGTGTTGGCAACGCGGTGCGCCCATCCGTTGGCCGCAAGGAGTTGTCTGGCCGCCTCGATCTCTTCTGGCAGCAGATTGCGGATTTCCATCGGGGCTCCCAATGCAAGCAGATACGGCAACTCGGCGCTGCCCTTCTAATGGGGGGCGTCACGAGGCGAGTGCGGCGCGGGGCCGCAAAAAAAGACTGCAGGCAGTGTAGCGAGCGCGCGAAGGCCCGTCAATTTGCGGCAGGCCATGTTGCTTCCGCTCTGTAGCGGGGTATCATGTTTCCCATGAATGCCTCGATCTTCTCTTCCGCCCATCCGGCCGATCAGCTGGCCGAGTTCTCCGACGCCGACGCGGCGCTGGCTCGCATCCGTGAAATCTACGATGCCTCGGTCGGCGCGATCCGCGCGCGCTTCGATGCCTTCGCCCAGGGCCAGCCGCTGCCGTCCGCGGCACATGCCTGCTATCCCTACCTTGGCATCTCGGTCAATCTCGAAACCATGGTCACCGACAGCCGGCCATCCTGGGGCACGGTTGCCTACCCCGGGGTCTACGGCACCACGGTCACCCGCCCCGAACTGCTGGCCGATTACTACCGCGACCAGATCGAGCGCCTGATACGCTACCACCGCGTGCCCGTGGTGGTCGGCGTCAGCCGCCGCCCGATCCCGTTGCCGTTCGTCATCGAAGCCTCCACCACGGACATCAGCTACACGCAGGCGCGCGAGCTCGAAGCCTCGTTCGTGCTGCCCGAACTGAGCCGCATCGACGACGCCATTGCCAACGGCACCTATGAGCCGGTGCCCGGCGAAGCCTGGCCGCTCTCGATGTTTCCCGGCGAGCGCGTGGACCTGGCGCTGCAGCGGCTCTATCACTACACCGGCACCGCGCCCCAGCATTTCCAGCGCTTTGTGCTGTTTACCAACTATCAGCGCTACGTCGACGAATTCATTGCGCTCGGCCGCTCGCTGATGGCCGCCGAAGACGCGCAAGGCGCGGACGGCTACGTGCGCTTCGTCGAACCCGGCGATGTGATGCAAGAGCGCGGCGAGGCCGAGCCCGACGACGCGCTGCGCCCGCGCGCGCTGCCGCAGATGCCCGCCTATCACCTGGTGCGCGAGGACAATCTCGGTGTCACGCTGGTCAATATCGGCGTGGGCCCGTCCAACGCCAAGACCATGACCGACCACCTTGCCGTGCTGCGCCCGCACTGCTGGCTGATGGTTGGCCACTGCGGCGGCCTGCGCCGCTCGCAGCAACTCGGCGACTACGTCCTGGCGCACGCGTATGTGCGCGATGACCACGTGCTCGATCACGACCTGCCGCCCTGGGTGCCGGTGCCGCCTATCGCCGAGATCCAGGTCGCGCTGCAAGAGGCCGTGGTGCGTGTGACGGGCTTGTCCGGCAACGAGATGAAGACCCGCATGCGCACCGGCACCGTTGTCTCCACGGACGACCGCAACTGGGAGCTCAAGTCCAAGGCGTTGTACGCCCGCTTCAACCAGTCGCGCGCGATTGCCATCGACATGGAAAGCGCCACGGTCGCGGCCAACGGCTTCCGCCTGCGGGTGCCGTATGGCACCTTGCTATGCGTGTCCGACAAGCCGCTGCATGGCGAACTCAAGCTGCGCGGCATGGCCAATGCGTTTTATCGGCAGCGGGTGAGCCAGCATATGTCGATCGGGCTGGAGGCGATTCGCATCTTGCGCGAGGGCGGTGCCGAGCAACTGCACTCGCGAAAGCTGCGTAGTTTCGACGAGCCGGCGTTTCGGTAGGCTGGCTCCTGCCGGCGTTCCCGTGCGAGCGGGGACGCCGGTGCCTTGCATCCCTCACTCACCACGCGGTCGGGCCGCCACGCGCCTTGGCCGGCTTCCCCTCGAAATGCGCCACCAGGAAGTCAAGGAACACCCTGACCTTGGCTGACATATTGTGCCGTTCCGGAAACACCGCATAGGCCAGTCTCAGCATGGATTGAGGCAGGCGAAGTGCGTGGCCACGAAGGCGGTTCGCCATCAGCTATTGGCGATATGCCTCGACAGGCATAGAATCTCGCGCTTCGCCCAGCTTCAGCACCATGACTACGAATCCCCATGCGGTTATGACGCTGGCCAGCCTGACGCTCGCTGGCTGCTTGCGTTACCCGCATGCATCGGGCCATCTCGTTCGCACCGCGACGATCGCCGCCTGCCTTGCCGATCTGCTGGGGCTGGATGCGGCGCACTGCGAGCGCATACGGCTCGTTACGCCGGCGCACGACGTGGGCAAGCTTGCCATCCCCGATGCCGTACTGCTCAAGCCTGGCAAGCTGCTCCCCGAAGAGCGGCAGGTGATCGAGCGGCATGCAGAGATCGGCGCGAACATCCTCGCGGGCAGTGCGGACGTGCTGATGCGTCTGGCATCGCAGGTCGCGCACCATCACCACGAGCGTTTCGACGGCACGGGCTATCCACGCGGCCTGGCCGGCAAGGAGATCCCGCTGGCCGCGCGTATCGTGGCGCTCGCCGATGCGTTCGATGCCATGACGGAGTCGCGTTGCTATCGTCCCGGCATGAGCGACGACGATGCGCTGTCGATTGTCTCGGCAGGTTCCGGCACGCATTTCGACCCGGACGTGGCGAGCGTTTTCCTCGCCAGCATCCCGCAGATACTGCGGAGCCGGAAATCAGCGCAAGCGCTGCTGGATGCTGGCTCGGAGATGGCCGTGGTCGCGCGCTTCTATGGCTTGAGTCGCAACGCATTGCGGCAGATCCCGCGCCAAGCCAGAACCTGACGCGGGATCCGCCGCGCGTTCGTTGTGCCGTGGAGCGACGTACCGCGATTCGTCAGAAGCGGTAGCCCACACCCATGCTGAACAGCCACGGATCCAGGCTCACGTTCGAGACCTTCACACCGGCCGCCTTCACATCGCTCGACAGCCACACCTTCTTGACGTCGGCATTGAGGAACCAGTTCTTGGTGAGCTTGTAGTCCATGCCGATCTGCAGGGCCGGCGCCACGCTCCAGCTGTCGAGCGACAGCGAATTGTTGGCAATGTCGGCACCCCAGATGCGCGTGAAGTTCAGGCCAGCGCCGATATACGGGCGGAAGGTGCCGTTGGGAATGAAGTGATACTGCACCAGCAGCGTCGGCGGCAGATGGGTGAAGGAGCCGATCTTGTTGCCATCCAGGTAGACGTTCTGCTTCTGCGGCACGGTCAGCACCAGCTCGGCGGCGATGTGCGGCGTGAAGAAGTAGGTGACATCGAGTTCCGGAATCCACTTGTTGTTGACCGTGATGCGGTCCGAGGCGCCAACGCCGCCGATCGGGTCGGACTTGCCGGCCATGTCGAGATAGGTGCCGCGCAAGCGCACCATCCAGTTGCCCTGCGCTTCATCGGCGGCAGCGGCAGGCGTTGCGGCAACGGCGCCGAGCACGGCAAGGGTGGCAATGGCAGTGGTGCACAGACGGATATGCAGGTGCTTCTTCATGATGGTTGGCTCGTGTTTTAGGAAACTTCACGCACAGTTTGGCGCAGCGTTTCCGGTCGAGCCTTGACCGAAAGCAAGAAGATGGGCATCGGTGGCGCGCGCATGCGCATGCGTCGCCGCGTTGCTACAGTCCCGGCCCGCGCTGGGCTGCTTGCGCACGAGCCGCGCAGCGCGCTTTCGCATTTCCAATCCCGGGCCGGGCTTCTAAGGACATGCGCAAATATTCGTGGCGGCAAGTTTGCACCCGCCTTACGCTGTGCACACAGTCAAGCAACGAGCATGTCGTGGGCGTCCCGCAAGGGCGTCTTTCCGGGTGTGCCCCGTGGGGGCGGGGCACACCGGTTTTTCTGCGCCGAGGCCTTGAGCCCGGGCGCGGGCGGCATCAATCGGCCAGGGCTTGCTCGCGCCGCACTTGGCTGGCCGCAAGCAGGTGGCGGTTTACGCCCGACACCACGGCCTTGAGCGATGCCGTGACGATACTGGCGTCGATGCCAGCGCCAAAGCCCGTGGCGGAGTCTCCTACCCGCACTTCCACATAACAGGCCGCGGCAGCATTGGCGCCGGACGACAGCGCGTGCTCGTGGTAATCCATCACGCGCACCGGCATGTCCAGCGCGCCTTTGAGGCCGCTGACGAATGCATCGATCGGGCCGTTGCCCCGGCCGCGCGCGCGCAGCGCTTCGCCATCGCGCAGCAACGCCACTTCGATCTCCACCTGGCCGTCGTTGCCGGACACCATCTGATGGCCCATATAACGCAGCGGCGCCTCATGTTCGAGATATTCGCGCTTGAACAAGCCATACAAGTCATCGGCGCTGGCTTCGAGCCCGCTCTCGTCTGTCATCGACTGCACCGCGCGGCTGAACTCGATCTGCAGGCGGCGCGGCATATAGATGCCGTGCACCTGTTCCAGCAGGTAGGCCATGCCGCCCTTGCCGGACTGGCTGTTTACGCGGATCACCGCATCGTAGCTGCGACCAAGGTCGGCCGGGTCGATCGGCAGGTATGGCACCTCCCAGATCGCATCCGTCTTCTGCTGCGCGAAGCCCTTGCGAATCGCATCCTGGTGCGAGCCGGAGAAGGCCGTGAAGACGAGGTCGCCCACATACGGGTGGCGCGGATGCACGGGGAGCTGGTTGCAATCCTCCACGCATTGGCGCACTTCATCGATGTCGGAAAAATCGAGCTCGGGGTCCACGCCCTGCGTGTAGAGATTCAACGCCAGCGTCACCAGGTCGACATTGCCGGTGCGCTCGCCATTGCCAAACAAGCAGCCTTCCACGCGATCGGCGCCCGCCATCACGGCAAGCTCGGCGGCTGCCACTGCGGTGCCACGGTCATTGTGCGGGTGCACCGACAGTACGATGTCTGCGCGCCGTGCAAGATGCCGGTGCATCCATTCGACCTGGTCGGCGAAGATATTGGGTGTGCTGCATTCCACCGTGGTCGGCAGGTTGAGAATGAGCGGGCGCGTGGCGCTAGGCTGCCAGATCGCGGATACCGCATCGCAAACCTCGAGCGAGAAATCCAGCTCGGTCATGCTGAAGGTCTCGGGCGAGTATTCGTAGGTCCATGCCGTCTCGGGCATGCCGTCGGTCAGCGCCTTGATCAGGCGGGTGCCCGCCAGCGCGATCTCCTTGACCTCCTCGCGGCTCGCACCAAACACGATGCGGCGAAACGCGGGGGCGATCGGGTTGTAGAGGTGCACCACGGCGCGCGCGGCGCCGCGCACGGATTCGATGGTGCGTTGTATCAGGTCTTCGCGCGCCTGGGTCAGCACCACGATGGTCACGTCGTCCGGGATGCGGTCTTCCTCGATCAGCATCCGTACGAAATCGAAATCGGTCTGCGAGGCCGAGGGGAACGCCACTTCGATCTGCTTCAACCCGATCTTGACCAGTTGCTCGAAGAAGCGGAGCTTGCGCTGCGGGTTCATCGGCTCGATCAGGGCTTGGTTGCCATCGCGCAGGTCCGTGCTCATCCAGACCGGCGCGCGCGTGATGCGCTTGGCGGGCCAGGTTCGGTCGGCGATATCTACGGTAGTGGCAGGGCGGTATTTGGTGGCGGGGTTGCGCAACATCATGACGGTTCTCCTTCCTCGCGGGAAGATGCAAGAGACAAAAAGCAAAAAGTAAAAGGCAAAAAGCAGGACGCAAGATCGCCGGGGCGTTGAAACGCTCAATAGCGAAGGCGTCAGAAAGCCGATGCGGAAAAAGGGTGGCGCGAGGCTGCCGAACTGCCACTAGGCACTAGGCCCGGCAACCGATCAGTAGGTCTAGCAGTAGCGAGGAGGAAAGACGCGGCGCCGACAGGGCCGGTGCAACTAGAGCAATGGCGGTACCCAGCGCGCGACCTGCTGCCGGCACGCGCACGGCTGCAGCGATGCGGGAGGCATCGGCGGCGCGGCGGTGGAAGCAGGTGGCTTGGTGCATTGCGTGGTGTGTGGGAAGCGGTGCGGATGACGCGGATGACGCGGCTTACGCCAATTACCAAGGTGCGTCGATCACTTGTACTTGTCATGCATGCCGAGCCCGCTTTTCAGCGGTCGGCATCCGGCAAGAATAGTCGAGAACGCGAACGGGCGTCAAGGACGAGTGCGCGGGTCCCCTGCGGATAACCAGTTGGCCAGCCACCTCCGCCTGGCCATCGGCACGGACTTGTGACTGAGCCCAGGCGTGCGTCAGCGTACATAAGCGCCGAACTCTCAGCCGTTTGGCTGGTACAGCAGCTTGCACATCGTGACTAGCCTAGAAAGCGCGTGACTGTCCAATTCCGCCATTTACCTGTCCGGTCGCGCCAACCAAACGAGTCTGGCCAGCGGCGCCCTGCTTCCGCTTTTGTCGGCAGGGGGCCCGGGATTTAACGCCATACGGGGAGACATCATGAGCAACACCAAGATGTGGCCAGCGTGGCTGGCCTGCGCCGCCATGGCATTGCTGATGGCGGGCTGTGGCGGGGGCGGTGGCGGCTCGGGCGCTGCATCGCCCAGCACCGCGAGCACCGCGGCGGATACCACCCCGGTGAAATACTCGGTGACGCTCACGATGACCTCGGGACAGGTCGGGGTGGGCCGCAGCATCTCGATGTCAGCCTCGGTGGTGGACAGCAAGGGAGCGGACGTAACGTCGTCCAGCACCTTTGCCTGGACTTCGTCCAGCAACGCCATTGCCACCGTGGTGCCGGCCGCAAACGCCAGCGCCACCATCACGGGTGTGGCGGTGGGCACGGCCACCATCCAGGTGGTGGCCACCATCAAGACGGCGGACAACAGCACCACGCAACTGCCCGCGCAAACCGCCACGGTGGCCGTGCAGCCCACCGCCGTCAGCTACAACCTGGCACTGTCGAATCCGGTCCTGTCGCTGGTTGACGGGCAGGTGCAGCCGGTCACGGCGACGCTGGTCGATGGCAACGGCAGCGACGTCAGCGCAGCCGTGCACGACTGGGCCTGGGCCAGCTCGACTAGCAACGTGCAGGTCAGCGCCGCGCAGAATGCCGCATCGCTGACGGGCGTCAACAGCTCGGATACCGCCGCCGCGGTCGGCACCGTCACGGTCTCGGTCACCGCGCCCAACGGCAATGCTGTCAGCGGGCAGATGCTGGTGACGGTGCAGAAGAACAGTGGCTACACCTACCGGCTCGAGCTTTCACAAGGGGGCGTGCCCATCAACGCGCTGTCGGTGCTCAACGGCTATCCGCAGGTCTTCAACGCGCGCGTGATCCGCAGCGATTCGCATGATTCCACCGCGGATTTCGACGGCACCTGGAGCTACGCCGCCACCTCGCCAACGCTCTCCGTCGCGGCGGATCCGGCCACGCGGCAGGCCACGTTGAGCACCAGCATCGTGATCGGCACGCCCACCGCGCAGAGCCTGCTGCAGGTGAGCGCGGCCAGCAGCAAGATAGCGGGCACGCCCAAGGCCAGCCTGACGGTGACGGAGCAGCCGAAGTGGGCGCTGGTCTATAACGGGCCACAACCGCTCAAGCTGCTGCTGTCGCTGCCCGTGCCGATTCCCGTCACCGCCACGCTCAAGAACTTCGGCGCGGATGTTCCCTATCTTGGCTGCACGGGCTGGAGCTGGGCCAGCAGTGCCAACGTAGCGTTCGCGGGTGGCGTCAATGCTGCGCAGATCGTGGTGACGCCCTTGGCGCTTGGCGATTTCACGGTGACAGCGACCTGCACGGCCGGCCCTGAACTGCAGCCGATTTCCATCACGATTCCGGGAACGGTGAGCTGATGCGGCGCCCGGCATGTGTTCCTGCCGCGCGTCGTTGCAACTGCCCGCGCTTGTTTCTCTGTGGTTTCAATGATCCGTCGCCAGACGGCCGCCTGATGGAGATCGTGCCGCGCAGGTGCGGACGAGGGGGGAAAGCGGGAGGGAGGAGGTGCCGAAGACGCTGTGAACCAGCGCGGCGAACCCAAAGCGTACCCGTTTCTGCGTGGATCAAAAACGTGGCTAGCGATGGGTTTGGGGCCGTATCAGCGCTTGGCCACGAAGCGGATGATCTGCTCGCCGGCCTGTTGGGCGGGCACTTGCTGCGCGCTGTCGGTGGTGCTGGAGCCGCAGGTATTGCAGCCGCCGCTGTCGCAGCCGCTGGCGCAGCCGGCCGCTGCCTGCGGTGCCAGCCAGGCCACCGCGCGCTGGCGCCAGCCGGTGGCCGCGGTGCCGCCCAGGCGCGCCGCCAGCCCGCTCTTGATCCGTTCACGGGTGCGCGGTGCATAGCGAGCCAGCACGGAGAGCGTGCAGCCCAGCACGATCAGCGGCACCAGCAGGGTTTCAAAGGCATGGTAAAGGCTCATGGCTGCAATGTCCTCGCTTTAGCTCAGCATCAGGGTGATGCGGTACGTGGCAAAGGCAGCCAGGTAGCCCAGGCCCGCCAGGTAGGCCGTCGAGGCGGCCATCACCTTCCAGGAGCCGGTTTCGCGCCGGATCACCGCCATCGTGGAGATGCATTGCGGCGCGAACACGTACCAGGCCAGCAGCGACAGCGCCGTGGCGAGCGACCATTGCGCGGCGATCATCGGCACCAGTTGGCTGGCCATGGCGTCCTCGCTGCCGGACAGCGCATAGACGGTGGCCAGCGCGCCCACGGCGACTTCGCGCGCGGCCAGGCCCGGCACCAGCGCGATGCAGATCTGCCAGTTGAAGCCGATCGGGGCAAAAACATGCTCTAGCGCCCGGCCGATCATGCCGGCGAAGCTGTAGTCGATGGCCGGGGCGGTGGCGCCGTCCGGCGGCGACGGAAACGTGGCCAGGAACCACAGCAGCACCGTCAGCGTCAGGATCACCTTGCCCACGCGGGACAGGAAGATGCGGGCACGCTCCCACAGGCCGATTGCCACGTCGCGCGCATTGGGGATGCGGTACGAGGGCAGCTCCATCATCAGCGGGTGGTCGGTGCGGTCGCGGCGGAAATACTTCAGCACGTACGCCACCACCAGCGCGCTCACGATGCCCGCCACATAGAGGACGAACAGCACCAGGCCCTGCAGATTGAACATTCCCATCACCGTGCGCGCCGGGATGAAGGCGCCGATCAGCAGGGCGTACACGGGCAGGCGCGCGGAGCACGTCATCAGCGGGGCCACCAGGATGGTCGCGAGGCGGTCGCGCGGGTCCTGGATGGTGCGCGTGGCCATGATGCCGGGAATCGCGCAGGCAAAGCTGGAGAGCAGCGGGATAAAGGAGCGGCCGGACAAGCCGGCGCCCATCATCAGGCGGTCGAGCAGGAAGGCGGCGCGCGGCAGGTAGCCGGATTCCTCCAGCGTCAGGATGAACAGGAACAGGATCAGGATCTGCGGCAGGAACACGACGACGGCACCCAGGCCGGCGATCAGGCCATCCACCAGCAGGCTGCGCAGCATGCCCTCGGGCAGATGGCTGCCGACGATCTCGCCGAACCAGTGCACGCCGCCCTCTATGCCGTCCATCAGCGGGGCGGCCCAGGAGAACACCGCCTGGAACATCAGGAACAGCAGCACGGCCAGGATCGCCAGGCCGAACACCGGATGCAGCAGGATGCGGTCCAGGCGGTCGTCCATGGCCGCGGTGCGTGCCGGCATGGTCACGGCGGCATCCAGCAGGCGCTTGACCTCCTGGTGCACGTCCAGGTCGGATGCCGGCTCGGGGGCTGCAGCCGGCACTTCAGGCAAGGCCGCGTCCAGTGCGGCCAGCAGGCTGGCGGCGCCATCGCGCTTGACGGCAATCGTCTGGACCACCGGCACGCCGAGCGCGGCGGCCAGCTTGTCGCGGTCGATGTGGATGCCGCGCTTGGCCGCGGCATCGCTCATATTGAGCACCAGCACCATCGGCAGCCCGAGACGGCGCAACTCCAGCACGAAGCGCAGGTGCAGGCGCAGGTTGGTGGCATCCACCACTGACACCAGTAGTTCGGGGCGCGGCTCGCCCGGGCGCTTGCCCAGGCAAACGTCGCGCGTGATGGCTTCGTCCAGGCTGGCCGCGTGCAGGCTATAGGCACCCGGCAGGTCCAGCACACGCACCTGGCGGCCGGCTGGCGAAACAAAATGGCCTTCCTTGCGCTCGACGGTGACGCCAGCGTAGTTGGCCACCTTCTGGCGGCTGCCGGTCAGGCGGTTGAACAGCGCGGTCTTGCCGCAATTGGGATTGCCCACCAGCGCAACGCGCAATGCGGGACGCTGGGAAGCGGAAGTCGGGTTGGCGACAGACATATTCTTGGCAGGTGCCCGGTCAGGCAGCGGAGCGTTTGGCGGCGGGCGCGTCGGGCTGCGCTGCCGGCGTGATGCTGGAGACGGAAGCGCTCACCGCTTCCACGGTGATGCGGGCCGCTTCGGCGCGGCGCAAGGCAAACCGGGTAAAGCCCACCTGGGCGACAAGGGGATCCATGCCGAACGGTCCCAGCGCAATGACCTGTACGGCTTCGCCCGGCACAAAGCCGAGTTCGCGCAGGCGGCGTGCTATTGGATCGTTAGGAGAATTGTCATCGATTGACACGATGACAGCGGCGGTGCGCCGCGGAAGTTCAGACAACCGCATGTGGCTTCCAGTCCGTTGGCGCGAGGCACGGCACGCAGTCGGCAAACTCACACCAGGGTTGGTAAATGAAAATCGTTCCTATTGTAGCCGATTTGCATGCGGGCGTTTCGATTTCGCGCCGTTGTGCTATCAGTGCGCCATGCATGCATGGCGCACGACAATGCCGGCGGTCTGCAATCGCCCCATAGCGCACGTCGGGCAACAATCGGTTACGCCCGACCATGCGGCACCCTGTGCGGGTGCCGCGCCCTGCTCACCGTGCCGCAGCCCGCCCGGCCTAGAACTTGTGCCGGATGCCCGCCACCGCGCCAAGCTGGTTCAGGCCGGGGCCGATGCTGGCCTGGATGCCGTTCAGGCCGACACGCGAACCGTCCTTGTTCTTGACGTATCCGAGCGTCAGGTAGCCATCGGTGCGCTTGGACAGCGCGTAGTCCAGCGTGCCGACAAGGCTCCAGGGATCTTGCGCGCTGCGCTTGTCGTTCATCACGTAGGCCGACGCACTCAACGTCAGCGCTGGCGTAAACGCATAGCTCGCGCCGAGCCAGAACAGATCGTTGCGGCGCGCGGCCACGGTGGGGGTGCTGCCAATGTCGCCGCTCAGCCAGCGATAGCCCGCGAACACCTTGGCGCGAGCGAACGCGTAGCTGCCGGCTACGGCAATGCGCCGGTCGCGCTGCGCCGGGTTTTGGCCGGACAGGCCGGTGGTGCCCTGCTGCTGGTCGTAGATGATTGTGGCCCCGGCGTTGCCCGTGGCGTATTCCAGCGCGGTGCTCCAGGCGCGGTCGTTCCGTGCGTTGCCGGCGGTCTCGCCCGTGATGGTGCTGGTGGTGCCTATGGTTACGGAGGTCCCGCGCGCGAACGCGTACATCGCGCTTGCCGTCAGCCCGCCGAACTTCCCTACGTACTTGGCGGCGTTGTCATAGCGTCCCGCGAGTGAGCTATCCATCAGGAACGCGGAGTAGCGCGGCGCGATGGCCATGGCGTCGTAGTTGATCAGGATGTCGTAGAGCAGGTTGTTCTGGTGGCCCGCGGTGATCCGCCCATAGGGCGTGTTCAACCCGGCATAGGCCTGCCGCCCGAACAGCCGGCCGGCCTGGCCCAGCGTGCCCGCATCGATATCGAAGCCGCTTTCGAGCACGAACAGCGCGCTGGTGCCGCCGCCGAGGTCTTCCGTGCCGCGCAGGCCCCAGCGCGAGCCGGACAGATTGCCCGAAGCCATCCGGGCGAGGGCGTTGCCGCTGGCGTCGGCGTGGGTGAGGTATTCGATGCCGACGTCGGCGACACCATAGAGCACCAGGCCGGACTGCGCCCAGGCGGAGGCGGACAGGGTGAGTGCTGCGATGGCGAATGCGAATACGGGCGTCAGGCGGGGGACGTCCTTCATTGCCTTGATTTCCTTCATTTCCTTCATGTCTTTTCCTTACGGCAAGTGCAAACGCAAGGCGCAAGCGGTCGCACGGGATCCGTGATGGCCGTGGCGTAGCGGTGCTGCAATGGGAATGGGTGGGGCGGGCGGCGCGCGTTGCCCCGTGGGTCTCAGTTGGCCTTGGCGACCTTTAGCAGGCTTCTGTCGGCTTCTGTGAGTTTTTGTTAGCTTTTTGCGGGTCTTAGTCGACCCGCAGGCCGATCTGCGCGGCGAGCTTCTTCCAGCGCTCGATGTCGGTGTTCACCACTTTCTGGAATTCCGCCGGGGTGCTGCTGGCGGTGGCAAATCCCAGTTGGGCGAGATTGGCTTTGACCTCCGGCTTGGCGACGGCCTTGGCGATGGCCGCGTTGAGCTTTAGCACGATGTCCGGCGGTGTGTGCGCCGGGGCCAGGATGCCAAACCACTGGTCGACGTCATAGCCACTGACTCCAAGCTCGCTCACCGAGGCCACGTCGGGCAGCAGCGGCGACCGGCCTTTGGAGGTGACGGCCAGCGCGCGCAGCTTGTTGGCCTTGAGGTAAGGCACCGTGTTGCTGAGCGTGTTGATGCTGACGTCGGCCTGGCCGCCCAGCACATCGGCGAGCGCCGGAGCGCAACCCTTATAAGGCACGTGCAGCAGGTCGATCCTGGCCGAGATCTTGAGTAGCTCGCCGGCAAGGTGCTGGGGCGTGCCGTTGCCGCAGGAGGCGTACGTCGGCGGCTTGCCCGAGCGCCCCGCTGCCAGCAGGTCATTGAACGTCTGGATCTTGGAAGAAACGGGTACGGCGATGACGGATGGCACGGATGCCACGGAGATCACCGCGCTGAAGTCCTTGCCCGGATCGAACTGCAGGTTGCGGAACACACCGGGGTTGATGGCAAAGCTGCTGTTGACAACCAGCAAGGTATAGCCGTCCGACGGGCTCTTGGCGACGTACTCGGCGCCGATATTGCCGCTGGCGCCCGGCCGGTTGTCGACCACCACGGGCTGGCCCAGGCTGCGGCCCACCTCCGTGCCGATCACCCGCGCCAGCGTGTCGGTTCCCCCGCCCGCCGGGAACGTCACCACCAGCCGGATCGGCTTTTGTGGAAAGTCGCCGCCGATATTGGCGCTCGCCTGCGCGGGCAGGCCGAACAGCGTGGCCCCCAGCAAGGAGATCGATGCGAGACTGCGTACCACGGATAAGGATGTCATTTGTTGCCTCATCGGTTGAAGGAAATGATAGATCAGTGCGCCAGTGCAGGCGGCGCGCTCGGACGCGCTGCTAGTCCCGCCGGATACGAATCGGTGGCCCGGCGAGCTCCGCCGAAGCGTGGGCCCGTACGCCCGCCTCCAGATCGCTGGCGGTCTCGGCGTGGATCCTGAATAGCGGTTGCCCGGCAACGAGCCGGTCTCCCACCGTGCACAGCAGGTCCACGCCAGCGCCAGGCCGGCGTGGCGCGCCGGCGCCGCGCGCAATGCCAGCGATGGCAAAGCCGTTGATGTCCGCGACGACGCCCGCCGTGCTGGCCGGTACGGTGTGGACATGGTGGCCCGGTGCATCCGGTGCCGCCCTTGCGCCCTGCGCGGCCACGATCCGGTCGAATGCGGCGCTTGCGGCCCCGCAGGCAAGCAATTCGCCCGCAATCCGCCGCCCCTCGGCGGGAGATCCCACGGCCGGGTCGAACGCAAGAATCTGTCCGGCAAAGAACAGGGCCTTCTCGCGCAGGTCCGCGGGTGCGTCGGGGCTGCCGTTGAGTACCTGCAGCACATCCCGCACTTCCAGTGCCGGGCCTACGCCGCGCCCGATGGGTTTGCTGCCGTGCGTCGCGAACGCGCGCACCTGCATGCCCAGCCCCGCGCCCACCGCTTCGAACAAGACGCCCAGGGCTTGTGCTTCGGCTTGCGACTTGAGCTTCGCCTGCGGGCCGAAGGGCAGGTCGACGATCACATGGGTCGAACCCGCTGTGTATTTCTTGGAGAGGATGGATGCCACCGACCACCGGTTGGCGTCCAGGCCGAGCGGGCGCGTAATGGCATTCATCACATCGTCGATAGCCGAGTGATTAAGGCGGCCGTTCCAGGCAATGCAGGCCCGCGCTTGCTCCACGCAGCGGCGCACGTCGTCGATGTCCAGGTCCACCCGCGCCACCGTCTCCATGGCCTCGGCGGTGCCGGCCGCGGAGGTGATCGCGCGCGACGAGGTCTTGGGCATCGCCAGCCCGAACGCCGCGACGATCGGCACCACGATCAGCGTGATGCGGCTGCCCGGCACGCCACCCATGGAGTGCTTGTCCACCACGATGGGTTCGTCCCAGCCGATCCTGGGGGCAAAGCGCGTGCGGGCACGAGCGACGCTGACCACTTCCGCATCGGTGAGGTGCTGCGAGGCAGCCACCAGGAACGCGGTCAGCTCGATCTCCGTATAGCGGCCCTCCACCGCATCGCGCAGCACGGCTTCGTACTCGGCCTCGCTCAAGGCATCGCCGCGCAGCTTCTTGCGCAGCACATCGCGGCTGACGGGGCCGGGAATCCGGCGCAGGCGCACGATGCTGCCGGGCGCAACGCCCAGGCGATCGAAGAGGGCATCGGACAGGCCGATTTCTTCGTCCTGCAGCAAGGCCGGGCTCTCGACCACATGCAAGGCCGCGGGGATCTCGGCCGTTCCCGAGCGCACAGCCATGCGGGTCTGGCCAGCGGCAAAGGCGGGCGACACGTAAGCAATGTGCGCGTCGCCGGTGGCGATCGGCATGCGTCTGGCCTTGAGCGGCGTCGACGCCGTGTGCAGCGCTTCCAGGAAGCGCGCGATGCCCACCTCCATGGCCGCGTCGTTCAATACGGAGACGCTCGCCACGCCTGCGGGAATCGGATCGGGCATGCGCTCCAGCCTGCGCAGCACCGCGTCGCCGGATTCGCGTCCGCGCGCGGCAATGCGCTGCGCCAGCACCTGCAGCGGCGCCGTGACATGGATGACGACGAAGTTGCGCAGCCGGCCAGCCAGCGCGGCAGCAATGCCGCGCGAGCCGTTGGCGATGACGTGCCGGCCGCGCTCCAGTTCATCCAGCAAGCCGGCCGGCAGCCCATAGCGCAAGCCATGCGCTGCCCACGTGATCAGGAAGGCGTTGGCCGCCTCGCGCGCCGAGAATTCGGCCTCCGTCACGCCCTCGTGGTCCTCGCCCGGCGAACCCGTTGGCCGGGTGATGACGCGCCTGGCAAACACATAGCGCGGATCGGCCAGCAGCGCCGCCCTGGCACCGTCCATCAGCGAGTCCTTGCCCGCGCCGCTGGGGCCAACCACGAGGAAGAAGGTGCCGACAGCTTGCACGGGCTTATCCCGCGTGGTGGAGACCGCCGCCAAAGCCGATGGCCCGACGCGGTTCGGATGGGGGGAGGATTCCAGGCTGCTTGTGCATGTGTCGTTCCAGGTCTCGGGGTTCTTCATGGTCATCCTCTTCTTTCTCTTGGTCCCATTCCTGGTCCCATTTCGTCGACTGTGCCGCGTATGTCCTCAGACAATATGCTTAGATATCGAAGTACAAAGGCAATGCTAGCACCAGATGAAGCCTTGTCAAGATAAGTTCGACATCTAAGAATATGCAAGAGTCGGGCCATCGCCGGGAAGGGCCGTATCCACGGCCTGTGGCGGGGATTCCAGCAATGTCTAGCAGGGAAATCCCTCTGCAGGTGCGTTGCTGCATCGTCGTGGCGCAAGCCCGCACTGATGTAGTGAGCACTACATTCGGTCGAAGAAAAATGGTTAGCTGGCGAATATCCGCCGGGAGAGCGGCGTGGCGGAACATACGGCCGCTTTGCTAACGCGTTATCATGTTTTCCATCTTCGGGCGCGGGCATGGCCGGCGCCGACAAGGACTCCCACACCGTCTTATGGCCACTTCAAAACTGACTGAAACGCAGGTGCCCGCCCAGCCGGGCGACATCGCCAACGAGCGCCTGGCGCATATGGTGAAGGACGCCGCCCGGGCCTATATCCGCGCCCTGCAGATGCGCCTGGCCGAACACACGGTCTCCTATGGGCACTGGACCATCCTGCGGATCCTCTGGGATCACGACGGTTTGTCGCAGCGGGAGCTGAGCGACCTGGCGGGCGTCACTGAGCCGACCACGTTCGCGGCGGTCAAGGCGCTGGAAGCGCTGGGCTATATCGAGCGCACGCACCTGCCCGGCAACAAGAAGAATGTCCATGTGTTCCTGACCAAGACGGGACGCGCCCTCAAGCGCAAGCTGGTGCCGCTGGCCGAGGAGGTCAACGAGATCAGCGTGGAGGGGGTCTCGGCCGAGGACGTCGCGATTGCGCGCAAGGTGCTGATTGCCATCAACCGCAACCTGGCCAAGGATGAGGAAGAGGCCCAGGGCACGGCACGGCGTGTGCCATCGACGCGCGAGCTGGGGCGGCTGCTGGCGGATCTTTGAGCCAGTGACGGCGCTGGCGGCGAGCGCGGCATAAAAAAAGCGCGCAAGGCAGCAGCCAGGCGCGCGTCAAAGTGGCGGGAAGGAGTGACTCCCGCTCACACGGTATCTTTACACCGCCTGTTCACAGCGCTTGTTCACACCGCATCGTCCAGCCCGATATCCACGGCCGGCGCGGACTGGGTGATCTTGCTGGTGGAGATGTAGTCAACGCCAGTCTCGGCGATGGGGCGGATGGTCTCCAGGTTGATGCCGCCGGACGCCTCCACCTTGGTGCGCCCGTTGACGATGGCAACGGCTTCGCGCATGTCGGGCACGGACATGTTGTCCAGCATGATCACGTCGACGCCCGCCTTCAGGGCTTCATGCACCTGGTCCAGCCGGTCGCACTCCACTTCCAGCTTGGTCAGCACGGGCAGTTGCCGGCGCGCGCGCTCCACGGCGGCGGCGATGCTGCCGCACACGGCGATATGGTTGTCCTTGATCATCACGCCGTTATCGAGCCCCAGCCGGTGGTTCAGGCCGCCACCGCAGGTCACCGCGTGCTTCTCCAGCACGCGCAGCCCCGGCGTGGTCTTGCGGCTGTCGATCAGGCGCGCCTTGGTGCCGGCAATTGCCTCCACGTAGCGGGCGGTATGGTTGGCGATCCCGCACAGCCTTTGCATGATGTTCAGCGCCGTGCGCTCGGCGGTCAGCACGCTGCGCGCCGAACCGCTCACGGCGATCAGGATGGCGCCCTTGGCGACCTTGTCGCCATCGCTCACGCGCACATCCACATGCAGCGACGGATCGTAGCGGGAGAACACCCGGGCGGCCACATCCACACCGGCGATCAGCATCGGCTCACGCGCATTCATATAGAACGAACCCGTCTCGCCCTTCTCGATCATGGTGTGGACCGTCAGGTCGCAGGCGCCGATGTCTTCGGTCAGCCACAGGTCAATCAGCTTGTCGGTTGCAAATGGGTCGTACATGCTTGGCTCCAGGGTTCCGGGGGTCCGGTGGGTTGGTGTCGCGGTCTTGATGTGAATGCAAAAAATACTTAGATATCGAAGTACGTATGGCAATCCTAGCAGTTGCCGTGGCCTTGTCAAGTAATGTTCGACATCTAAGAATAATTTCGCGGCGACGCGCGATGTCCCGGCCTGTCATAAAATGCTTGTCGACGCACGACCGGGCCAGGCCCCGGCCTTCCTGACACGCACAGACGGAGCACAAGACATGATTCTCGAAATAGCGCAGTTCCAGATCAAACCGGGCACGGAGTCGGACTTCGAGGCAGCGGTTGCCAAGGCGGCGCCGCTCTTCAAGCGCGCCCGCGGCTGCCACGCCATGCGGCTGCTCAGGTCGATCGAAAACCCCTCGCACTTCACGCTGGAGGTCAAGTGGGATACGGTCGAGAACCACATGGTGGATTTCCGCGAATCCGCGGACTTCGCCGAATGGCGCAAGCTGGTTGGCGACTACTTTGCCGCTGCGCCCAACGTGGGCCATGTCAGCGTGGCGGTCGAGGGGTTCTGAATCCGGACCGGGGGGCAATCCTCCCCCCGCTTGAGTAGGGTCCCGAATAACGCAATTGCGTTATTGGTGGGGGAAAGTGCAGCGGGTATGCTGCTTGCACGCTGAACACCCCGTTCCACGCGTATTTGACATGCCACCTGCCGGTAAAGCAGGTGGCATTTTCTTGGTAGTCCTAGTGTTTACCCTGAGTGCGTTCGCCATCGCAAGTGCTCGCCGCATTTCGGGGTGAGCAGGAAAGGCCCGGCTTTCTTCCCGTCCCACCTCCTTATTTCTCATCCCGCATCTTCTCCAGGAAGCGGTCGCGCGCGGGCTCGTCCGTTCCTGCCTTCCAGACGCAATACACCTCCGACGGCACCGTCGCCTGCGCCAGCGGCAAAAACACCGCCCCCGCCATTGCCGACCTCTGCAGCGCCGCCGGCACTAGCGCCACGCCGGTTCCTTGCGACACCAGGGACACCACCGACAGCCAGTGCCGCACCTCATGCCGGATCTGCGGATAGAAGCCCTGCGCCGCGCACATCTCGAAGATGCGGTTGTAGTAGTCGGGCGAGGCCTTGCGGGAGAACAGCACAAAGGGCTCGCCGCGCAGCTCGCTCAGCGCCACGGTGGCCTGGCGCGCCAGGGGATGATCGTGCGGCACGCAGCACAGGAAAGGTTCGCTATGGACCAGTGCGGTGGCCAGTTCGTCGGGCACGCGGTCGGTGTGGATGAAGCCAGCATCCAGCCCGTCATGCAGCAGCGCGTCGATCTGCTCCTGTGAGTTGAGTTCCGTCAACGCCACCTGGATGCCGGGGTAGCTGGCCTGGAACTCCCGCAGGCGCTGGGGCAGGCCGCGGTACAGCATGGAGCCCACGAAGCCGATGCGCAGCCGCCCGACGGCGCCGGCCTCGATCTCGCGCGCCAGCAAGCGGGCCTCCTCGGCCTGGGCCAGCAGCGCGCTGGCCGATTCGCGAAAAGCCCGGCCAGCGGCCGTCAGGCGCACGCCGCGGCTGTCGCGCTCGAACAGGCGGGCGCCTACCGAGGCTTCCAGCTGCTGGATATTGAGCGAGAGCGGCGGCTGCGAGATCGACAGGCGGCGGGCGGCCCGGCCGAAGTGGAGTTCTTCGGCGAGGACGAGGAAGTAGCGCAGGTGACGGAATTCCATGGCGATATAAAAAATATATGGACCAAGCCAATTTTAGAATTAGACACGAATCGCCGGACTTTGAATAATGCAGACAAAGTATCCGGCGCCACGTGCCGGCAAACACAGGAGACACTTCATGCGGACCAGCGCAGCGCGCCATACTGCCTCTTCGGCCACCCCGGCCGCCTCGGCCATTCCCGCAACCTCGGCCACGCCCGCCCATCCGGTGCCCGACCAGCAAGGCGTCAACCTGTTTGCCAGCGATCCGGACCTGCGCGCGCTGCTGCCGCTCTACCTCCCGCCCGACCTGTTCGCCCACCTGCTGCCCCACCTCGATCGCATGGGCGCGCTGGCCGGCGGCGTGCTGGACACGCTGGCGCATACCGCCGACCAGAACAAGCCCACGCTGTCGCACCGCACCCGCACGGGCATCGACGCGCAGCACATCGAGAAGCATCCGGCCTATGTGGAGCTTGAGCGGGTTGCCTTCTCCGAGTTCGGTCTGGCGGCGGCGTCGCACCGTGGCGGCGTGCTGGGCTGGGACAAGCCGATGCCGGCCGTGGCCAAGTACGCGCTGACCTACTTGTTCGTGCAGGCCGAGTTCGGCCTGTGCTGCCCGCTGTCGATGACGGATTCGCTGACCCGCACCTTGCGCAAGTTCGGCGATCCGGCGGTGGTCGAGCGCTTCTTGCCGAACCTCACCACCCAGGTCTTCGAGGACCTGTACCAGGGTGCCATGTTCATGACCGAGCAGGGCGCAGGCTCCGACGTGGCTGCCACCACCACCCGCGCCGCGCGCGATGCGCAGGCCGAGGGCGGCTGGCGCCTGTCGGGCGACAAGTGGTTCTGCTCCAACCCGGACGCCGCGCTGGCGATGGTGCTGGCTCGCGTCGAGGACGAAAACGGCGAGGCCGCGCCCGGCATCAAAGGCGTGTCGCTGTTCCTGCTGCCGCGCACGCTGGCCGATGGCAGCGCCAACCACTATCGCATCATCCGCCTGAAAGACAAGCTTGGCACGCGCTCCATGGCCAGTGGCGAGATCCGCCTGGAAGGCGCGCATGCCTACCTGGTGGGCGAGCTGGGCCGGGGCTTCGTGCAGATGGCCGACATGATCAACAACTCGCGCCTGTCCAACGGTGTACGCGCGGCCGGCCTGATGCGCCGCGCCTTGTCGGAGGGCCAGTTCATCGCGCGCGAACGCCGGGCCTTTGGCAAGCGCCTGCTGGACATGCCGCTGATGCGCCGCCAGCTGCTCAAGCTCGCGCTGCCCACCGAGCAGGCCCGCACCATGGTGTTCCAGACCGCCGAGGCGCTGCGCCGCGCCGATGCCGGCGAGGCCGATGCCTATCCGCTGATGCGCGTGCTGACGCCGCTGATCAAGTTCCGCGCCTGCCGCGATGCGCGCAAGGTCACCGGCGACGCCATGGAAATGCGTGGCGGCTGCGGCTATATCGAGGAATGGAGCGATCCGCGCCTGGTGCGCGACGCGCATCTTGGCTCGATCTGGGAAGGCACCAGCAATATCGTCGCCCTGGATGTGCTGCGCGCGATCCGCCGCGAAGGCGCGCTGCCCGTGCTCGAGGCTCACCTGGCCGGCCTGCTGCAAGCCACGCCGATGCATGCCGGCGCACGCGGCGTCTTTACCACCGCGATCGCGCGTGCCACCACGCTGGCCGCCCGCGCCGCCGAAGCCGGCGCCGATGGCGACGTGCTGGCGCGCCAGGCCGCATCCGGGCTGTACCACGTGACCAGCGCGGTCGCCATGGCTTGGGAAGCGGGCCGCATCGGTTCCGTGCGCCGCATGCGCCTGGCCCAGTTGGTGCTGCTGCATCGCGTGCTGCCGCAGGATCCGCTGGCAGGCGAGGCCGAGCCCGACTGGCTGGCCGACACCATTGCGCCGCCAGAGGATGGCGCAGTGGACGCCGCCACGGCCGTGGCGCAGGTCAACCTGTTCTGATCCCGCAAGGGCAGGACACAGCCCCCGCTGCGCCGCCAGAAGCCGGCGCAGCACACTTCACCATGGCGCCCCGCCGGGTGGACATCGACCTAATAGACCAATATCAGGAGACAACCATGACCCTCTGGCAACGCCTCGCCGCTGTCGCCGCCTGCACCCTCTGCGTGGGCATTGCCCCCGCGCTGGCGCAGAAGGACTACCCGTCCAAGCCCATCATGATGATCGTGACTTACCCGCCCGGCGGCCCCACCGACGTGATGGCGCGCACCCTGGCGTCCGCGCTCAAGGGCAGCCTTGGCCAGACCGTGGTGGTGGAAAACCGCGCCGGCGCCGGCGGCAACATCGGCGCCGAAGCCGTGGCGCGCGCCGAGCCGGATGGCTACACGCTGATGTTCGGCACCTCGGCGCCGCTGGCGATCAACGTCAGCCTGTACCGCAAGATCAAATATGACCCGATCAAGAGCTTTGCGCCGGTGATCCAGATCGGCCAGTTGCCCAATGTGCTGGTGGTGAACCCCTCGGTGCCCGTCAAGACCGTCGGTGAGCTGATCGCCTACGGCAAGGCGCACCCCGGCAAGCTGAGCTACGCCTCGTCGGGCAATGGCGCGTCCTCGCACCTGGCTGGCGTGCTGTTCAACAACCTGGCCGGCACGGACTTCCAGCACGTTCCCTACAAGGGCACCGGCCCGGCGCTGAACGACCTGCTTGGCGGCCAGGTGAGCATGAGCTTCACCGACGTGCTGACCGCGCTGCCCTTCATCAAGAGCGGCAAGTTCCGCGTGCTGGGCGTGACCACCAAGGCCCGCTCGCAGGCGCTGCCCGATGTGCCCACCGTGGCCGAGCAGGGCGTGCCCGGCTTCGACGTCTCGGTGTTCTTCGGCGTGGTCGCCCCGGCCGGCACGCCGCCGGCGGTCATCGCCAAGCTCAACCACGCCTTTGCCGATGCGCTGCAACAGCCCGAAGTGCGCAAGACCCTGCAGGCGCAAGGGCTGGAACTGCCGCCATCGACCTCGCCCGAGCAGCTTGGCAGCTTCGTCAAGGCAGAGGTGGCCAAATGGCGCGGCGTGGTGCAGAAATCGGGTGCTCAGCTGGACTGAGCCAGGGGCACGCTCCGCCAAGCCAGGCTATGAATCATGGCCGGTTCGGCGGTAGTATCGACGTTTGCCAACCTGCGTGCAGTCCAATGCACCTGGCGGCATGTGGGCGAATTCGTGGGCATCGCGGCATAGCGGTGCCCGCTTTGCCTTCATGCGGCCCCAACCTACTCTGTGCCCGCCATGACCGATCTTTCCTCGCCCGCGCCCGTCAACGAATTTGCCGGTGAAGCGCCGGGCCTGCTGTTTGCCCTGCCGATGCCCATGGCCCGCGTGTTCGGCCTGACCGGGGTGCACATCAACGCCAATGAGGCGCGCGTGAGCATGGCCTACCACCCGGACCACACCAACAGCCGCGGCGACGTGCACGGCGGCGCGCTGGCCACGCTGCTCGATTGCGCGCTGTCCTGCGCCGCGCGCGGCCACGATCCGCGCCGCTTTGGCGTGGCCACGATCGACTTGTCGGTGCATTTCACCGCCCCCGGGCGCGGCGAGTTGACCGCCACCGCCTGGTGCGAGCGGCGCGGCCGTTCCCTGTGCTTCGCGCGCGGCGAGATCCGCGATGCGCAGGGCGAGCTGCTGGCGCTGGCCACCGGCACCTTCAAGTTGCTGGATCGCACGCCCGCGCCGGCCGCCTGAGCCAATCCGCGTTTTTTGTCGCACGTTCATCGCCGCAGTTACGGAACCCCTCTCATGAGCAAACTCCCTGTCTCGCCCGGCGCGCTTGCCGGTATCCGCGTGGTCGATCTCTCCCGCATCCTGGGCGGGCCGTTCTGCGGCCAGATCCTTGGCGACCATGGCGCCGACGTGCTGAAGATCGAGCCGCCCCAAGGCGACGATACCCGCACCTGGGGCCCTCCGTTCAAGGACGGCGTGGCCTCTTATTACTTCGGCCTGAACCGCAACAAGCGCGTGATGCGGCTGGACCTGACCACCGATGCCGACCGCGAGGTGCTGCTTGCCCTGCTGGCGGACGCCGACGTACTGGTCGAGAACTTCAAGACCGGCACGCTGGAAAAATGGGGGCTGGGGTTTGACGCGCTGTCGGCGCGCTTCCCGCGCCTGGTGCACTGCCGGGTTTCCGGCTTTGGCGCGGATGGCCCGCTGGGTGGCCTGCCCGGCTACGACGCGGCCATCCAGGCCATGGCGGGCATCATGAGCATCAACGGCGAAGCCGGCGGCGACGCGCTGCGCGTGGGCTTGCCGGTGGTGGACATGGTCACGGGGCTGAACGCCGCGCTGGGCGTGTTGCTGGCCCTGCAGGAGCGCGAGCGCAGCGGGCGCGGCCAGTTTGTCGAGGCGGCGCTGTACGACTCGGGCCTGTCGTTGCTGCATCCGCACGCGGCCAACTGGTTCATGAGCGGCAAGGAGCCGACCCGCACCGGCAACGCGCACCCGAACATCTATCCGTACGACACCGTCGCCACCGCCACCGACCCGATCTTTCTCGCGGTCGGCAACGATCGCCAGTTCCGCATCCTGTGCGAGCACCTGGAGATGCCCGGGTTTGCCGACGATGAGCGCTATGCCACCGCCGGCGCGCGCTCGGTCAACCGTGCCGCGCTCAAGGTGGAACTGGAAGCGCGCATGGGCAAGCTGGATGGCAAGGTGCTGGCCGATACGCTGGTGGCCGCCGGCGTGCCGTGCGCGCCGGTGCTGTCGGTGGCGGACGCCTTGCAGCATCCGCATACCGTCCACCGCGAGATGGTGGTGGAGATGGCGGATGGCTACAAGGGCCTTGGGTCGCCCGTCAAGCTCAGCCGCACGCCCGCCACCTACCGTTACGCGCCCCTGGCCGAGGGTGACCAGTTCCTGCCGCGCGACGCCGCCAACGACAGCGCCTGAGCTTGGCGGCCATGCCCGCTTAGTGGGGAATCATCCCCGTGAACACGTAAGCCTGCAGCATGGTGATGATGCCCACGATCACCGCGAACAGCAGGCTGTGCTTCACGGTAAAGCGGAACAGCTCGGATTCCTTGCCGACCAGCCCTGTGGCCGCGCAGGCTACCGCGATGGATTGCGGCGAGATCATCTTGCCGGTCACGCCGCCGGTGGTGTTGGCCGCCACCAGCAGCGTGTCGGACACGCCGATCTGGTGCGCGGTGGTGCTCTGCAACGAGCAGAACAGCGCATTGGACGACGTGTCCGAGCCAGTCAGGAACACGCCCAGCCAGCCCAGGAAGGGCGAGAAGAACGGAAACGCCGCGCCCGTGCCGGCCAGCAGCAGCGCCAGCGTCGACGACATGCCCGAGTAGTTGGCGACAAAGGCGAAGCCCAGCACCAGCCCGATCGACAGGATCGGGCGGCGCAGCTCCATCAGCGTTTCGCCGAAGGTGGCCAGCGCATCGCGCGGCTTCATGCGCAGCAGCACGGCGGAGATCAGCGCGGTCAGCAGGATGGCGGTGCCCACCGCCGATACCAGGTCGAGCTTGAACACAGCTTCGTAGGCCTTAGGCTGTGCCACGATCGGCGCGGCCTTGATCACCAGCTGGTCCAGCGCCGGCACATGGAACTTCAGCACCCACCCAGCCAGCGCGCCGTTGCCGGCGAACAGCGCCTTGAACGACGGCAGGCTCCAGACCGTCACGATGGCGGTAAGGATGCCGAAGGGCGCCCACGCGCGCACGGTCTGTGCCACGGTGTAGGGCGAGGCGCGGCGGTTGTTGCCCGCCCCGTCGCCCGCCCCGTTGCCGAAGCTGCCCGCATCGCTTGCCAACCCGCCACCCATGCGCGCCAGTGCTGCCGCCCCGCCGCTCGCCTTCACCGCGCCGCCAGCCCGCTGGCTTGCGCTCTTGGGCTGCCACACCTTGAGGAACAGCGTCAGCGACACCAGGCTCACCAGCGCCGACGTGATGTCAGGCAACTCCGGCCCGATATGGTTCGAGGTGAAATACTGCGTCACCGAGAAGCTCGCGCCGGTCACCAGCGCCGCCGGCCATGTCTCTTTCACGCCGCGCTTGCCGTCCATGATGAACACCAGCCAGAACGGCACCGCCAGCGACAGCAGCGGCAATTGCCGGCCCGCCATCGCGCCGATGTGCATGGCATCGATGCCGGTCACCTGGCCCGCCACGATGATGGGAATGCCCATGGCACCGAAGGCCACCGGCGCGGTGTTGGCGATCAGGCACAGGCCCGCCGCATAGAGCGGGTTGAAGCCCAGGCCCACCAGCAGGGCCGCGGTGATGGCCACCGGCGCGCCAAAGCCCGCCGCGCCTTCCAGGAAGGCGCCGAAGGCAAAGCCGATCAGCAGCATCTGCAGGCGCTGGTCATCGGTGACGGCGAGCACGGATGCGCGGATGATGTCGAACTGCCCGGTCTTCACCACGATCTTGTAGAGGAACACTGCGGTCACGATGATCCACGCGATCGGCCACAGGCCGTAGGCAAAGCCGAAGCCCGCGGCGGCGAGCGCCTGCCGCACGGGCATGCCGTAGGCGAAGATCGCCACGCCGATGGCGAGGAGCAGCGTGATGGCTGCTGCCACATGGCCTTTCATGCGTAGCACCGCCAGGGCGAGGAAGAAGAACAGGATGGGCAGCGCTGCCGCGAGCGCGGACAGCCACAGGCTGCCTAGCGGTGTGTAGGTCTGGGTCCAGGGTTGCACGGTGGGTCTCCTCCGGGGATTGTGTTTGAGTGAACTGGGGTGGGGCGTTTTGTTGCTTGTGTTTTTTTGTCTGGTTTTTGTTGCCTTGTTGCCTGACGGCGAAGTCAAAGGCTTAAGGTCAAAGGCTTAAAGTCAAAGGCGGTTTCACCACCCCTGCGGGGCGGCGACCTACTTTCTTGTCTTGCCAAGAAAGTAGGCAAAGAAGGCGCCCCATACGGCCTGGTAAACCTTGACGGCTCGCTTCGCATCGCTTGGGGGGCTCGCTTCGCATTGCGCTGTGTTGCCCGCTGGCGGGCCTACTCCGCCTGTCCACGCTCGCGCAGCAAGTCCGACAGACTGCGCGGCGCTGGGGTAAGCGGTGCGCGGTGCCGGGTCCACCCGAGTTGCTGTTTTGGCGTCAGCACCCGCAGCCGCGTGGCGGCCCAGCGGAACAGCCGGTAGGCGAGCGGATGCGCGAACGCGCCGCTCCAGAAGCGCCAGACCAGGTGCTCGCCGCGGCTGAACTTGGCGCCTTGGCCGCGCAGCGGATGCGCAACCTGTTCGTCGGGATCGCGGTTGGCTTCGGTGCGCAGGCGGATCAGCAATTGCGGAATCGGGATGCGCACGGGGCAGACTTCGCCGCAGGCGCCGCACAGGCTGGAGGCGGTGGCGAGGTCCGCCGTGGCATCGAGCCCGAGCAGGTGTGGCGAGATGATCTTGCCGATCGGGCCGGGGTAGGTGGTGCCGTAGGCATGGCCGCCGATGCGGGTGTACACCGGGCAATGGTTCATGCACGCGCCGCAGCGGATGCACTGCAGCGTGGCGCGCAGCTGCGCATCGGCATAGGCCTGGCTGCGGCCGTTATCCAGCAGCACCAGGTGCACCTCGCGCGGGCCGTCGCGCTCGCCCGCGCGGCGCGGGCCGGAGATCAGGTTGAAGTAGGTGGTGATGGCCTGCCCGGTGGCCGAGCGCGTCAACAGGCTGGACAGCGGCACGATGTGCTCAAGCCGGGCCACTACCTTCTCCATGCCCATGATGGCGATATGCACATCGGGCACGGTGGTGGACAGGCGGCCGTTGCCTTCGTTTTCCACCAGCCACAGCGTGCCGGTGTCCGCGGCGGCAAAGTTCACGCCGGACAGGCCGATGTCCGCGTTGACGAATTCCTGGCGCAGCGCGCGCCGGCCGGTCTGGATCAGTTCGTCCACGTCCTCGGTATAGGGCGTGCCGGGGATATGCTGCTCGAACAGCGCGGCAATGTCGCCGCGCGTCTTGTGGATGGCCGGCATCACGATGTGCGACGGCTTCTCGCCCGCGAGCTGCACGATGTACTCGCCCATGTCGGACTCGATGCAGTCGATGCCACGCTCGGCCAGGTAGTGGTTCAGCTCGATTTCCTCGCTGGCCATCGACTTGCCCTTGATCACGCGGCTTGCCTGGCGGGCCTGTGCGATGCCGTGCACGATCGCATTGGCCTCGTCCGCGGTCTCGGCCCAGTGCACCTGCACGCCGGCCGTGGTGAGCTTGTCCTCCAGTTGCACCAGCAGGTCCGGCAGTTGCGACAGTGCGTGCTGGCGGATCGCTTCGCCCAGGTCGCGCAACTGCTCCAGCTCATCGCCGTCGGGGAACTGCACGGCGCGCTTGGCCTGCAGGAAGTCCATGGCGCCGCGGAAGCTGCTGCGCAACTTGGGGTCGTCCAGCGCCGCGCGCGAGCGCGCCTTGAAGTCCGCGGCGGGCACGAAGTGCAGGGGTTTGGCACCGGCCTGAGTAGTCGTGGGCGTACTCATTGCGCGGCTCCTGTTCCGGCGCTGCCGGTCACGATGATGACCCACAATTCGCGCGGGCCGTGCGCGCCGTAGGCCAGCGTTTGCTGGATGTCCGAGGTCTTGGATGGGCCGGAGACCAGCACCAGGTTGGTCGGCATGCCCGCGCTCCAGCGCTCGGCGCGCGCGGCGCAATGCAGGTCCGGATGCAGCGTTTCGGCGTATACCAGCGCGATATGCAGCGGCGGCACCAGCGAGACCGTGCGTGGCGTTTGCGCGTCGGGCGCCAGCACCAGCGTGCCGGTGGCGACAATGCCGGAGCGCGCCACGGTAAAGCCCGCGTCCACGGTGTCGAAGAGTTCCGCCTTCCACGCTTCGATGGGGCGCGCGTAAGACAACGGCGCCACGCTGGCGGGCAGGGCGCGCATCAGCGCGGCGCCTTGCGCGGAGGCGGGGTCCAGCAACAGGCGGCGCACGCCGGCGGCAGCGAGCCTGCCAGCGAGTTGCGCGGGCCAGGCCTCGGCGCTGGCGCACCAGGCCAGCGCGTGCGAGGCGCCCAGTGCCGCCTGCATGGCCTGCGCCAGCTCGGCGGGGGTGGCCGCCTCGCGGCGGGCGTCGTAGTGCGCGTCGATGCGCGCATCCAGCTGGCTGGCATCGGCAGTGGCAGCGGGTGCAGGTGCGGCCGCGCGTAGCCGGCCGAGCATGCGCTCGCGGGCGCTCAGTGTGCTCATGCTTGCTCCTTGGCGGCACCGCCGGTACGCCGCCACAGGAAGGTGGCGAGGTGCTCGACAGGCAGCGGCGCCCCCTGGTGCCTGGCCGCGTGCCCGATATTGAGCAGGCAGCCGCAGTCGGCGGAGACCAGCCGGTCGCAGCCGGTGGCGCAGGCCGAGGCGATCTTGTCCTGCACCATCGCACCGGAGATGTCGGGATGCTTGAGCGAGAAGGTGCCGCCAAAGCCGCAGCATTCGGATTCGCGCTGATGCTCGGTACGCGTGACGCCGGGCAGGGTGTCGACCAGGGCCACGCCATGGTCGCGCGTACCCATTTCTCGACGGGCGGAGCAGGAGGTGTGCAGCACCACGGTTTCGGGTGGCTGGCCGGCGACGCCGCTGACATCGAAGCGGACGTTCAGCACGTGCAGCAGGAATTCGCTCAGCTCGTACACGCGCTCGGCCAGCAAGGCGGCCTTGGGGCCGGCCACGGGATCTTGCGCGAACAGCTGCGGCCAGTGGTGCCGCATCATCCCGGCGCAAGAGCCAGAGGGCACGATCACCGGCCACGGGTCGGCGAATAGATCCAGTTGGGCCAACGCCACGGCCCGGGCCTGTGCCGGGTTGCCGCTGCTATAGGCGGGCTGCCCGCAGCAGCTCTGCCCACGCGGGAAGTGCACGGTCAGGCCCTCTCGCTCCAGCAGCCGCACGGCGTCCAGGCCGGCTTGCGGCACGAACATGTCGACCAGGCAGGTGGCGAACAGGTAGACCTGTGCCGGGGCAGGGGGATAGCGCCTTTGCTTCATGTCTCGCTCCGTGGGGGCGGCCGCCTGGCTGTGGGGCTCAGGGCTGGCCGTTGTTTGAGCGCATAATTCCGCGAGACGCGCGCCAGTTCAAATTGGTTGGACCAGTTGGGCGTGGCGAACGGATTTCGGAGCGAGAGGATGGCGGCGGGCAGGCAGGCGCGCGGGCGCGTGGAAGAGGTGATGCGGAAACTGGAAACGGCGATGCTGGACGGCACCTGGCCGGCTGGTGCCCGCCTGCCCGCGGAGCGGCTCCTGGCCGAGCAATATGGCGTGGCGCGCAACACCATCCGCGAGGCTACCCAGCGGCTGGCGGCGCGAGGCTTGCTGCAAAGCCGGCAGGGCGCAGGGGTGTTCGTCACCGAGCAGCTGCGCACCGGCTTTGCCTCGCCATGGCGCCAGCTGGTGGCGGACCACCCGGTGCTGCGTGACGATATCCTGGAGTTTCGCCGGGTGCTGGAGGGCGCTACCGCTTACTTTGCCGCAATGCGCGCGGATGCCGCGGATCTCAAGCGCATCCGCGGCCTGCTCCGCGCGCTGGAAGCCGCCCGCCAGCAAGACGACAAGGCCGCCGAGGCCGAGGCGGACGCCAAGCTGCATGAGGCCATTGCCCAGGCCTCGCACAACACCATGTTCCTGCACCTGCATACCAGCGTGATCGGCATGCTGCGCGAACACATCACCATCAACGGCACGGGCCTGCGGGTGCAGGACGAGGATGCCTCCGCGCTCTTGCTGCTGCAGCACCGCACGCTGTGCGAGGCGATCTGCGCGCGCCGCCCGGAGGAGGCGCGCACCGCCATGCAGACACACATCGACTTTGTGCGCAGCCGGGTTGAGCAGCAAGGAGACGGGGCAAGCCCCTGAAGCCGGGCACCGGATCGGCGGGCGCTGTATCGGCGGAAATTGGTCCTACCGGTGACGCCAGGCGTCAGATCAGGCCCTTGTTCGACAGCTCGCGCTTGAGATAGGCGTAGTAGATCGGCCCGGCAATCACACCGGCGACGCCATACAGCGACTCCGTCAGCAGCATGACCGTGAGCAGTTCCCAGGCGGCGGCATTGATACGCGCGCCGATGATGCGTGCGTTGAGGAAGTACTCGAACTTGTGGATCAGCACCAGGTAGAACAGCGAGGCGATCGCCATGGGCAGCGAGATCGACAGCGAGGCCACCACGATGCCCGTGTTCGACACCAGGTTGCCCAGTACCGGCAGCAGCCCGACCAGGAACGTGAAGGCGACCAGCGTCTTGGCCAGCGGCAGGTGCACGCCAAACAGCGGCAGCACCACCAGCAGGTAGACCGCGGTGAGCGCGGTGTTGATCAGCGAGATCTGCACCTGGGCGAAGATGAACTGCGAGAACGCCAGCTGCAGGTTGCGGGCACGTTCCACCAGCGCCGAGGCCAGCGGCCGGCGGTTGGGCTTGGAGATGGCGCGGTACAGCGCGACCATCGCGCCGATCACCAGGCCGATCAGGATATGCGCGAGGCTGCGCAGCACCTCGGTGCCGAACTTCTGCGCCATCTGCGCGTGCTCGCGCAGCCAGGCAATGAGGGCGTTGGCCAGTTCATCCACGCCGCGCGGCAGCGCGTCGCTGACCCAGACCGGCAACTGGGCGCGGGACTTGTCGATGATGTCGGCGGTGCGGATCAGCAGGGTGTCGAGCGTATTGCCGTCGCCGCTGACAAAGCGCACCAGCGCCCAGCCCCCAAGCGTGAGCCCCAGCAAGGTGACAGCGGAGAGAATCGCCACCGCCAGGGCGTCGTGGCGCTGGTGCAGGCCCACCAGCTTGGGCGCCAGCACGTCCACCAGCGAGTACAGCAGCAGGCCCGCCATGAGCGCCGCCACCAGGTTGGCCTGCATCACCATCCAGAGCGCCAGGGCGGTCAGGATATAGGCGGCAGTCGTGACATTGAACCACTTTGCATCCGGCAAGCGGGGTATGCGTGGCGGATCGGGTTGATTCATCAAGTCTCCTGCATTGAGGGGCCGCGCCGTCTGGTGGACGGCCGGGCGTCTGTGCATTGTACGGCGCTCGATTGTCCGATGGGCGGACGGCGAAGGCAAGCGCCCGGGCGGCGACAATGTGCGCTCGTGGTTGCTATGATCGGGCTGTTCGCGGGCCCGCCAGCTGACCGAGACAGATCCCATGACCTTTGCCCATACCGTAGCCTCGCGGCGGCATCTCTTCGCCGATCTCAAGACCCTGCTGGCCAAGGCCAGCCCGGCGCGCTCGGGCGACTACCTGGCCGGGCTGGCGGCTGCCAGCGAGGAGGAGCGCATGGCCGCGCGCATGGCGCTGGCCGAGGTGCCGCTGGCGCACTTCCTGGCCGAGGCGCTGGTGCCCTACGAGGACGACGAGGTCACGCGCCTGATCATTGACAACCATGACGCCCAGGCCTTTCACGAGATCGCGTCCTTCACCGTGGGCGACTTGCGCAACTGGCTGCTGCTGCACGAGACCGACTCCGCGACGCTGGCGCGCGTGGCGCCGGGCATCACGCCGGAGATGGCGGCGGCGGTGAGCAAGCTGATGCGCAACCAGGACCTGATCGCGGTGGCGCGCAAGTGCCGCGTCGTCACGCGCTTTCGCAACACCATCGGCCTGGCCGGCCGGCTCTCGGTACGGCTGCAACCCAACCATCCCACCGACGATGCCCGCGGCATTGCCGCCTCGATGATCGATGGCCTGCTCTACGGCTGCGGCGATGCCACCATCGGCATCAACCCCGCCACCGACAGCCTCGGCGCCATCGTCACGCTGCTGCGGCTGGTCGACGACCTGCGCTGCCGCTTCGATGTGCCCACCCAGTCCTGCGTGCTGACCCACGTCACCAACACGCTGCGCGCCATCGAGCAGGGCGCGCCGGTGGACCTGGTGTTCCAGTCGGTGGCCGGCAGCGAGCGCGCCAACGCCGGCTTCGGCATCAGCCTGGCGCTGCTGCGCGAGGCGCATGACGCCGCGCAAGGCCTGGCGCGCGGCACGGTGGGCAACAACGTGATGTATTTCGAGACCGGGCAGGGCAGCGCGCTGTCGGCCAACGCGCACCACGGCGTGGACCAGCAGACCATGGAGGCGCGCGCCTATGCGGTGGCGCGCGCGTTCTCGCCGCTGCTGGTCAATACCGTGGTGGGCTTTATCGGCCCCGAGTACCTGTACGATGGCAAGCAGATCATCCGCGCCGGGCTGGAAGACCATTTTTGCGGCAAGCTGCTCGGCGTGCCGATGGGCTGCGATGTCTGCTACACCAACCATGCCGAGGCCGACCAGGACGATATGGACACGCTGCTGACGCTGTTCGGCGTGGCCGGCATCAACTTCATCATGGGCGTGCCCGGCGCCGACGACATCATGCTGAACTACCAGAGCACCTCGTTCCACGACGCGCTCTACCTGCGCGACACGCTGGGCTTGCGCCCCGCGCCCGAGTTCGAGGACTGGCTGCAGCGCATGGGCATCCTCGGCGCGGATGGCCGCTTGCTGGAGCTGGCCGAGCGCCAGCCGCTGCTGCAACTCGCGCACGGCCTGTAACGCGTCATGGCCAGCCAACGTTTTCCCGCCCGCACGAGGCCCGCGTCATGAGCCAGAAGCTGATCCACGACAACCCCTGGCAGCGCCTGCGGCAGTTCACCGTGGCACGGATTGCACTGGGCCGCTGCGGCAACAGCCAGACGACGCAGACCGTGCTCGCGTTCGGCCTGGCGCATGCGCAGGCGCGCGACGCGGTGCATGCGCCGCTGGCGCGCGCAGCCATTGAACAGGCATTGCGCAATGCCGGCTTCGACACCGTGGCCGCGCACAGCGCCGCACCGGATCGGCAGCACTACCTGCGCCGCCCGGACCTTGGCCGCCAGCTTGACGACGCCAGCCGCGCGCTGCTGGCGCGGGCGCGCCCTGCCGAGCCGCCCGACGTCGTCTTCGTGATGGCCGACGGCCTGTCCGCGCTGGCGGCGCAGCGCCACGGCGTGCCATTGCTGCTGGCCGTGCGCGAGCGCCTGCCGGGCTGGCGCATCGGCCCCGTGGTAGTGGCCGAGCAAGCCCGCGTGGCGCTCGGTGATGAAGCCGCGCTGCTTCTCGGCGCGCGCCAGGTGGTGATGCTGATCGGCGAGCGCCCCGGGCTGAGCTCGCCCGACAGCCTCGGCGTCTACCTGACGCACGACCCGCGCCCGGGCCGCACCGACGCCGAGCGCAACTGCATCTCCAACGTGCGCCCCGAAGGGCTGCCCTATGCGCAGGCTGCGGCCAAGCTGGCCTTCCTGTTGCGCGGGGCGCTGGCGCTCGGGCACAGCGGGGTGGATTTGAAGGACGACAGCGAGCATGGGGTGTTGCCGGAGCCATCGGCGCGGCAAGGACCGTTGGGGAACTGACTGGCCATCGCGGATGTTCTACTCGTTTATCGGTAAACGATATACAATTCCGCCATGATCCAGTCGTTCAAATGCGAGGACACTGCAGCGTTGTTCTCTGGCCGGCGCATTCCGCGTTCGGCGATTCGCCAACATCAGGGCAACGGCTGAACGCAAGCTGGAGATGCTTGCGGTTGCTGCCTCGCTCGACTTCCTGCGGTCCCCACCTGGCAACAGGCTCGAAGTGCTGGGAGGCGACCGCAAAGGGCAGCACAGCATTCGCATCAACGATCGGTGGCGAGTGTGCTTCGTTTGGACGCCCGATGGCCCGGAGGCCGTCGAGATCGTGGACTATCACTGAAAGGAGATCACCATGGCCCGCTTCCATAACGGTATGCGACCGGTCCATCCCGGCGAAATCCTCCGCGAGGAGTTTCTCGTCCCGCTTGGCATGAGCGCCAATGCGCTCGCCGTGGCGCTGCATGTCACCGCGGCTCGCATCAACGACATCGTGCGCGAGCGCCGGGGCATTACGCCGGACACCGCCATGCGGCTGGCTCGCTACTTTGGCGGCGACGCCGAGTCCTGGCTCAACCTGCAGCAGTCTTATGACCTGAAAGTGGCTCAGCGCGAACACGGCAAGGAGATCGCGGCCCAGATCGCGCCACGCGACCTGGAAGCGGCTTGATGACATTTTCCCGCCTTTCAGGCGGGCTTCTTGCTGCGCTCACGCAAGATCAAACACCCGCCCTGGGCTGAGGATGTTGTGCGGGTCCAGCGAGCGCTTGAGCAAGCGCATCAATCCCAGCTCCTCCGGCGTGCGCGAGCAGTGCAGGTAGGGCTTCTTGTGAAAGCCGATGCCGTGCTCGGCGGAGACGCTGCCCTTGAACTCCTGCACCACGCCGTACATCACATCGGAAATCTCATGCTCGGGGAAGTCGTGGTCGGTGGCGCCGGGCAGGTACACGCTGACGTGCAGGTTGCTGTCGCCCACGTGGCCGAAATTGACCGGCTCGGCATGCGGCCACACCGCCAGCAAGCGGGCGCGCAGCGTCTCGGCGAATTCACCGATGCGGCCGATCGGCAGGCTGATGTCATAGGCGGCATTGGGCGACCACATCACCGGGAATTCGGCCACCGCATCGCGCAGTTGCCAGAAGCTCTGCGCTTCCTTGTGGCTGGAGGCGACCGCCGCGTCCTGGATCAGGCCGGCTTCCATCGCGGATTCCAGCATGCCTTCAAAGACCGGCGCATCCTGCGCGGCGTCGTTGCCTTGCAGGTCGAGCAGCACGTAGAAGGGATGGCCGGCGGGCAGCGGCGCGCGCACGCCGGGCACGCGCGTGGTCACCAGCCCGTAGAAATCCGCCCACATGACTTCAAAGGCTGACAGCCGCCCCGAGAGCTTGCGCTGCGCATGGCGCAGCAGGCGCACCACGTCATCGTAGGTTTCGAGCGCGCACAGCGCCGTTTGCGTGGCGCTGGGCAGCGGTGCCAGACGCAGCACGGCGCGGGTGATCACGCCCAGGGTGCCTTCGCTGCCGATAAACAGCTGGCGCACGTCGTAGCCGGCATTGTTCTTTTGCATCTTGTTGAGCGACGACACCACCGTGCCATCGGCCAGCACGGCTTCCAGCCCCAGCACCTGGTCGCGCATCATGCCGTAGCGGATCACGCGGTTGCCGCCCGCGTTGGTGGCGATATTGCCGCCAATCTGGCAGCTGCCGCGCGCGCCCAGGTCCACCGCCAGCAGCCAGCCGGCCGCGCGCGCCGCTTCCTGCGCCGCCTGCAGCGTGGTGCCGGCCATCACGGTCATGGTGCCGGCCTGCGCATCGATCTCTTCCACGCCGCGCATGCGCTCCAGCGAAAGCACCACCTCGCCGCCTTCGGGCGTGGCGGCGCCGGCCAGGCCGGTCAGCCCGCCTTGCGGCACCACGGGCTGGCGCAGCCGATGGCATAGCGCCAGCACGGCGGCCACGTCTTCCGTATTGCGCGGGCGCACCACCGCCAGCGGCGGCACCGCGCCGAGCGGCGCGTACCAGTCCTTGCGAAAGCGGGTCTCGATGGCGTCGCCGGTTTGCAGCCCGGGCGCGTCCAGCAGCGTGGCGAGTTCCCTGAGCAGGGCGGAGGACGGAGCGGATTGGGGAGCGGGGCTTGCCATGTGCGGTGTGTGTGAAGGAGAAGGGTGCTAATGCTATGGGAGGATGGGCACAGCGTTAAGGGCCAATCGGGCCGGTGACGATGGCACCATCGCCGCAATGGGGCTCATTGCGCCATGAACGCCGAGATCGCCTGGGCCAGGAAGGCGCGATCGGCCGGGATGTTGTGCGGGTTCCCGGCTCGGTGCCCGTAGTCCGAGGGAATCGGCCGCAGGGTGGCAGTGCGGGCTCCGGTGAGCTTGCCGATTTCCGCGGCGTTGTCTTGGGCCTGGAAGTAAGCATCGGTCTGGCCGGGCATCAGCAGCACGTGCGCCCGGATCGCCGCCAGCGCGCGGTCCAGGTCGCCGCCGAAGGCATCGCAGCGGCTGATATCGCCGTTTTGCCACGTCCACAGTTGCGCCAGCAGATCGTTGGCGTCACGGCGCGAAAAGTTGACGTCCCAGGTCTTCGCCAGGAAATCCTCCAGCGAGGCAAAGCCCGATTGCCGCCACAATTCGTCGCGGTAGAACGCATGCGACAGCGCCCAGCCGGCGTACACGCGGCCCATGGCGCGGTACCCCGCGCGCTGCCGCAGACCACGGCGATCCGCTCGACCATGTCCGCATGGCAGGCGCCCCAGTGGTAGGCCTGCATGCCGCCCATCGACCAGCCGTACACCAGAGCGATCTTCTCGATGCCGAACACCTCCTGCAGCAGCCTGCGCTGCACCGCCACGGCGTCGTGGTAGGTCACGCAGGGGTAGGCGCCCGGGGCGAACCGTGCCGCGGCATTCGACGGCGACGCCGACAGGCCGTTGCCAAACAGGTTCGGGATGATGACGAAGTAGCGTTCCGGATCCAGCACCCCGCTAGGTGCGACCAGCCATTCGGTGTCGTAGTGCTGCGCGCTGAACGAGGTCGGGTAGACGATCACGTTGTCCTTGCGGGCGTTGAGCGTGCCGAAGGTCTTGTAGGCCAGCTGCATGCCGGGGAAGGCCTGGCCGGATTGCAGCGTCACGGTGCCGGCATCGAACAGCGCGTAGTCTTTGTCGACGGTCATGTCAGCAGCTCCAGGTAGGGATGGCGGCTATTGTGCCCGCACTCGCGTCATCACACTCAAGCACCGCTCCAGGCTTCCCGGTTGATCCCCGCCACCGGCGCGCGGCGCGGCGCCTGCGTGCGTGCCAGATGCTCCAGCGCGGGTTCGATCACTTCCGCCAGCTTGTGGAAGGCCGGCGCGATCTCGTCGTCCGGCACGCAGGCATACCCCAGCAGCAAGCCCTGGTTGGTCGCCCGCGCGGGGTCCGCGAAATAGCGCGACAGCGGCCGCGTCGACAAGCCCTGGGTACGCGCCGCCATGCTGATGCCGAGGTCGTCGGCGCCCGGCGGCAGGTGGATCACCATATGCAGCCCGGCTTCATGCGTGGAGGTGGGCCAGTCCGCGCCCAGGCGCGTGGCGATGGCCTCGCGCAGCAGCCCCTGGCGTTGCGCGTAGCGCTGGCGCATGCGGCGGATATGCGTGGCGTAATGCCCCTCCTCGATAAAGTCGGCCAGCACCGCCTGCTGCACCAGCTGCCCCTCGCGGAACAGCTCCGACAGCCCGGTTGCGAAATGCGGCGCCAGCGGCTTGGGCAGCACCATGAAGCCCATGCGCAGACCGGGGAACAGCGTCTTGGAAAACGTGCCCATGTAGATCACGCGGTCATGGTCATCCAGCCCCTGCAGCGAGGCAAGCGGGCGGCCCTCGAAGCGGAATTCGCTGTCGTAGTCGTCCTCCACGATCCACGCGCCGCGCTGGCGCGCGTATTCCAGCAACATGCGCCGGCGCGACAAGCTCATCACCATGCCCAGCGGGTATTGGTGTGACGGCGTGGCAAAGATAAAACGTGGCGGGTTCTGCAGCGTGGCCGCATCCGGGGCAAGGCCTTCGCTATCCACCGGCACGGGGATGGTTTCGATGCCGGCGCTGTTGAGCAGGCTGCGCGTGCCCCAGTAGCCGGGGTCTTCCATCCAGGCCTTGTCGCCGACATCGCCCAGCAGCCGCGCGATGAGGTCGATGGCCTGGTGGATGCCGGTGGTCAGGATGATCTGCTCCGGCTCGCAGCGTACCGAGCGCACCAGCCGCAGGTGCTCGGCCATCACGCGGCGCAGCGGCAGGTAGCCACCGTTGTGCGCATACGTCAGTAGCTCGGGCTTGGGGGCGCGCCAGTGCTTGTTCAGCAACCGTGCCCAGACCGCGTGCGGAAACAACGAAACGTCGGGTACCCCGGAGACGAACGCACCCCATTGGCGATCCGACGCACCGGAATGCGACACCAGATGTTGCCCCCGCCGCGAAAGCGTGAAGCGATTCGGATTTTGCTGCGCCGCGAGCACCGGCATGGTGCCACTTTGCGCCCTAACGTTGTGCAATGCACTATGGTCGGGAAAACTCTGCGACACGAAGGTGCCACTTCCGCTGGCCGCGGTGACATAGCCCTCTGCCAGCAGCTGCTCAAATGCGTAAAGCACGGTATTGCGGGAAACCCCTATCTCCTTCGCAAGGAGGCGCGACGCAGGCAGCTTGCTACCCGCAACCAAAGACCCAGCAAGGATTTCCTGCCGAATGATCTCGTAGAGCTGGCGGTTCATATGCGCGCCGTTTTTGTCCGCCGCACCATCCGCGGGCCGCTCCAGACGCTGCAGCAGCAGCTCCGACAAAATCGTCTCTTTCAAAGTGGCCCCGCGCGAAAAGAAAAATATGGATCTATGTATGGTACCAATGATCGGCTAAGTTTCGACACATCTTGTTTCGATCGTCGTTTTTCTCAACGACGTTTTGCCAATCAGGCCGATTCGATCCTCTCCGGGCACGTTCCAAGCGCGCGCACCGGACAGCCAGTGGAGCCACTTATGCAACGTCCCACCGCTATGCCCTCTACGTCCTCTACGTCCTCTACGCCCTCTAT
The DNA here is from genome assembly GCF_058801495.1 of Cupriavidus sp. GW822-FHT03E04. Taxonomy (NCBI): domain Bacteria; kingdom Pseudomonadati; phylum Pseudomonadota; class Betaproteobacteria; order Burkholderiales; family Burkholderiaceae; genus Cupriavidus; species Cupriavidus sp. GW822-FHT03E04. The sequence continues at coordinate 278,739 of NZ_JBXANI010000009.1, forward strand.
CCCCGCCACCCCCGCGCTTTCCACCGATGCCATCGCCGCCGCCGTGCGCGCGCTCGAGCCGTACATGGTGCGTACGTTGTCGGAATTCGTGGCGGCACCCAGCCCCTCCGGGCAGGAACAGCCGGCCGTGGCGTTCATGGAGGGCGCGCTGCGCGAGCTGGGCCTGGAGCCGGAGCGCATCTACCTGCGCAGCGAGACGTTGAAGGATCTGCCGCTGTTCTCACCGCCATGCTGTCCGGACGGCGGACGCTATAACCTGCTGGCTACGCATCGCCCGGCGACGAAGGGCGGCCGCTCCGTGCTGTTCAACGGCCACCTGGACGTGGTCCCCACCGGCCCGGAGTCGATGTGGCGCCAGTCGCCGTATGCGCCGTTTGTCGAGGACGGCTGGCTGTTCGGCCGCGGCGCGGGCGACATGAAGGCCGGCATCATCTGCACGCTCGCCGCCTATAAGGCGCTGAAAGATCTCGGCGTGCAGCCCGCCGGCGCGGTCGGCTTCAATGCCGTGCTCGAAGAAGAGAACACCGGCAACGGCGCGCTGGCGACCGTGGCCGCGCTCGCCAGCGCGGTGGGCGCCGGCAAGCTGGCCTCGTTCGACACCGTGGTGATTCCCGAACCGCTGGGCGAGAGCCTGATGAGCGCGCAGATGGGCGTGTTCTGGATGTTCGTCGAACTCACCGGCCGCCCGGCGCATGCCGCCTACATGACCACCGGCGTGAACCCGGTGGAGGCCGGCATCGAGGTGATGGCCGACCTGCGCAAGCTCGAGGCCGAATGGAACCTGCCGGAAAACCGCCCCGCCGTGTACCGCGACCACGCGCACCCGATCAACTTCAACCTCGGCCAGATCCAGGGCGGCGAATGGAACTCGTCGGTGCCCTGCACCTGCACGCTCGGCATTCGCATCGGCTTCTACCCGACCATGAGCGTGACCGATGCCAAGGCGCGCGTCGAAGCCTGCGTGCGCGGCACGCTGGAGCGCCTGGCCAGCAACCTCACGCTCGATCTGCGCTACGAAGGCTTCCACGCTCCGGGCTGCGAGTTCGATCTCGATGTGCCCAGCATGCAGGCGCTTGGCGAAGCCCACCGCAAGGTCAATGGCGAAGAGGTGCGGCGCGAAGCCACCACCGCTACCACCGACGCGCGGCATTTCCGCCTGATGCTGGAAACGCCGGTGACCTGCTACGGCCCGCAGGCCCGCAACATCCATGGCATCGACGAGTCGGTTTCCATCCAGAGCATGGTGCGCGTTGCCACCACGCTTGCACAGTTCATGCACGACTGGTGCGGCGTAGAGCCGGTCAGCGCTTGAAGTCCACGCAGCAAATCGTCTTCGCGTATTCGCAGATCACGATCACCACCACAGGAAACTGACCGATGAAACACCTCACCCAACACCTGAAAAAGAGCTTTGGTAAAAGCCTGGTGTCGATGGCGCTGGCAACCGCCGGCCTGGCCCTGGCACCGGCACTGTTGCCCGCGGGCAACGCGGTTGCGCAGACCGTTGGCGGCACCTTGTCCGGCATCGTGCAACCCGAGCCGCCGATCCTGATCAGCGCGATGAACTCGCAGGCGCCCACGCAATATGTCGCCGGCAAGATCTACCAGGGCCTGCTCACCTACGGCCCCGACCTCAAGCCGCGCCCGGAGCTGGCCAAGTCGTGGAAGATCTCGCCTGATGGCCTGACCTACACGTTCGAGCTGCAGAGTGGCGTGAAGTGGCATGACGGCAAGCCCTTCACTTCCGCCGACGTGGTGTTCTCGATCGACAAGATGCTGCGCGAAGTGCATGTTCGTACGCGCGCCGTGCTGAACAAGTACATGGAATCGATCCGCGCCGTGAACGACGGCACGGTCGAGATCAAACTCAAGGAAGCGTTCCCGCCGTTTATCTCGATGTTCGAGACCGGCACCATGCCGATGATGCCCAAGCACATCTACGACGGCACGGACTACCGCAACAACCCGGCCAACCAGAAGCCTGTCGGCACCGGCCCCTTCATGTTCAAGGAATGGAAGAAGGGCGCCTATATCAAGCTGGCCAAGAACCCCAACTACTGGAAGAAGGGCAAGCCCTACCTGGATGAACTGGTGTTCTACGTGATCCCGGACTCGGCCTCGCGCGCGGTGGCCTTCGAGAAGGGCGACGTGCAGGTGCTGCGCGGCGGCGACGTGGACAACGTGGACGTGAAGCGCCTGCGCGCGTTGCCCAATGTGGAATACACCACCAAGGGCTGGGAGCTGTTCTCGCCGATGTCGAACCTGTTGATGAACATGCGCAAGCCGCCGTTCAACAACGTCAAGGTACGCGAGGCGGTGATGCACGCGCTCAACCGCAAGATGATCGTGGACAACATCTTCTTCGGCATGGGCAAGCCGGCGGTCAGCCCGTTCGCCTCCGCCACGCTGTTCTTCGACAAGACCACACCCGTCTATGACTTCAACCTGAAGAAGGCGCGCGAGCTGATCAAGGAATCCGGCGTCAACGTGGGCCAGTACCCGGTCAAGATCCTGTCGTCATCCTATGGCGCCAACTGGGACCGGCTTGACGAGTACATGAAGCAGATGCTGGAACAGCTTGGCTTCAAGGTCAGCATCGAGTCCGCCGATGCCGGTACCTGGTCCGCCCGCGTCAGCAACTGGGACTTCGACCTGACCGCCACCTACACCTACCAGTACGGGGATCCGGCGCTGGGCGTGGAGCGGCTCTACGTGACCAAGAACATCGTCAAGGGCACGCCGTTCGCCAATGTGCAGGGATACAGCAATCCGCAGGCCGATGAACTCTGGGCCAAGGCCAGCGTCACCATGGACCCGGCCGAGCGTCAGAAGCTCTACAGCCAGGTGCAGAAGATCCTGATGACGGAAGTGGCCGCGGGCAACCTGTTCGAGCTGGAGTTCCCCACGCTGTACCGCAAGAACGTCAAGAACCTCGTGACCACCGCCATCGGCCTGAACGAGTCGTTCGACAACGTTTCCATCGAGAAGAACTGAGTACGCCAGAGTACGCCGCTACCCAGGTAACAAGTCGCCAGTCAGTTCACGCGCCGGGCCATCCGCCCGGCGCGTGCGTGGAGCATGCCGTGAATTTCCTCTCTTTCCTGCTATCCCGACTGTGGAAGGCCCTCGTGGTCGTCCTCGGCGTGGTCATCATCAATTTCTTCCTGATCCGCATGGCGCCTGGCGACCCCGCCACCGTGCTGGCGGGCGAGGCCGGCGCGGGCGATGCCGCGTTCGTTGGCCAGTTGCGTCAGCAGTTCGGGCTGGACCAGCCGGTGCTCACGCAGCTTGGCATCTATCTCAAAGGCGTGGCCAAGCTCGATCTTGGCTACTCGTATCGCAATCACCTGCCGGTGCTCGACCTGATCCTGGACCGGCTGCCCGCCACCATCGTGCTGATGAGCGGTGCCTTTGTCTTTTCCCTCGTGCTTGGCGTGTTTCTCGGCGTGATCTCGGCGCGCACGCGCTATGAGAACAAGCGGCGCTGGATCGACAGCGCGGTGATGTCCGCGGCGCTGCTGTTGTACGCCACGCCGCTGTTCTGGCTCTCGCTGATGGCCATCATCCTGTTCTCGGTGGTGCTGGGCTGGCTGCCGGCGTTTGGCATGGAAACCATCGGCGCAGGCTATACCGGCCTGGCGCGCATCCAGGATGTGGCGCTGCACATGATCCTGCCTACCATCTCGCTCGGCTGCTTCTTCATGGCGGTGTACGTGCGCCTGACCCGCGCCTCGATGCTGGAAGTCATGGGCATGGACTTCGTCAAGACCGCGCGCGCCAAGGGCGTGCCCGCTGGCCGCGTGATCCGCGTGCACGTGCTGCGCAACGCGCTGCTGCCGGTCATCACCTTTGCCGGCATCCAGCTCGGCCAGATGGCAGGCGGCGCGGTGCTGACCGAAACCGTGTTCTCCTGGCCGGGCATTGGCCGGCTGATGTTCGACGCCCTGCTGCAACGTGACTACCAGCTGCTGCTTGGCATCTTCTTCGTCACCTCGGCGCTGGTTGTGTTCTTCAACCTGGTGACCGATATCGTCTACCGCTTCATCGACCCCCGCATCTCGGTGGGCGGCAAGGGAGCCACGGCATGAAAGCCTTCGCACAACGTTATTGCCGCAACTACGGCGCCGTGATCGGCCTGATCGTGCTGATGCTGGTGGTCGCCGTGGCGCTGCTGGCGCCGGTGCTGTACGAGGAGTCGCCCTGGCTGATGGTGGGCGATCCGCTGGTGCGTCCGTTTGCCGACGCGGCGTTTCCCTTTGGCACCGACATGCTCGGGCGCGACATCACCGCTGGCATGCTGTACGGCGCGCGCGTCTCGCTGCTGGTGGGCGTGATCTCCACCGGCGTGGCGCTGGTGTTCGGCATCCTGATCGGGTCGGTGGCCGGCTATTGCGGCGGACGCATCGACGACGCGCTGATGCGCTTTACCGAGTTCTTCCAGACCATCCCGCAGCTGGCGATGGCGGTGGTGATCGTGGCGATCTTCAATCCCACCATCTACTCCATCGTCGCCGCCATCTCGGTGGTGTCCTGGCCGCCGGTGGCGCGCCTGGTGCGCGGCGAGTTCCTCACGCTCAAGCAGCGCGAGTTCGTGCAGGCTGCGGTGGTGATCGGGCAGAAGCCGTTGCGCATCATCCTCACGCAGATCTTGCCCAACGCCATGTCGCCCATCATCGTGTCGGCCTCCTTCATGGTGGCCACGGCAATCCTGACGGAGTCCGCGTTGTCCTTCCTGGGCCTGGGCGACCGCAACATGATGAGCTGGGGCTTCATGATCGGCGCGGCCCGCACCATGATCCGCGAGGCCTGGTGGATGAGCGTGTGGCCCGGCGTGGCCATCCTGCTGACGGTGCTGTCCATCAATCTGATCGGCGAAGGCCTGAACGACGCCATGAACCCGCAACTGCGCCGCCGTGGCGAGTAACGACAAGGAAGACGCCACCATGCAAGCACAAGACAAGCTACCGCTGCTATCCGTGCGCGACCTCACCATTGCGCTGCCTACGGGCGGTGACCGTGCGCACGCGGTGAAGGACGTCAGCTATGACCTGCACGCCGGCGAGATTCTCTGCATCGTCGGAGAATCCGGCTCGGGCAAGTCGATGAGCGCCAACGCTATCATGGGCCTGCTGCCGCCGTACCTGAAGCCGCAGGGCGGCCAGATCCTGTTCCAGGGCAAGGACTTGCTCACGCAGGATGAGCAGACCTTGCTGTCCATGCGCGGCAAGGCCATGGCCATGGTGTTCCAGGAGCCGCTGTCGGCGCTTAACCCCGTGATGACGGTGGGCGACCAGATTGCCGAGGTCATGCGCGTGCACGACGCCTACCCCGGCGAGGCGAGGACAAAGCGCGTGCTGGAACTGCTGGAGTTCGTCGGCCTGCCCGATCCGGCCACGCTGATCCACAGCTATCCGTTCCGCCTGTCGGGCGGGCAGCGCCAGCGCGTGGTGATCGCCATGGCGCTCGCGCTGGAGCCGGCGCTGCTGATCGCCGACGAGCCGACCACTGCCCTGGACGTGACCACGCAGGCCCAGATCCTGGCGCTGATCAAACGCATCCAGGCCGACAAGGGCATGGGCGTGATGTTCGTCACGCACGATTTTGGCGTGGTGGCGGAAATCGCCGACCGCGTGGCGGTGATGGAGCGGGGCGTGCTGGTGGAGGTAGGCCCGGTGCAGCAGGTGCTCAACCATCCGCAGCATCCCTATACGCGGCGGCTGATCAGCGCCGTGCCGCATGGCCGCGCCAAGGCGCGCGACCAGCAGGCGGCCGAGACGGTGCTGGAAGTGCGCGACCTGCGCAAGACGTATTCCTCCGGTGGTGGCCTGTTCAGCAAGAAGCGTGTGGTCAACGCCGTGGACGGCGTGAGCTTCAGCGTGCGGCGCGGGCAGACGCTCGGCATCGTTGGCGAATCCGGCTCGGGCAAGTCCACCATCGGCAAATGCCTGCTGAAGCTGACCGACATCGACGGCGGCGAGCTGCTGTTCGATGGCCAGGACATCGCCCGGCTGACGGAGCGCCAGTTCCGCCCGCTGCGCAGCGATGTGCAGATGATCTTCCAGGATCCGTTCGCCTCGCTGAACCCGCGCCATACGGTGGGCCGCATCATCACCGATGGGCCTGTCGCCAATGGCGTGCCGCTGGCGCAGGCCCAGGCGCGCGCTCGCGAGCTGCTGCAGCTGGTGGGCCTGGAGCCTTCCGCGTTCGACCGCTATCCCAACCAGTTCTCCGGGGGGCAGCGCCAGCGCATCGGCATTGCGCGCGCGCTAGCGCTGGATCCCAAGTTGCTGGTGGCGGACGAGTCCGTCTCCGCGCTGGATGTCTCGGTGCAGGCGCAGGTATTGCAACTGCTGGCCGACCTGCAGAAGCGCCTGAACATCGGCCTGATCTTTATCACCCACGACCTGCGCGTGGCCGCGCAGATCTGCCACCACGTGATCGTGATGCACAAAGGCCGCGTGGTGGAGTCCGGCCCGCCCGACCAGATCTTCGACGCGCCGCAGCATGCCTACACGCAGCGGCTGATTGCCGCGATTCCCGGCAAGGAGTGGGATCCGGCACTGATCCGCGCCGCTGCCTGAGCCCAATAGCACAACCCCGACAGCACAACCGATATCAAAGATGGAGCAACAGATGAAGAACGCCGAACTGGTTCGCCGCAAGGATGCCGCCACGCCCCGTGGCGTTGGCGTGATGTGCAACTTCTACGCCGAGCGTGCCGAGAATTCGGAGATCTGGGATGTGGAAGGCAAGCGCTATATCGACTTCGCCGCCGGCATCGCCGTGCTCAACACCGGCCACCGCCACCCGCGCCTGGTCGAAGCCATACAACGCCAGCTTGAGCGCTTCACGCACACCGCCTACCAGATCGTGCCGTATGCCAGCTATATCGAGCTGGCCGAGCGGATCAACCAGCGCGCGCCAGGCCGCAGCGCCAAGAAGACGGCGTTCTTCACCACCGGCGCCGAGGCGGTGGAGAACGCCATCAAGATCGCGCGCGCCGCGACCGGCCGCCCGGGCGTGATCGCCTTCTCCGGCGGCTTCCACGGCCGCACCATGATGGGCATGGCGCTGACCGGCAAGGTGGTGCCGTACAAGGTGGGCTTTGGCCCGTTCCCCGGCGAGGTCTTCCACGCGCCGTACCCGTGCGCGCTGCATGGCGTGTCGGTGGAGGACGCGCTCAAGGCGATGGAGCACCTGTTCAAGGCCGACGTGGATCCCAAGCGCGTGGCCGCCATTATCTTCGAGCCGGTGCAGGGCGAGGGTGGCTTCAACGTGGCGCCGCCGGCCTTCGTCAAGGCGCTGCGCGCGATCTGCGACGAGCACGGCATCCTGCTGGTCGCCGATGAAGTGCAGACCGGCTTCGGCCGTACCGGCAAGCTCTTTGCCATGGAGCACTACGACGTGGCGCCTGATCTCACCACCATGGCCAAGAGCCTGGCCGGCGGCATGCCGCTGTCGGCGGTGTGTGGCCGCGCGGAGGTGATGGACGCCCCCGCGCCCGGCGGCCTGGGCGGCACCTATGCCGGTAATCCGCTGGCCGTGGCCTCGGCGCTGGCGGTGCTGGACGTGCTGGAAGGCGAGCAGTTGATCCCGCGTGGCGCGGCACTTGGCCAGCGCCTGGTAGAGCGGCTGGAAACCCTGAAGGCGCGCGTGCCGCAGATCGCCGAGATCCGTGGCCTGGGCGCGATGGTGGCGGTGGAATTCCGCCGCGCCGACGGCGCGCCGGATGCGGAGTTCACGCGCGAGGTGCAGAACCGCGCGCTGGAGCAAGGCTTGCTGCTGCTGTCCTGCGGCGTGTACGGCAATGTGATCCGCTTCCTGTTCCCGCTGACGATTTCCGACGCGGTGATGAACGAAGGGCTGGATATCCTGGCCGATGTGCTGACGCGCTGAGCCACGAATTCATCCAAGAAGCCATCCACGAAGCCATCCACGAACAGACATAGAGAGTCAGAACGATCATGCAACTCAAAGACCCCACCCTGCTGCGCTCGCAAGCCTTTATCGGCGGCCAGTGGCAGAACGCCGACAGCGGCGCCACCTTCCCCGTGACCAACCCCGCCGACGGTTCGCTGATCGGCACCGTCCCGCTGATGGGCGCGGCGGAAGCCACCCGCGCCATCGAGGCGGCCCGCGTGGCGCAGGCCGCATGGCGCCGCAAGACGGCCCGCGAGCGTGCCCAGGTGCTGCGTGCCTGGTACGACCTGATGCTGGCCAATGCCGACGACCTCGCCGTGCTGATGACCACCGAGCAAGGCAAGCCACTGGCCGAGGCGCGCGGGGAAGCCGTCTACGCCGCCTCCTTCCTGGAATGGTTCGCCGAGCAAGCCAAGCGCGTCCACGGCGACGTGCTGGCCACGCCCGCGTCCGACAAGCGCCTGCTGGTGGTCAAGGAACCGGTTGGCGTGTGCGCGGCCATCACGCCGTGGAATTTCCCGCTGGCCATGATCACCCGCAAGGCCGGCCCGGCGCTGGCGGCCGGTTGCGCCATGGTGCTCAAGCCGGCGGAAGACACACCGCTGTCGGCGCTCGCGCTGGCGCTACTGGCAGAACGCGCTGGCCTGCCCGCCGGCCTGCTGAGCGTGGTGACGGGCGACGCCGCCAGCTCGATCGAGATCGGCGGCGAGCTGACCGGCAGCCCGGTGGTGCGCAAGCTCAGCTTTACCGGCTCCACGGAAGTCGGCCGCATCCTGATGCGCCAGTCGGCGCCCACCATCAAGAAGCTGTCGCTGGAACTCGGCGGCAACGCACCCTTCATCGTGTTCGACGACGCGGACCTGGACGCTGCCGTGGAAGGCGCCATGGCGTCCAAGTACCGCAACGCCGGCCAGACCTGCGTCTGCGCCAACCGCCTCTACGTGCATGACAAGGTGTACGACGCCTTCGCCGAAAAGCTGGTTGCCGCGGTGAACAAGCTCAAGGTCGGCCACGGCCTGGAGCCTGGCGTACTGCAAGGCCCGCTGATCAATGAAGACGCGGTCGCCAAGGTGGAGCAGCACATTGCCGATGCCCTGGGCAAAGGCGCGCGCGTACTCACGGGCGGCAAGCGCCACAGCCTGGGCGGCACCTTCTTCGAGCCCACCGTGCTGGCCGGCGTCACGCCGGACATGGTGGTGGCGAAGCAGGAAACCTTCGGCCCGCTCGCGCCGCTGTTCCGCTTCACCAGCGACGAGGAAGTGGTCAACATGGCCAACGATACCGAGTTCGGCCTGGCCTCCTACTTCTTCAGCCGGGACATTGGCCGCGTCTGGCGCGTGGCCGAGGCGCTGGAGTACGGCATGGTGGGCATCAACACCGGCCTGATCTCCAACGAGGTGGCGCCTTTCGGTGGCGTCAAGCAATCCGGCCTGGGCCGCGAAGGCTCCTCGTACGGCATCGAGGAATACCTGGAGGTCAAGTACCTCTGCATGGGCGGCGTGGACCGCTAAGCCCTCGGCACAACACAACGCGTTTTCAGGAGAACCCACCATGAGCAGACCCCAGGCCGTACCCACCGTGCAGGTGGACAATGATCGCGTGGTCGTTACCGAGTGGCGCTTTGCGCCGGGCGCGCAGACCGGGCATCACCGCCACGGCTACGACTACGTGGTGGTGCCGATGACCACCGGCGCGCTGCGGCTGGAGAAGCCGGCCGGCGAAGTCGTCAGCCAGCTCGTGGCGGGCCACGCCTACTACCGTGGCGCGGGCGTCGAGCACAACGTGATCAACGCGCACGAAGGCGAATGCGTGTTCGTGGAAATCGAGATCAAGCCAGTTGCGCCGCCTCCCGCAGCCGGGAAACCGTGAGTCTCACCAAAAAAACAATCATGCGCGCCTTCTTCTCGGATGACCAACTGCTGCACCAGCCCCGCCAGTTCATGCGTGCGGGCCGCCTGTGCGAACCCACCGACGTGCCCGCCCGGGCCCACGCGCTGCAACGCGCGCTGGCCGGGCGCGGCATCACGCTGGCTGAGCCGGCCGACTTTGGCCGCGCGCCGCTGGAGGCCGTGCACAGCCCGGCGTATCTCGATTTTCTTGGTTATGCGTACGAGCGCTGGATGGTGCTGGCGCGGCCCGGGTTCGAGCCGGGCATCGAAGTGCTGCCCAATCTTTCGCCCTACTACAACGGCCGTGTGGACCAGCCGCGCCGCGTGCCGTGCCCGACGGATTCCATCATTGCCCAGGCCGGCTATTACCTCGGCGACCTGAGCGCGCCGCTCGGGCCGCAGAGCTGGCGCTCCATCCTGCGTTCCGCGCACAGCGCCGTGGCCGCCGCCGAGTACGTGTGCGAGCAGCAGGACCGGCAAGGCATCGCCTACTCGCTGTCGCGCCCGTCCGGCCACCATGCGCACAGCGACCGCGCGGTGGGCTTTTGCTACGTCAACAACGCAGCCATCGCCGCCGAGACCTTGCTCAAGCGCTTCAACAAGGTGGCGGTGCTCGACGTGGACGCGCACCACGGCGATGGCACGCAGCAGATCTTCTACCAGCGCTCCGACGTGATGACGATCTCCCTGCACGCCGATCCGAGCGCGTACTACCCCTTCTATACCGGCTACGCTAACGAGCGTGGCTACGGCGCGGGCTACGGCTACAACCTGAACTTCCCGCTGCCGCACGGCACCGAGGACGCCGGCTTTCTCGGCGCGCTCGACAACGCGCTCGATGCCCTGCGCGACTACCGTCCGCAGGCACTGGTGCTGGCACTGGGCTTCGACACCTACATCCACGATCCCATCAGCGTGCTGCGCGTGGGGCTGGACGCCTATCGCGGCATCGGCGAGCGCATCAATGCGCTGGGCGTGCCCACGGTGGTGGTGCAGGAAGGCGGCTACGAGGTCGAGGCCATCGGTCCGGCGCTCGATTCCTTCCTGTCGGGCCTCGTGCCTGCCACGGCCTGAGCCACGTGCCGCAACCCTTGCGCTACCCGATTCCGCTTGAACAAAGAGAGCCGACATGACGACACTGAAGATCGATGGCGACCGCCTCTGGCAGTCCTTGATGGCATTGGCGCGCATCGGCGCCACGCCGCGCGGCGGCAATGCGCGCCTGGCGCTCACCGCGCTCGACGGCCAGGGGCGCGACCTGGTCACGGGCTGGATGCGCGATGCCGGCCTTGCCGTCACGGTTGACAAGGTCGGCAATATCTTCGGCCGCCGTGCCGGGCGCAACAACAGCCTGCCGCCCGTGATGACCGGCAGCCATATCGATACGCAGCCCACGGGCGGCAAGTTCGACGGCTGCTTTGGTGTGCTGGCCGGGCTGGAAGTCATGCGTACCCTGAATGACCAGGGCGTGCAGACCGAGGCGCCACTGGAACTGGCAATCTGGACCAACGAGGAAGGCACGCGCTTTGTGCCGGTGATGATGGGCTCGGGCGTGTTCGCCGGCATCTTCCCGCTGCAGACCGCGCTGGATGCGACAGACAACGACGGCAAGCGCGTGGACGATGAACTGCATGCCATCGGCTACGCCGGCAGCGCCGAAGTGGGCGGCCGCGAGATTGGCGCGTATTTTGAGGCGCATATCGAGCAGGGCCCGGTGCTGGAGGACGCCGAAAACGTGATCGGCGTGGTGACCGGCTCGCTAGGCCTGCGCTGGTACGACGTGACCGTCACCGGCATGGAAGCCCATGCCGGCCCCACGCCGATGCCGCTGCGCCGGGATGCGCTATATGGCGCGTCATTCATCCTGCAGGAGGTGGTGCGCATCGCGCACGATTTCGCGCCGCACGGGCGCGGCACGGTCGGTGTGCTCGATGTCCATCCGGCCTCGCGCAATGTGATTCCCGGCACGGTGAAGTTCACGGTGGACCTGCGCCACCAGGACGCCGGCAAGCTAGCCGAGATGGACGCCCGCCTGCGCGCGGCCTGCGACGCGCTCGCGCAAGGCAAGACCACGGGCAACCCGCTCGGCGTGCAGATCGAAGACGTACAGTATTTCCCGCCCACGCCGTTCGCGCCGGAACTCGTGGGCCACGTGCGCCAGCAGGCGGCGGCGCTAGGCTACACGCATCAGGACATCGTCACCGGCGCTGGCCACGACGCGGTGTATATCGCCACGGTGGCGCCTACCGCCATGATCTTTGTCCCGTGCAAGGACGGCATCAGCCATAACGAAGTGGAAGACGCCAAGCCCGAGCACCTGGAAGCCGGCGCCAATGTGCTGCTGGGCGCGATGGTGGCACAGGCTGGTGGCGTGAGCGGCTGATCCGCGACGTTCCCGGAGCCGTCACGGATCGGTCCAGACCAGTGCGCCACACAAGCAGGATGCACCGCGGCGCGAAGCCCCGCTGACCATCGCGGTGCGCTAGCCAACCCAACACCACGGTAACGGCGGGGGTGGCCCAGCCGCGTCCGCGCGGACCGGCTTTCCGGCTCAAACCGGATGGCACAGCACTTGCAATTCAAGCGCATCGCCCGTCGCTGCCACCACGACGGTTCACGTCTTCACTTCCGCAAAAGCAAGGAATCCCATGTCCATCCGTTTGCTCCAACACCGCACCGGCGCCATCGTGCTGGCGGCCATGCTGGCCACCGGCTTACTTGCCACGTCCCCTGTATCGGCGCAATCCACGCACGACTGGCCCACCCAACCCGTGCGCATCGTCGTGCCGTTCCAGGCCGGCTCCGCTACCGATCTCATCACGCGCCAGCTCGGCATCGGCCTGGGCCGCGAGTACGGCCAGACCTTCGTCGTCGAAAACCGGCCAGGCGCCGCGGCCATGATCGGCAGCGAAGCAGCCGCGCGCGCGCCTGGAGACGGCTACACCTTGCTGATGTCGGGGCCTGCTTCCATGGTGACCAACCGCTTCCTCTACAAGAAGCTCAGCTACGATCCAGACGCCTTCGAGAAGGTCGCGGTGGTGGCCATCACGCCGAACATCCTGCTGGCCAGCCCCGGCCTGCCCTTCAAGACGCTGCCGGAAATGATCGCTTACGCCAAGGCCAATCCAGGCAAGCTGACCTATGCGTCGTTTGGCGCGGGCACCACGTCGCATATGGCAGGCGAGATGCTCAAGGCGCTGGCCGGCATCGATATCGTCCACGTGCCGTACAAAGGCGCGGGCGAGGCGATTCCCGCCTTGCTTTCCGGACAGGTGTCGATGTACTTCGACACCATCATGACGGGGTTGCCGTATGTGAAGGCGGGCAAGCTGCGTGCGCTGGGTGTTTCCAATGCCAGGCGCTCGCCGATGGCGCCGGATATTCCCACCATTGCCGAGCAGGGCTATCCGGGCTTCGATATCGCGCCCTGGTACGGGATTGTCGCGCCGAAAGGCACACCAGCCGAGGTGGTTGCCAAGTTGAATGTCTCGATCAACAAGCTGCTCAAGGATCAAGGTTTTCGCGAGAGGCTCGCTGCAACCGGCGCGGAGCCGCGCGGCGGTTCGGTGGCGGATTTCAACGCCATGGTAGGCGCGGAAATCCCGCGCACGGAGAAGCTGGTCAAGCAGTCGGGGATCAGCCTGCAGTAAGGCCGCCGGCGCGAGGCAAAAACACGGGCTTCGCTTCAAGTGGCTCCTAGCTAAGCCACCCCTCTCCCCGGCCCTCTCCCCATGAGGGGAGAGGGAGAGACAGCCGTCGTCATGGCGCGCGGTTTTGGCCCGTTCGGCGGCTTCGGCCCGCTACATCATGTGGCGCGAGAAGCGCCCGTGCTCGGCACCGACCATCAGGTCGGCGAACTGTTCGCTGCTCATGTGCACGAGTTGTTGGTGATCGCCGGCTTCAAAGAACACTTCGGGCTGGGCCAGCAGGGCTTCGTCGAGGTAGGTGTGCATGCCGTAGGCCATGGCTACCGGCGGGATGGCGCCCAGGTCGCAATCCTTGAAGACTTCGCGGATCTCCTCTTCGTGGGCGAGTACCAGCGTGCGGCCGGATTGCGCGCAGATGGCTGCCAGGTTCAGGTGATGGCTGGACGGGATCACCGCGGCTACGTAGCCGATGTCATCCTCCAGCAACAGGGTCTTGGCCAGGCGATCTCCGGGAACGTGCGCTGCCTCCGCAGTGGCCATGCTGCTGAGGGTGTAGGGATGGCGGATGGTGTCGAAACGGCTGTTCCTGCTGTTGAGGCAATTTGCCAGGGTGGTAGCCAAGGCCATGATGCGTCTCCTTCGCTGTACGTTGCGCTCAGGGCCGCGACGGACCCTAGCGCTTCCTACTATAGACGGTGCCTTTGGCGCCGGGGTGCCATGCGCGGCGTGTCATGCTTCGTCGTGCGCATCCATGGGCGGCAAGCGGCGCGGTTGTGGCCACAGGGCCTGCAGTTCGGTCTTGAGGAAGTTCAGCAGGTAGCGCGTGGCCATGGTCTGGTAGCGGTTGGGCATGGTCAGCATGTAGAGGCGGCTGCCGAACACGCTGATGTGGTAATCCGCCAGCACGGGCAACAGGGTGCCCGCGTCGAGTTCCGCGCCGATGGCATAGAGCGGGAAGATGCCCAGGCCCAAGTCGCCCAGCACGCCGTCCTTCAGGAAGGCGAAATTCTCCGAGCTCAACGTGGGCTCCAGCGCCACTTGCTCGCGCACGGCGTCGCCGCCGGTGCCGCGCGTGCCAAAGGCCTTGAGCTTCTGGCCGATGGGCGAGGCGCAGACGATGGCGTGGTCCTTGAGATCGGCCAGGTCGCGCAGGGGCGGCTGCGTGGCCAGGTAGCCGGGAGACCCGCATACCACCCACTCGACCGCGCCGATCTCGGTCGCCACCACCGAGTCCGGCGGCGTGGAGATGATGCGCAGCGCCACCTCCACGTCTTCGGACACCAGGTTGTGGATGCGGTTGTCGAACACCACATCGAGGGTGATGTCGGGGTAACGGTGCTTGAACTTCACCAGCAGCGGCGAAAGCATCGAGTGCCCCAGCCCGGTAGGCACCGACAAGCGCACATGGCCATGCAGGCTCTTGCCCATGCTGTTGATCAGCGCGTTAGCCGCCGCCACTTCACCGAGGATGTTGCGCCCGTGCTCGTACAGGCCGGCGCCCACGGGAGTGGGCTCGACGTGCCGGGTGGTCCGGCGCAGCAGCTGCACGCCCAGCGCTTCTTCCAGCGCCTTGAGGTGGTAGCTCACGTTGGCGCGGGTCATCTTGAGCTTGCGCGCGGCAGCCGAGAGGTTGCCGGCGTCGACGATGTCCACGAAAAGGCGTAAGGCGTTCAGGTCCATTTGGTGGCTTGCTCTTGTTCGGGTGAAAGCGTGCTGGCGTTGACGGGCATGGCAAACAGTTTATCAAGCCGCCGCGCGTCTAATGCGTGAGCCAGCCATGCTGGCCGCTCCTGGTGGCGGCACGCCATCTAAAGACGGGCAAGCCAAGACAACGCAATTGCGTCAAAGGCCGATGCGCAAAGGATTGCGCCGAGGCATTCCCTTTATGTTCCCTTATGCCCCCTGATGTCCCCTGATGTCGAAGCGATGATCTTCGCAAGCAACGGTTTCTTCCAGTGCGGGGGAGCGGATTGCCACTACAGCGGAGAAATATCCGTTGCCGATATTGCGTTCGCTCACCACCGTGCGCTGGTGATCGGCGATCATCGATTGATTGTGCATGCGCCGGTCCAGGCGCCGGAAATTGGTGGCGAATTCCAGCCAGCGCCAGGCGCGCCACGACAGCGTCCAGGCCGGATAGGAGCGGGTAGAACACGGATTCGCCGGGGTGTTGCGCCTGGCCCGGCGCCAGCGCACCGCGGCGGCGGAACTCGCGCGGTGCTATCGGCGTCTCAGGGATTTGCTCCGGACTATGCGACACGGCGTTTCCCCCAAAATTGGCGTTGCCGGCTCACTTTGGAATGGCGCGATTTGCACGGTATCACCGGCCCGGTCGGTAAGGAAAGGAGAAATCCGCACGGCCTTTGCGTGCAATGCGGTCCGGCGCGGTCCAGCGCCTATTGGAATGACATTGAACACTGGATTCCGCAAGCGCGAATGCAGCGTATCAAACGCCGTGCGAGAGCCGGTCCGCCGGGGCTTGCATCGCGCTAGCGGATTGCCATTTCCTGTTTTTGAATGATGGATGGGGCTTGAATGCCAGGCATCCAAGTCAGGATCGAGTCCAGGCGTGGATGCATGCGAGCTTGCGCTAAAAAGTGGATATTGCTTAGCTTCAGGCCCATGCGATTATCCGGTTTGGGGGCAATTACGGCAAAGCCGGGCGCGCTCCGACAGGCTTTTCTATCACATTGTCTGTACATTTTTTGTGGCAGAACGGGAATTGCGGCTTCCATGCCTGCGGGGCAATGGCCTTTCAGGAACCTTTCGGAATGTTGTCATATTGTGTCATCGCGCTGTCGGGTGAATGCACCGTCAGGGCGCATGCCAATGGGGGGATCCAATGGGGGGGCCAATGGGGGGATCCAATGGCGCCGATGGCATGGCAGAGAAATCCCGCATATAGGGTATTACCTGAACCCGCATTGCGATCCGCAATGCGGAGGCTTCGCACGTGCGATCCGGCGTCCAATCGCACCCGCATTCGGCGTGTCCACGGCGTTTTCTATTCTTGTGCAAATCTGGTCGGTTGTATCAACTTCTTACGCGATTGGATTTTCTTTAATCAAACGTGGTAGGCTATGCCAGCAAATTTTCCCCTATCATTGAATTAACACCGCTCCAGGAGAATCAAAATGGCAACTTACAAGCAGCTGATTGCAGAGAAGGAAGCGCTCGAAGCAAAGCTGGCCGAGATGCGTGCCAGCGAAGTGGCGGGCGTTATTGCGCAGATCCAGGGCCTGATGGCGGAATATGAGCTGACGGCAGACGACATCGCCCCGAAGCGCCGCCGGGGCCGCCCGGCAGCCAGCGCGAATGGCGCCGCGGCTAAGCCCAAGTCCACCCTGCCCGCGAAGTATCGCGATCCCAAGACTGGCGCCACCTGGACCGGCCGTGGCCGCGCACCGGGTTGGCTGGGTAAGAACCGTGCCCGCTTCCTGATCGCCGAAGCCTGATCGCATTGCTGTCTCAATGACGCAGTGGCGCCGGCCCCGCCGGCGCTAGCTTCCCCTTTGTGGGCACTGCGGCAAGCCATTGGCGCAAGCCTTGCGCAAGGCCAATGGCGCTCCTCATCAAATTCCCCCCTGCCAGACCCCAGACCCGATATGAAAAAAGCGCTGCTTTCCGCGTTGCTGCTTTGCGCGTCTTTTGCCGCGCAGGCGGATGAAAAATTGTTGTCAAAGCAATACGGGGCCTGCATGGATCGTCCGGATGTCACTACCGCTGGCATGCACGACTGCATCGCGGCGGAGACGGCGCGGCAGGATAAATCGTTGAATGCCGCCTATAAAAGCCTTCAACAGGCACTGCCTCCTGCCAGGAAAGCAACATTGCTCGACGCCCAGCGCGCTTGGCTGAAGTTCCGGGACGCCAATTGCAGCTTCCAGGCCGATCCCGATGGCGGCACGATCGCCGGTGTCAACGCGTCCGCCTGTTTTATGCAGATGACGGCGGACCGGGCGCGGGAGCTTAGCGATTTCGCCGCCGAAGCGGCAGGGCGCTAGCCGGCAGGAGGCCAGCGGCACCAAGAATGTGCCTCTTTATGCTCTTATCCTTATTGTCAAAAGGGATTATCCATTCTGTTCAAGACCTGTGGGATTGTCAAAACCGGGTGACGGCGTACCATGTTGGGCACATCGTTGCTTGCTTTGACCGGAGATCCCCATGAGCCTGGATGCAGAATCCTTTTCGCTGCTGCGCGCGTCGGTGCAGCGTTTCATCGACGAACGCCTGAAGCCGGCGGAAGACACGCTCGAGGAAACCGACGATGTGCCGGCGGACATCGTTGCCGACATGAAGGAGATGGGCCTGTTCGGGATCTCCATTCCTGAGAACTACGGTGGCATCGGCCTGTCGATGTCGCAGGAATGCGACGTGGTGTACGACCTTGGCCACACAGCCTTTGCCTTCCGCTCGGTCTTCGGCACCAATGTCGGCATCGGCTCGCAGGGCATCCTGATGGACGGCACCGAGGCGCAAAAGCAGGAATACCTGCCCAAGATCGCCAGCGGCGAACTGGTGATCTCGTTCGCGCTGACCGAGCCCAATGCCGGCTCCGATGCGGCTTCGCTGCAGACCAAAGCCGAGCTCGACGGCGACCACTACATCATCAACGGCACCAAGCGCTTCATCACCAACGCACCGCGCGCGGGCGCTTTCACCCTGATGGCGCGCACCGGCGGTGCCGGCGCTTCGGGCATCTCCTCGTTCATCGTGCCGGCCAACACCCCGGGCATTTCGCTTGGCAAGCCGGACAAGAAGATGGGCCAGCGCGGCACCAAGACCTGCGACGTGGTGCTGGAAAACGTGCGCGTGCCGGCGGCCAACATCATCGGCGGCGTGCCCGGCGTTGGCTTCAAGACGGCCATGAAGGTGCTCGACCGCGGCCGCCTGCATATCTCGGCGCTGGCCTGCGGCATGGCGCACCGCCTGATTACCGATGCCGTGGCCTATGCCAAGGAGCGCAAGCAGTTCGGCCAGCCGATCGGCGATTTCCAGCTGATCCAGGCCATGCTGGCCGATAGCCAGGCCGAGCTGTACGCTGGCTTGTCGATGGTGCGCGATTGCGCCCAGCGCTACGATGCCAAGACCCCGGGCAAGAGCGATCCGGAAGTCAGCATGCTGGCCTCCTGCACCAAGATGTTCTGCACCGAGATGGTGGGCCGCGTGGCCGACCGCGCTGTGCAGATCCATGGCGGCGCCGGTTATATCGCCGAGTACAAGGCAGAGCGTTTCTATCGCGACGTGCGCCTGCTGCGCCTGTATGAAGGCACCACGCAGATCCAGCAACTGATCATCGCCAAGCAGCTGCTGCGCGACTGATCGGAGGGCGCGGATGCCTGCCGGCATGACCGGCGGGCTCCGCGAGAGGGCCCGTGCCGCACTAGTGCCACTTGTGGGCAGCGTGCATCGGCCCGGCCAATGGACACGCGCAACGCAATGTCCTGTTGTCTCAACGGAGGCTGCCCCGATGGCGATTGCCGCTCTCAAGGTTCCCGCTAGCTACGCCGGTTTTCCGTCCATGCGTGCCCCTTGCCGACTCGATGCGCCGCCCTCGCAAGCGGCCCCCGGCAACGACCACGCGGGCCCGGATAGCACCGCACCTTGCTACCCGATCATCGCAGCGCTGATGGCCCGCGCCGCGCGGCCCGCCTACATGCCGCTGGACTGCATCCGCCTGGCGCTCGATGCCGCCGGCGCGCTGGGCCGCGACGATCCGGTTTCCTCGGTCCAGCCAACCCGCCTGCAAAGCTTCGACGGCGCGCTGTATCGCACGGGCACGGGCGCCTGGACCATTCTCTACAGCGATAGCCTGGCAGCGCCGGATGTGCGCTTCATGATTGCGTACCTGCTAGGCCGGCAGCTTTTGGGTGGCAGCGAGCTGGATTACGTGGAGTGCACCAACGCCGAGCTGATGGCCATGCCGGACGATGACTCGGCCGGCGGGCTCGCCTATGCCTTTGCCAGCCGGCTGCTGATGCCGCTCAATGCCTGCCGCCTGGCCTTGCCCGGCGCGGTGGACCTCGACGTGCTGGACGCGCTGGCCGAGCGCCTGTGCCTGCCGGTGCATCACGTGGCTATACCTCGCACAAGGCCGTGCTGACGCTCAAGCGCGATGGCGCTGCGCTGGGCATGTGGGCGAGCGAGACGGCCTTCGGGCTGCGGGCCGATGACCTCGGTGGCGGCATGGGCGTGCGCACGGCGTCGCAGGCATTGTTGCTTGGCGATGGCGTGGGCATCGAGCTGGCCGTGGGCCCCAGGCACGTGGCAAGCCGGGCAGGCGCGCGCCAGCGCGCTGCCTTTCCCATCTGACGCGCTGGCGCGTCAGTGCTCGTGGTGCAGGTACCTGGCCTGTCGCGGCAGCCGGAAGCTGACCAGGAACACGATCACCATCATCGCCGTCACGTACCAGTAGAAGCTGGATTCGTGGCCTAGCGATTTCAGGTCCAGCGCGACATACTCGGCCGAGCCGCCGAAGATCGCGTTGGCCACGGCATAGGCCAGTCCCACCCCCAGCGCCCGGATCTCGGTCGGGAACATCTCGGCCTTCACAATGCCGCTGATGGAGGTGTAGAGGCTCACAATGGCCAGCGCCAGCGAGATCAGCACGAAGGCGACAAAGGGACTCTTCACGCTCCCGAGCGTCGTCAGGATCGGAACCGTGGCCAGCGTGCCGAGCGCGCCGAACAGCAGCATATTGGTGCGCCGCCCGATGCGGTCCGACAGCGCGCCGAAGAACGGCTGCATGCACATGTAGAAGAACAGGCAGCCGGTCATCACGTAGCTGGCTGTCTTGATCGACATGCCGGCCGAGTTGACCAGGTACTTCTGCATATACGTGGTGAAGGTATAAAAGATCAGCGAGCCGCCCGCGGTGTAGCCAAGCACGGTGAAGAAGGCTGCCTTGTGGTTGCGGAACAGCTCCGTCAACGTGCCGGCCTCCTTGCTCGCCCGGGTGGCGGCGGAGGTCGTTTCATGCAGGGTGCGGCGCAGGAACAGTGCTACCACCGCCGTGGCGGCGCCGATCACGAACGGGATGCGCCAGCCCCATGCCTTGAGCTCAGCCTCGTCGAGGAACTGCTGCAGCACCACCACCACAAGCACCGCCAGCAACTGCCCGCCGATCAGCGTGACATATTGGAACGAGGAGAAAAATCCCCGCTGGCCCTTGAGCGCCACCTCGCTCATATAGGTGGCGGTGGTGCCGTATTCGCCGCCGACGGACAGTCCCTGCAGCAGCCGCGCGACCAGCAGCAGCGCCGGCGCCCAGGCGCCAATGCTGTTGTAGGTAGGCAGGCTGGCGATCAGCAGCGAGCCGCAGCACATCATCGTCACCGAGATCAGCAGCGAGTTCTTGCGGCCATGCCGGTCGGCAATCCGCCCGAACAGCCACCCGCCAATCGGCCGCATCAGGAAGCCCGCGGCAAATACGCCGGCGGTGTTCAGCAATTGCGCCGTGGGATCGGATTTGGGGAAGAAGGACCCCGCGAAGTAAATGGCGCAGAACGCGTAGACGTAAAAGTCGAACCACTCGACCAGATTGCCGGAAGACGCGGCCACGATCGCGTAGATGCGCTTGCGCTTTTCCTCGGCGCTCGGCGGCGCATCGAGCAGGGGGGCGGACAGGTCTGTCATGGTTTGTCTCTTCCTTTCGGCATGTCGCCCACGCTAAAAGGCCGTGGTGCGAGATCGGCACGCAGAATTCCAGTGTAGTGCGATTGCGCCGCGATGGCGGCGCAGAGTGACCTGCCTTGCACTACTTGGGGGGCGGAAGGGAATGGCTGGCGAGGCGGCGCGATGCCCGCACCGGCGGGGTGCCGGCCGAAAAACGCGACTGGCCGCATCACGCGGCAGGGCTGGCGCCGTGGGTCGCGGCAGCGGGGCGAGGCGATGGGCCAGGTCCGCTGCGTTTGACGTGAATGACGCCTATTAGTGGGTCTTGCTGTGTCTTGCTTGGTCTTGCCGCGCTTTGTCTGCGTTACTGCGCTTCTTGCGGCCAGACTCCGTCCACATCCCTTAGCAGATGGCCTGCCAGGATGTAGTCGCCCAGTCGGGTCGCCTTGGCTTCGAGATCGAGCAGTTCATGGTCGGCAAGCGTGCCGAGATCGAACTGGCAATACAGATTGCGCTGCCTGAAGGTGGTCTTGGTCTTAGCCAGCCCTTCGATCAGGGCCTCGCGCGAATGGACGGCAATGCTTTCCTGTCCGCGGTATTGCACTTTGATGCCGCGTTTCTCTCCGAGCCGGCCAAGTTCGACGGCGTCCTGCCATCCGGTTTCATAGTCCAGCTCAAGCGCCAGCACATCTTTCGATGCGAGAAGCCGAAGCGCTTCTGCTTTGCTGCTAGCTCGCACTATTGACATCCACACCTCTTATATCGTCTTATACTGTACGAATATACAGTCAACGCGTCATTGCGGCAAGGGGTTGCCCCCAAGCCGTTTGGACTACTGCGCCAGCGGTGTCCCGCACCGCCCTGCGTTGCCACTATTTTCCTCCAGTATTGCCTTTTAGGGGACGGCCACGGCTTCGTTTGCCGGCCCATTCGCCTCTATCGCCTCTATCGCCTTTATTGTCTTTATCGTCGCCCCGGCATCTTGCACTGCCGTGACAGAAAAATCTCCCGCATACACATGCACCACCCGCGCCGGGTCCAGGTGCTTGCGGATGGCCGCGTTGACCTGTTCGACGGTCGCCGTGGCGATACCTTGCTCGTATTCCGTGACAAAGCGCATCGTGCGCCCCAGAAATAGCTGGCTGGCGAGCGTGCCGGCCAACGCGGAATCACTGGTGCGGGCCAGCGTGCCTTGCTGCAGCAGGCCACTCCTGGCTTGTGCCAGCTCCTGTGGCGTGATGCCGGCGGCTGCCAGCCGCGACAGTTCCTCTTCCACGCCACGCTTGAGCTTGTCCAGGTTCTGCGGCGCATAGAGCGCTTGCATGCCGAAGCGCCCGTTGGTGTCGAGCGCACCCACCTGAACGAAACTGCCGACACTGTAACTGATGCCGTCGTGTTGGCGCAGGCGATCCGCCAGCCGGCTCTTGAGCGCGCTCCCGCCGAACACACGATTGGCGATCACCAGGGCCGGATATTCCGGTGCATCGCTGGTCAGCGCGACCGGCAGCGCGGCCAGGTAGATGGCATTGGCCTTGTCCGGCGTCTCGCGGGTCAGGTGCGCCGGTGCCAGCGGCACGAAGGGGCGTTCGATGCGGGCGTAGGGCGCCTGGGCCTGCCAGTCGCCGAACAGCGTGGCCAGTTGCGCCTGCGCCGCCTCGCGGTCGAAGTCACCGACCAGCGCCACCTGGCCGTGGCTCGCGCCGTAGAAGCGCGTGTGGAAGGCGCGCAGGTCGGCCAGTTGCACTTGCCGCAGCGCCGCGATGTCCTCCTGCGGGGTGCCGACATAGCGCGGATCCCCCAATGGGTAGGGATTGCCGTGACGGCCAAGCACGTTCGACGCGATCGCCTCGGGCTGGCCCAGGCCGCTCTCGATGCCGGCGATGGCGTTGGCGCGCAGGGTCTCGAACTCCGCGGCGGGCAGGCTCGGCTCGCGCAGGATGTCGCGCAGCAGCGCGAGCGTGTCGGCCAGCGTTTCGCGGCGCGCTTCAAAACGCACAGTGACCGCCTCGGCATCGCCCTGGACCGACACCACCGCCTTGAGCGCGGACAGGCGGTCGGCAATCTGCTGCCGCTCCAGGCGGGCGGTGCCGCGCATCAGCATGGCGGCCGTGAGGCTGCCGACCGCGTCCTGGCCTTGCAGGCTGGTGACGTCGCCCATGCGCAGGATCAGCGTGCCGTTAACAGTCTGGCCACGGCTGGGCTTGGGCAGCAGCGCGAACTGCATGCCGTTGGCCAGCTTGCCGCGCAGCGTGTGCGCCTCGATATTGTCCGGGCTGGGATCAAAGGCGGCCACCGCGGCCTTGGGCGGCTTGCCCTGGTAGGCCGCCACCAGCGCGGCGACGTCCGGCGCGGCGGGCATGGTGGCCCGGGCCAGCGTCTCGGCCGGCGCATCGCCGGGCATGTCGATGGGGATGAAGCGGCCGAGCGTGCGGTTGCTGGCGCGCAGATAGTTCTGCGCGACCCGCTGCAGGTCCGCCAGCGTGACGCGCTCGGCTTGCTGGCGTGCCACCAGCAGCAGGCGCCAGTCACCCTTGGCGATGGCCTCGGACAAGGCGACGGCGTAGCCGGAAGGATTCTCCAGCAGGCGCTCGTAGCTGTTGAGCAGGCGGGTGCGGGCGCGGTCCAGCTCCACCTGCGTCACCGGCCGGGCGGCAAAGCCCTCCACCTGCGCCACCAGCACCTGCCGTGCGGCTTCGAGATCCTGCGTCTTGCTCAGCCCGGCGGCGAACAGCACCGAGCCGGGATCCTTCATGCCCGATACCGAGCCAGACTGCCAACTGGCCTTGCCGCTCTCGACCAGCGCCTTGTACAGGCGGCCGCCCGAGCCATCGGTCAGGATATCGGCGAGCAGTTGCAGGGCCACCGTATCCGGATGCGCGCCCGGCGCGATGTGATATTGCACCGCGACCAGTTGCGAGTCGCCCACGCGGCGCAGCGTGACCTCGCGCGCGCCCTCCTGCGGCGGCTCCACGGTGTACTGGACCGGCAGCGCGCGCGTGGGCCGGGGGATCGCGCCGAAGCACTTGCCGATGCGCGCGAGCGTGGCGGCCACATCGAACTTGCCCGCCACCACCAGCACCGCGTTGTCAGGCTGGTAATAGCGGTGGTAGAAGTCCTGCAGGTTGCCGATGGCGACGTGCTCCACGTCGCTGCGCGCACCGATCGGCGCCTTGCCGTAGTTGTGCCAGCGGTAGGCGGCCGAGCGCATCTGCTGCATCAGCATGCCACCGGGATTGTTCTCGGCGCGCTCCATCTCGTTGCGCACCACCGTCATCTCGCTGTCGAGCGCCTCGCGCGCGATAAAGCTGTTGACCATGCGGTCCGCTTCCATCTTCAGCGCCCAGTCGAGGTTTTCCTCGCTGGCGGTGAAGCTCTCGTAGTAGTTGGTGCGGTCGAACGCGGTGGTGCCGTTGAACTGCATGCCACGGCGCGTGAGCTCCTGCGCAATGGTGTTGCCCGGCAGCGCCGGCGTGCCCTTGAACAGCAGGTGTTCGAGCAAGTGCGCCATGCCAGTCTCGCCATAGTTCTCATGGCGGCTGCCGACCAGGTAGGTCATGTTGACCGTGGTGACGGGCTGCGCAGCATCGGGCGCAAGCAGCACGCGCAGGCCGTTGGGCAGCCGGTACTCGGTAATGCCTTCCACGCTGACGACTTCCACCGGCGCCGCGCCCGGCAGCTTCGCAGCAGCAGGCGCCGACGCCTGGGCCACACCCGGCGCGGCGTTTGCGGATACGCTGAAAGCCAGGGCTAGCAGCAAGGAAAGGCGCTTGATGATAAGACGCATGCGGAATTCGAAGTCTGGATTGGCTCCCTTGTCGCGGAGATCTGTGCGATTCCACGGGGCGCGGCAAGGCAGCGGTAAGGCTGGCCCGATGGCCGATTCTAGCTGTTGCCGCGCCCACAGCGGCATGTTGCTGCGTTTTTCAGCCGGTGTGCAGTGAATTTGGGAATGTTCCGCACCCCTCAAGCTGTGGCAGCGCGCTGGCATCATCCATCGTCACTCTCGCCTTTCGGCTCATCCATCGCGGCGGCCAGTTCGCTCAACACCAGCGTCTCATGCGCAAGCACGGCCACCAGCGAAAGCAGATGGGCCTGGGTTTCTTCACCAAGGTTGCAGAAGGTGCCGCCCGCCGCGTTCTCGACGGCGACAGACAACAACGCATTGAGCTGCGCGGTCTTCTCGGCAGCAAGGCTTAGCGGGCTTTCGGATGGGGCATGCGCGGTCAGGAAGGTATCGCGGCCCGTGCGTTGGGCGGTGATGTTGTAGCGCGGGTAGTTATACATCGAGCGCCCTCCGGTGGGAGGCGCGCAGGCGCTGGTGGATGACGGGGAGCTTGCGGGATGCGATTGGCCCGGAATGGGCGAGCGAAGACTGGGGCATGGAGGTGCCTCCTTCTTAAGCGATTTCGACCCCGCTCCCCGCTGCTAATCGGGGTGGGCGGGCGCATGGCGAGGTTAGCAGACCGGTAAGAAGGTACCGGCGAGCCCGAAGGCTCCCCCGCCAAGGCCCGCCCATAGGGACGTGCGAAGGCGCGACGGACAAAAACCGCCTGGTGGCGGTTGTCCGCCTTCCTAAACGGGCTGCTAAACCCGGCCGCTGCGGTTGCAGCGACGAGCGAAGTATAGCGTCGCGCCATGCAGCCTAACCCAGCCGCAACAAAAAGTCACACCCGCTACACCATTCACGAAATATCCATCTCAGATTGAGATTTGTCTCATTGATTTCGATGAGGAATTACGCGCAAATGGGTGGCGAATTTGCGCACAGGGCCAACTCGACGGTAACAAATTTTAACGCCGGCTCCAGCCGAAATTCGTACTTGTCCGATTTCAATCGCCGCCCTCCATTGCTACGCTGCGCAACTTGATATCCGTTGCCGGCAGCGTAACGCTCCACGGCGAAATCGCAAACGGCCAGATCCGGCATCGCTGCACGAAGCCGCCATCCCTTGCAACGTCTTTTTGCATTGGCGCGCTCGCAACGGAACGTGAAACGCCGCGACTTCCGCGTTGATGCCCAGCGCAGGGTGGGCGCATTCCGGCTTCGCCGGCATTTCCGTCCAACCAAGACAACGATTGAGCCGATTGCATGGGTCCATGCCTTGCTCCGTTTCTGCGCCGCGCCTGCGCGGCAGCCCTGTGAAAGGCCTGCACTACGACGCCTTCCTCGCCTGGGGTCTCGTCAAGCCCGCCAATTTCCCTACACGCTCGCCGACAGGCGGGTTTTCGGTGTCTTTCCAATACCAGGAGAACAAGGATGCAAAAAAAGATGAAACCCGCGATGGCCGCGATGGCCGTGACGACCTTCCTGCTCGTCGCCTGCGGTGGCGGATCGGATGGCAGCAGCGGAGCCAAGCCCAATGACGCGCCGGCCGCCACCGATAGCGCAACAACACCCGCGCCGGTGAACAC
The DNA here is from genome assembly GCF_058801495.1 of Cupriavidus sp. GW822-FHT03E04. Lineage (NCBI taxonomy): Bacteria > Pseudomonadati > Pseudomonadota > Betaproteobacteria > Burkholderiales > Burkholderiaceae > Cupriavidus > Cupriavidus sp. GW822-FHT03E04. The sequence goes on from NZ_JBXANI010000009.1 coordinate 305,221, forward strand.
AGACCCGCTCGATGCGGCCTGCCTGGCGGCGCCTGCCGCCGGACAAAAGGTCACCGCGACGCTGAACTTCGGACCTGTGAGCGAGGTGGCAACCTTTGATGCCACAACCATTGGCACCACAGTCTTCGACGGCGGCAGCTACGACACGCTCGAGGTCAAGCTGGTCAATGGCCTCTTCAATGGCCACGGGACGAACGCGCGGCTCTATATCGATCCGGCCTCCGCGATTTTTCCAATCGGCGCAACCGATTACGGCGACCTCGATCAGGGCCCGTACAGCAAGTACACCAAGTACACCAAGTATCGCCGTTTCACCTTCAAGGACAACGTGTCGGGACAGACAGGCACACCAAACCTGGTTGGCATGAAGCCAAACGAGACACGCAGCTTCACCATGTCGGAAGCGAACGCCGAGGCTCTGGCGACCGAGCCGCAACCCGCCCTCAAGCCGATCGGCCGGGTCGTCAGCGTTGCCGTGCAATACATCGGCCGCGAAGACGTGACGGCCAAGGGTGTGACGTACAAGGGCGCTTGCAAGCTGGCGCTGCATTACGACCGCAAGTATCCCGGCACCCTGTTCCCGCTGCCCGTGCTGGAAGGGACCGCCTGGCTGGCTCCGGGCGCCGGCATCGTCAAGCTCTCCGGCGCGCCGCTGGTGGGCGTGGCCACCGTAACGGCTGAAACGACAGGCATCGTGGCCGCGAACTAGTGCCCTGACAACGCGTGCCCTGAATCCGAAAGCGCATTACGGCTGGCTGCCGCCGCATGCTCCATGTTGCGCACAAAGCGGTCTGATAACCAGTACCAGCAGTTCTCGGTCACGGGCGCGGCGTCAAGCGAGTTGTGAAACCAGCGCGCTGCCGGTCTGTTGACCTGGGCCGGTCAAGGCAGCCGTAAGCGAGGATGCTGGCAAGGGCGACCCAATTGCCGGCACCGGCAGCACAACGCAGACCGGCGCCACGGTGGCGGCAAATGTGTCGCCCGCCAACACGCCGATCGAGCTGGCGCCGCTGTGCCGGTGGTCCCTTGTCCGCTCGCGCATGCTCAGAGCCTACTGCATCGGGCTCGCGCTATTCGGCGGGGCGTGGACTTCGTCTCGCAGCGGATCGCCGCGCGTTTCCCCTCGTGAACAAAACCATCCATCGGCTGATGGATGGTTCGCGTTCCGCCGCCAACTCGATGGCAATCTGGCCGCGTCCAATCCACATCGCTTGGGGCGCGGCAGATCAATACACGCCGCCGAGGCAAATGTCCGAATCCAGCTAGTTCCGCATGCGCAACGGAGTAGCATGCTGGCTATGAAACTCGATCCGGATACCTGCTACAAGGCCGTGGCTTCGCACGACCGCCGCTTCGACGGGCGCTTCTTCGTGGGCGTGTCGTCCACCGGCGTCTACTGCCGGCCGATCTGCGCGGTGCGCACGCCCAAGCGCGAGAACTGCACCTTCTACGACAGCGCCGCCGCGGCCGAGAAGCAGGGCTTCCGGCCCTGCCTGCGCTGCCGGCCCGAACTGGCGCCGGGACACGGGCTGGCCGACCTGTCGGGGCGCCTGGCCCAGGCCGCGGCCACGCTGATTGACGAGGGCTTCATGGTGGATGCCGGCGTGGCCGGGCTGGCGGCGCGCATCGGCATTACCGAGCGTCACTTGCGCCGGCTGTTCGATGCGCAGTTCGGCGTCTCGGTGCTGGAGTATGCGCAGACGCAGAGGTTGCTGCTGGCCAAGCGTTTGCTGACCGATACGGGGCTGACCGTGACCGACGTGGCGCACGCTGCTGGCTTTGGCAGCGTGCGGCGCTTCAACGATGTGCTCAAGACGCGCTACGGGCTGACGCCCATGGCCATGCGCAAGCGCGCCGCCGACAACGTGGCCGACGAGCTGGTGTTCGAGCTGGGCTACCGCCCGCCGATGGCTTGGGCGGCGTTCCTGCAATTCCTGGACGTGCGCGCGGTGGATGGCATCGAGCAGCTTGGCGATGGCAGCTACGCGCGCACGCTGGCGATCGACAGCGGCGGCCGCATGCATGTGGGCTGGCTGCGGCTGGAGCATGTCGCGCGCCGCCATGTGATCAAGGTGACGTTGTCCGGTTCGCTGGCGCATGTGATTCCGCAAGCGCTGGGCCGCGTGCGGCGCTTGTGCGACCTGGGCTGCCGGCCCGATGTGGTGGATCAGCATCTGGGCCCGCTGGCTGCCGAAGCGCCCGGCATGCGCTTGCCGGGCGCGGTGGATGGCTTCGAGATCGCCGTGCGTGCGGTGGTGGGCCAGGTGATCTCGGTGAAGCACGCGCGCACGCTGCTGGCGCGGCTGGCTGAGCGCTACGGTTTGCCGCTGGCGCAGCCCACGCCGGCGCTGCGCGTGACGTTCCCCGGCGCGGCTGCGCTGGCTGGCGTGCCGCCCGAGGCCTTGCGTGAGATCGGCATCCCGCTGGGCAAGGGCCGGGCCATTCATGCCATCGCTGCCCGCGTGGCGGCGGGCGCGCTCAAGCTGGAGCCTAACGCCGCGCCGGAAGACACCATGGCGCGCCTGCGCGAGGTGGAAGGCGTGGGCGACTGGACCGCGCAGTACGTGGCGATGCGCGCGCTCGGCTGGCCGGATGCTTTTCCGGGCACCGACTATGTCTTGCGCAAGGTGCTCGGCATCGCTACCGTGCGAGGCATGAACCAGCACGTCGCGCAGTGGGCGCCTTGGCGCGCTTACGCCGCCATCCACCTGTGGCGGCGCTACGAAGAAGGCAAGTCGGACAAGTCGGAACGAAACGACAAGACAAGAGACACAACAAGGAACACACCATGATTGCCTACCGCATCGTCGCCAGCCCGTTGGGCGAAGTGCTGCTGCGCGTCGACGGCGCGCGCTTGAGCGGGCTGTTCTTCTCCGGGCAGAAGTACTACCCGGCGGCGGCCACGCCGGACACCAACGTGCCCGCCGCCGCGAAGCCCGTCTTCGAGCAGGCCGCCGATGAACTGGCCGATTACTTCGCCGAGCGCTTGCAGGTCTTCACGGTCCCCATGGTGCTGGGCGGCAGCCCGTTCCAGCACGCGGTCTGGCAGGCACTGTGCGAGATCCCGTTCGGCGAGACCACGTCATATGGCGAACTGGGCGCTGGGCTGGGCCTCGCCCCCACCCATGCGCGCGCGATCGGCGGGGCGGTGGGGCGCAACCCTTTGTCGGTGATCGTGCCTTGCCATCGCGTGCTGGGTGCCAGCGGCGACCTCACCGGCTATGCCGGTGGCACCGACCGCAAGCGCGCGCTGCTCCGGCTCGAAGGCACGGCCGCGGCCATGGCACTGCCCATCCTGCGCCAGTCGGCGTTGGCATTTTGAGCAAGCGGCATCGCGCCGCTGCGCTTGACCACCCGCGCCAGGCCGTCACGGGAGGTGAGACCGATGGCACGTTTGTTCGTGGCGATTGAGGTTCCGCCAGCGCTGGCGTCCGCGTTGCTGGCTCGCGTGCCGCGCGTGGCGGGCATCCGGGCGGCGGCGCCGCATCAGGTCCATCTCACGCTGCACTTCCTCGGCGAGCAGGACGACGCCACCGCGGCATGCATCGAGCAGGTGCTTGGGGGCGTCTGCGGCGCGGCCTTTGCGCTCACGGTGAAAGAGGCCGGCTATTTTCGCGGGCGGCGGGCGAGTGTGCTGTGGGCGGGCGTGGCGCCCCATGCGGCGCTGGACAGCCTGCATGCGCAGATGGCGCAGGCGCTTGCCGGATGCGAGGGCACAACGTTACCCGATGCGGGCTTGCAGCAGCGTGCGGGCTTCCATCCCCACATCACGCTGGCGCGCTGCGGGCCTGCCGTGGCGGATACCGCGCTGCAGGCATGGCGCGACGCGCAGGCCGGGCTGGTGTGCGAGCCGTTCCCTGTGGCGCGCTTCATCCTGTATCAAAGCCACCTGCGCGCGGGCGGCGCGCAGCATGTATGCCGGCGTGCGTATGGGCTGGATCCGGCGCCAGGCTGATGCCGCCGGCAACGGCCCGCGTCATGCCAGGTTGCCCAGGCCAAGCGCCACGCCCAGCGCCAGCAACACCGAACCAATCACCCGATCCAGCCAGCGCTGGCGCCGCAGCATGGCGGCGCGCAACGCGGGCGTGGAAAAGCAGCACGCAATCAGGCCGAACCAGGCCAGGTGCGCCAGCGACATGAACAGGCCATAGCCGAACTGCACGGCCAGCGGCGTTTGCGCATTCACCACCTGCGTATAGGTGCTGACCACGAACAACGTGGTCTTGGGATTGAGCGCATTGGTGAGAAAGCCCATCTTGAGCGCGCCGAGCGCTGTCAGCGCAGGTGTGCCCGCATCCGCACCGAGCGGCGGCGCATTCGGGTCCGGCGCGCGCTTGCGCAGAGTCTGGATGCCGATCCAGATCAGGTAGGCGGCGCCGAGCAGCTTCACCACCGTCAACAGCTTGTGCGCGTGCTCCATCAACAACGCCACGCCAAACATTGTGTAGAAAACGTGCACCTGTACGCCAAGGGCGATGCCGAGCGCGCACAGCAGCCCGGCCTTGCGGCCATGCACGAAGCTGTTGCGCATCACCATGGCGAAGTCGGGGCCCGGGCTGATCACGGCCAGCACGGTGATAGTGGCGACGGCCAGCAGTTCGGTGAGAGGGTGCATTTTGTATGAGAATCCTTGACCGGATAGAAATCGGGTTCCAGGCATTCTCTGCGTTGATGTGTGGCGCCACAACCGATTTATACTCGTGCAAATCCGTGAGAAAAACTGACACATCAAGGCGAGCATGCACTGGCTGGGCGGGATCCGTTTCTTCGAGGCCGCGGCGCGGCACCAGAGCTTCATGCGGGCTGCGGACGAACTGCACCTGACCCACGGCGCGGTCAGCCGCCAGATTCGCCAGCTGGAGGAAGCGCTTGGCGTGGCGCTGTTCGAGCGCCGCAACCGCGCCGTGTTCCTGACCGAGGCGGGGCACATCCTGCATGCCGCCGCCACGCAGTCGCTGGAAGTGCTGGGCGCGGCCGCGCAGCGCATCCGCGCGCATGGGCAGCCCAGGGCGCTGGTCTTGTCGTGCGAGCCCACCATTGCCATGCGCTGGCTGATTCCTCGCCTGCCGCGCTTTACCGCGGCGCATCCGGAGGTGACGCTGCACCTGATGGCCGCCGGTGGTCCGGTGGACTTCGCGCGCAGCGGCGTGGACCTGGCGCTGCGCCGCAACGATTTTCATGTGGGGCCGGAGCTGCATGCCCATGAGGTCGCCGAGGAATGGGTGGGCGTGGTCTGCCGCGTCGGGGCTAGTGTCGGGGCGTTGTCCCACCGGCTGCACACACGCTCGCGCCCGGATGCCTGGCAGCGCTGGGCCAAGGCCGCCGGCGGCGCGCAACGCTTTGGCGCGGATGCCTGGTACGAGCATTTCTACCTGACCATCCAGGCTGCCGCGGCCGGGCTTGGCTGCGCGATCGCGTCGCGCCTGATGGTGGCCGACGAGCTCGCCGACGGCCGCATCGCCGCGCCGCGAGGCTTCGTGCGCGACGGATCTTGCTATCAGTTGCTCTCGCCAGTGGCGTTCGAGCACGATGCGCGGCGTCGCGCGGTCAGGGACTGGCTGTGCCAGGAGGCGCAAGCATCGCTCGGCGCGGATCCGGCCCAGGTGGCCGCATCGCCACATCCGGCACGCGGGGCCAAGGGCGCGGCAAAACAACGTGGCCGTGAAGACGGCAAATGAGGCGCGAACCCGTCCCGGCGGGCTACCCCACGGAAGTCTGGCTCAAGTTTTGCCACACTTCGCCGTTGTTCAAACAAGAGCTTGCGCAGCAGCAGGCGTCGCGCTTAACATGCGGCGCTAGCCGCTCGCCCCCGCTTGCATCCGGGTATGCGGGTAGCCCGAATTCCCCCGTCGCAAGCCAGTCTGGCGCGACGCAGGCCTCTCTCAGACGTTTGCGTGATTTTCATGAGTCTCCAAGATTCCCCGGAGCAATCCGAGCTTGACGCCGGCGCGTTGCCAGACGACCGCTATCGCCTTACCCATTCCTCGCAGATCGGCACCGTGCTGCGCGACCTCGCCTGGCAGAAGTGCATCCTGAACGTGCGCGCGCGTACCGCCCACGAGATGGTCACGTCCGTGCTGCATGTGGATCCGGCCAGCCGCACCTTTGTCTTCGACTGGTGCTCCACCGAGCCCGAGCGGCAGGCGCTGCTGGCTTCCAACGAGAATGCCTTCTCGGCATCGCTGCGCGGGGTGCCCGTGAACTTCATGATCGGCACGCCCGAGATCACCCAGTACAAGGGTGGCCCGGCATTTTCCGCGCCGTTCCCGGAGAAGCTCTATCACTTCCAGCGCCGCCGTCATTTCCGCGCACGCACGCTGGTCACCAAGGGCTACGTCTGCACCATCAAGATGAGCGACGGCACCGTGCTCAAGCTCGATATTGCAGATCTCTCGCTCTCGGGTGTCGGGTTGCGCTCCAAGACCGTGGACGCCACGCAGCTGCCGGTGGGCACCACCATCTCCGGCGTGCATCTGGATTTTGGTGCGCTGGGCAAGCTGGACCTGAGCCTGCAAGTGGTGGGCCACTGGCTGGCCGGGCGCGATGACAGCGCCATCCACCATTTCGGCTGTGCGTTCTCCAACCTTGACGGCCGCATGGAGAATTTCCTGCAGCGCCTGGTGTTTGCACTGGAGCTTGCCAGCCGCGGCTAAGCGCATCTGGCTGCGGTTTCCGCTGCTTGCGCTCAACCCGCGCTGATGCGAATCCGGTTGCGGCCGGCCCGCTTGGCTTCGTAAAGCGCGCGGTCCGTGTGCGCCAACCATTCGTGGTGGCCCGCCATGCCGGCATCAAAGGCGGCCACGCCAAGGCTGGCGGTGTGGCCGCGCAGCGCGGCAATGCCCGCCCCGCAAGCGGCGCCCGGCTGCAGCGAGCGCGACAGACGCTCGGCCATTTCCACCGCCTGCGTCAGGCTCGCGCCACTGAGCAGCACGCCAAACTCCTCGCCGCCGTATCGTCCCACCAGGCATTGCCGCGCTTCACCGCGGCCAGCCGGGCCGTGCTGCGCAGCGTGCTGCACCACCAGCGCGGCAAAGGCCTTGAGCGCTTCGTCTCCGGCCAGGTGGCCGTGGGTGTCGTTGAGCTGCTTGAAATGGTCGATGTCGAGCAGCACCAGGCTGGCGGTGCTGCGCCGCCCGGTCTTGCAGGCCTGGAACTCCGCGGCCAGCATGGCCTCCCAATAGCCCCGGTTGAGCACGCCGGTGAGGCCGTCCAGGCGGCTGTTGGCCTCGATCTCCTTGCCGTGCGCGGCCAGCCGGCGGGAGATGCTGTAGGTGGTGCGCCCCAGCGCCAGCGGGTAGAGCACCAGCATCGGCAGGCTGGCGACGATGGTGGTGAGGTTGGCCTCCGGATGCCAGGCTGCGCCGAAGGCCACGATGCCCGCCAGCACCCCCGCCAGGTGCCACCCCAAGCCATGCAGCAGCAGGCGCGTGCCGCCTGCCGCCACATTGTTCATGCTCATCATCGACAGGATCAGCACGCTCGGCAGCAGGTTGAATTTCATGCCCGCGGCCCAGATGCCACCGAGCACGGCGTCGATCATCATGTTGCGGGTTTCCGCCCGGAACGGCACCTCGCTGCGCCTTGAGCGCCAGGCAGCGACGTGTGGCCAGACAAAGCCGTGCAGGAACACCAGCGCCAGCAGCCAGCGCGGCGCGCCCGCTTCCAGCATGGCCGCCGCCACGGCAAAGAACCCGATCGCCAGCCCGATGGCGCGCATGGCATAGACCCGCCGGACAAAACGCATGCCCTTGCCTGCCAGCGGGTTAAGGGTGCTTTGCGCCATGAATCTGCGGTTCCTTGTCGGTTTTGGTTTTAGGCGGCTCAGGCGGCTCAGGCGGCGATCAGCTTGCCGATCGCCACTGCCGCTTCGCGCATGGGCGGCAGCAGGCGCGAGATCATCTCTGCTTCCGATACCTGCGCCGCGCGCACGCTGACGCTGATGCCCGCCATGACGCTGCCTGAGATGCCGCGCACCGGCACCGCGATGGCGCGCAGGCCGGGCTCCAGTTCTTCGTCGATCAGCACATAGTCCAGTTCGCGCGCATGCGCAAAGCTGGCCTCCAGCTCGGGCCGCGAGATCTTGGTCTGCAGCGTGCGCGGGCGCAGGTCGACGTGATCGAAGAAGTCTTCCAGCGCCGGCTCGGCCAGGTGGGCCAGCAGCATGCGGCCGATCGATGTGCAGTACGCCGGTAGCCGGCTGCCCATGCCGAGCGAATAAGTGAGCACCCGCTGCACCTCCGAGCGCACCAGGTAAAGGATGTCGGTGTCGTCCAGGATGGCCAGTGCCGAGGTCTGCTGGATGCGCGTGCTCAGCGCGTCGAGGATCGGCTGGGCCAGCGACACCAGCGACGTCGACGAGAAATACGCATGGCCCAGGTGCAGCACGCGCGGGCGCAGCGCGAACTGGCCGCCTTGCTGGCTGACGTAGCCAAGCTGCTCCAGCGTGTACAGGCAGCGCCGTACTGATGCGCGCGAGAGCTGGGTGCGCTGCGCCACCTGGGAAATGGTGAGCGGGCGCTTACGCTCCGAGAAGGCTTCGAGCACGCTCAAGCCGCGCGCCAGCGACAGCATGAAATTCGGGTCGCCGGCAAAACTGTTGAGAAGGTCGGCCTGGGGGCGGGCGACGCGGACAGTGGCGGCCGTTGCCTGGCCAGGGCTGCTGGGAATGGGGGCGTCCATGTGGGCGAGTGCGCGCGGATTGTTCGATAATCGCGCATCTTAAACCGGCTGGGCGCCTCGGGCCAGCGCTTTTGTTGCGGCCGATCCCCGTTTTGGTGCGGGGATCGGGCAGGCCGCCAAAAAAACGTCGCCGTCTCAAGGACACGGCGACTGGAAGGGTGTGTCATCAAGACGGGGGTCTCAGCGACATGTCCAGCATAGGACGCGGCGGTTAGACATTAAATACAACTTCCGAGGGGATTCATGCCTCGCGATGTCTCAGCCGCCGGGCGCGCGTGACGCCTGGCGCCCCCGCCGTGGCGAGGGGGGTAAAATCGCGCCCTTGATGCCGCCGCCGTCCCGGTCCGCCCCCGCCAAGTATTGCGTGGCGCCCCGGCCAGCGCCCGCAGCCCACCGCGCAGCCCCGAATTGAAGCCAGCCATGACCCATCAGCCCGAACTCTCCACCGAAGCCGACGACCAGGACGCCGCAGGGGACAACGCAGAAAAGATCCAGGAGCCGCGCCTGTGGCGTGCCGACGGCTGGACCGCCCGCGTGATCAAGAACGAGGACGACGACGGCTGGGCCGTTGCCATGATCAAGGACGGCGAGCCCGAGCCCGCCCTGGTTGGCCCCTGGACCATGGGCCGCGACAAGAAGAACCCCAAGCCGCTGGACACCAACGCCTTCTCGACGCTGGTCAAGACGGCCTCCGAAGTGCTGCGCCGGCACGAGCAGCAACTGCACGCCATGCTGCACAAGAGCGTGATCGTCGACACGGACACGGCGCGCATCAGCGTGACGCTCGACATCGTGCCCGACGAAGACAATCCCTTCGCGGTGCTGCGCGCCACCGACGAGCTCGGCGACGAACTGGCCCAGGTGCGCGTGTCGCCGGGCTTCAAGCTGAGCAAGGCCAGCGCCGCGGACTGGATCGAGAACGAATACCGCAAGCCGCGCTGAGCGGCCCTGAGCGGCCCTGAGCGGCCAGGAGAATGCTCACACAGCGCGGTGAACAGCGCCGAGGCCGAGCTTGCCAGCGCCAGTTCCGCGGCGGCGGCAAGCAGCGCCGGGCCCAGCGCCTTCATGCGCTGCTCGGTCAGCCGGCTCAGCGGGCCCGCAATGCTGATCACGCCGATTGCCGGATAGCCCCCACGGCGCTGCACGGGGGCCGCCATGGCCGTCATAGCCGGCGCAAAGACTTCATTGATCGTGGCATAGCCGCGCTCGCGCGCCCGGTGGATGAAGCCCAGCAGGGCCTTGATGGTGGTGGGCGCATTAGGGCCGTACTGATTCGGTTGCCCGAACCCTTGCCGCGACACCAGCTCCAGGGCGCGTTCGTCCGTCATGGTCTGCATCCAGGCGTGTCCCGTCGCGCTGCACGAAAGAATCGTGTCCATGCCCATGTCGGGGTCATAGCGCAGTCCCCGCAGCGCGCCTTGCGCCTTGGCCACCCAGGTCAGGCGATCCCCGTCGACAATGGCCAGGCGCACCAGCTCGCCCGACGTATCCGCCAGCCGGTCCAGCCTGGCCTGCGCGATGTCCACGATGCCGGACGTTGCTAGAAAGCCCAGCCCCATTCCCACCAGTTTGGTTGTCAGGATGTAGTCGCCGTGGTCCCGCAACTGGCGTACATAGCCCGCATTCTTGAGGTCGACCAGCAGGCGGTGGCACGCGCTGCGCGGGATGTCGAGATCGTCGGCGATGGCGGCGAGCGGCACGGCCTCGACCTGGGTACAAAGATATTCGAGGATGCCTAGTGTGCGTAGTACGCCTGACATGGCGAACTCCCTGCTGACGTCAATATAGTTCGTGACTATCTAATACGAATTTCAATGCGTCAAGATTGGAATGATATTCACAAACCCTTGCTAGCATGCTTTTACCGATCCAACCGGCACGAAGGCAGAAGCGCGAGAGCGTTGGACGGCTTCAACGAACATCGGAAGGGCAGCGACGCCTACCCTTCCCAGGAAGAGAATGCCAGGAGACAAAATGACTGCAGAGACACTACGCCCGGCCAATGCAGCGATGCGCACGCGCGCCGTGGCGGCCGCCACCATCGGCACCGCACTGGAGTGGTTCGACTTTACGCTTTACGGGGCATTGGCGGCCACCATCCTGCCCAGGCTGTTTTTCCCGGCCATGGAGCCAACATCCGCGCTGCTGGCATCGCTGGCCACCTTCGGCGTTGGCCTGGCGGCACGGCCCCTCGGTGCCATCATTTGCGGCCACCTTGGCGACAAGCTCGGGCGCCGCAACCTGTTGCTGGGCACGGTCACGATCATGGGGCTGTCCTCCGTGCTGATGGGCTTGCTTCCCACTTACTCGCAGATCGGCGTCTGGGCGCCGGTGTTGCTGGTGCTGTTGCGCATCCTGCAGGGCTTTGCGCTCGGGGGCGAATCGACCGGCGCGCAACTCATGGCTATCGAGCACGCCAGCCCGGACCGGCGCGGCAAGTACTCCGGCCTGCTGGGCCTTTGCTCTCCGCTGAGCCAGATACTTGCCAATGGCGTGCTGTTGCTGCACGATGTCGGCGGAATCGTTCGACGCCTACGGATGGCGGGTACCGTTCCTGCTGAGCTTCATCCTGGTGATCGTCGGCGTGTATATCCGCCTGAAGGTCAGTGAAACGCCGGCATTCGTCGAGCTGCGCAAGAGCCAGGTGGCCGAGGTGGGCAACCCGCTGCGCGATGCATTGCGCCTGCACGGCAAAACGGTGTTGCGCTGGATGCTGTTCTTTTGCGGCCCGGCGGCGATCTTCTACCTCATTGTCGTGTTCTCGCTGAGCTACATCACCAAGACGCTTGAAGTGCCGAAGCAGACCGGCTTCCTGCTGTTGATGGGCGCCAATGTCTGCGCCATCGTTGGCGCGCTGGCGGGTGGCATGCTCAGCGACAAGATCGGCCGCAAGAAGGCGCTGGCCATTGGTTCCGTCGCAACGCTGCTGATCCTGTTCGTCTACTTCCAGATCCTCGACACCAAGAGCTTCCTGCCGATGCTCGCCATCATGGGCCTGTTCCTGGGCTTCACCCAGTTCCAGAGCGGCATCCAGCCGGTCGCCTTCGCCGAAGCGTTTCCGACCAATGTCCGCTATTCGGGATCGGCGCTTGCATACACCGGCGCAAACCTGATTGCCGGCGGGCCGATGCCGGTGGTCGCGGTGTGGCTGCTGCAGGTTTGCAACGGCTCGCCGTGGGGCGTGGTCGCCGTCTGCGTCGTGTTCAACCTGATCTCGCTGGCCATGATCCTGACGGCGCCCGAGACGCGTGGCATCGACATGAACCGTTCCGATGCACCCGGCGTCATCGCCGAAGGCGCTCGGTTCATGCCGATCGGCACGCGCAAATCTCACTAACCCTGCAAATCCCACTAACTCATTCAGCGCGCGGCGCATTGCCGCGCGCCACAAATCATGACCGAACTCGTCTATGTCCTGAATGGCTCCAACCTCAACATGCTGGGCAAGCGCGAGCCGCACCTGTATGGCACGACCACGCTTGCCGAGGTCCAGCAGCGGGTTGCGGCGCTGGCGGATGAACTGCGGATCGCGTGCGATTTTCGCCAGACCAACAGCGAAGCCACGATGGTGGACTGGTTGCAGGAAGCGTTTGAGAAGAACGCGGGCGTGATCATCAATCCGGCCGGATTCTCCTTCGCCTCCATCCCCGTGCTGGATGCCGTCAAGCTGATCCAGCGTCCGGTGATTGAGCTGCACATCACCAATATCCATGCGCGCGAGGAGACCCATCGCCATTCGCTGATCTCGCGCGCGGCCACCGGCGTGATCTGCGGGCTTGGCGTTGCCGGCTACACGCTGGCGCTGCGCGCCATGGCCGAGGCCCTGCGCAGCTAGTACGACGCCAAGCCTGCCGGCCGCCTCAGGCCAGCAGCACCAGTGCGATGGCGATCGCCGCCGGCAAGCCCTGCACCCACAGGATCTTGCGGCTGGCCGTGCAGGCGCCGAAGATGCCGGCCACCAGCACGCAGCACAGGAAGAACAACTGCACCGGCACCGCGGCGGTGGCCAGGCCCCACAGCAGGCCAGCCGCGAGAAAGCCGTTGTACAGCCCCTGGTTGGCCGCCAGCGCCTTGGTGGCAACGGCGAACTCGTGCGTCAGCCCGAAGGCCCGCATGCCCTTGGGCTTATCCCACAGGAACATCTCCAGCACCATGATGTAGACATGTTCCAGCGCTACCAGCGCCACAGCTGCAAGGGAAAACCATTTCATGGCGGGGATCTCGAAAAGAGAAAAAACGGGAAGGGGTTTGGGCGGTCTGCCGTTTTAGCGCATCAGCGCATCAGCGTTGTGGCGCAGGGGCGAGCCGCGCGATCAGTGCGGCATGGCGCGGGTGCGATGCCAGCAGGCTGTCGGCATCGGCCAGCTCGAACTCGCTGAACTCAAAGCCCGGCGCCACGGTGCAGCCTACCAGCGAGAAGCCATCCGGATCGCTGCGCTCGGCGGCGAACCAGCAGCCAGCCCGGACCACGGCCTGGAACACCGCGTTGTCATCGCTGAGCGCATTGCCCAGCCGGTGCGTGGTGAGGCTGCCGTCTTGCTCCAGCACATGCACGTTGAGCGGGCAACCCGCGTAGAAGTGCCACACCTCGTCGGAGCGGATGCGATGCCAGGCGGAGTATGCGCTGTCGCACAGCAGGTAGTAGATCGCAGTGGAGGCGGCATGTGTGGCGGGATTGCCTGCCCCTTCACGCGACAGATGCGACACACGCGAAACACGCACGGCGTCGCGATGGGTCTCGCGGTAGTAGCCGCCTTCCGGATGCGGCTGCAGGCCGAAGCGCTGGATCAGCTGGTCTTTGTCTTGGTGTTGCGAGTCAGGTTGGGCAGGCATGCGCGGGGCTCCGGGATCGGTAGCCGCCATCATGCCCGCTTGCCGGCGCGGTAAGCAACCAGCAACCACGCGAAAACAACTCCGCAGGATGAGCGACTCCGCAGCCTCAGCGCATCGCGTTATCCGCCTGCGGGCCGATCCATGCGCGCACGGCGCGCACCGCGTCGTCGTCGCGCCGGTGTGCCGGGTAGACCAGGTAATAGCCGTCGCCCTCGATGGCCGGGCCGCAGGGCTGCACCAGCGCGCCGCTGCGCAATTCCTCCTCCACCAGTGTCAGGCTCAGCAAGGCGACGCCCTGGCCGCCAAGCGCCGCGAGGATGGCGTGGGTCTCGTCGGAGAAAACGGGGCCGCTGGCCGCATCCAGCCGGTCCAGCCCGGCCTCCTGCTGCCACAGGGCCCAAGTTATGGGGCGGCGCGCGTGGCTGCGCCATTGGTGGTGCAGCAAGGTCTGGCGGCGCAGCCCTGCGGCGCTCTTCACGCCTAGCAGCGGGCTGCAGACCGGGGCAAAGCGCTCACGCCATAGCAGCTCGGCGTCCAGCCCGCGCCATTTGCCGCTGCCGTAGCGGATGGCGGCGTCGGCGTGGCCCGCATGCAGGTCCACGGCATCCAGCGAGGCATGCACATGCAGGTCGAACTCCGGCGCCACGGCCCGCAGCCTCGGTGCGCGCGGCAGCAGCCAGCGTGCGGCGAAGGCCGGCGTTGCCGACACCGTGAGCGTCTTGCGCGATGGCGGCGCGCGCAGCCTGCCCACGGCCCGCTCCAGCGCATCAAAGCCCTCCCGCGTGCCCGGGTACAGTGCGGCGCCGTGCGCGCTCAGCACTAGCCGGCGCGGCAGGCGCTCGAACAGTGTCACGCCAAGCACCTGCTCCAGCAGCCGCAGTTGATGGCTCACCGCCGTCGGCGTGACCGACAGCTCTTGTGCGGCGTGCTTGACGCTCAGGTGCCGCGCGGTGGCTTCGAAAGCGCGCAGCGCGGCGAGCGGCGGCAGGCGGCGGGGCGTGGTTTCAGATGAGAAATCTTCAGCCATGAGGCAGAGAAAGGATCGGTTGTGAGGGGATTGTAGCGAGTCTACATTGCCATCACCCCTAATCGCATGTGCTGAGCCATGAGAACGGCTCAGGCATGACCAACCGCAATGAGAACAACATGGCTCACCTCCTGCATATCGACGCCAGCGCCCGCCCGGGACGTTCCGGCACCGACGCCCACGGCTCGCACACGCGCCGTCTCTCGCACCGCTTCGTCAGCCTCTGGCAAGCGGCGCGTCCCGCGGACACGCTGACCTATCGCGACGTGGGACAGCAACCGCCCGCGCCCGTCAACGCTGACTGGATTCGCAGCGCCTTCACGCCACCCGCGCGGCGCGAGCGGTGGATGGATGCGTTGCTGGCCGAAAGCGATCGCCTGGTCGCGGAAGTCGAGCGCGCCGATGTGCTGGTGATCGGCGTGCCGATGTACAACTTTGGCGTGCCTGCACAACTCAAGGCATATATCGACAATATCGTGCGCGTGGGCAAGACCTTCGGTTTTGATCGAGAACGCGTGGGAGAGCCTTACTGGCCGATGTTGGCGGGACGCGGCAAGCAACTGGTGCTGCTGACCGCGCGCGGCGACTACGGCTACGGTGGCCGCCTGGCCCGGCTCGACCATGTCACCCCGGCGCTGCGTGCAGCGTTCGACTACATCGGCATCGATGACACGCTGGAGGTCGCTATCGAGTATGACGAGTTCGGTGGCGAGCGGCTGGCTACCTCGATTGCGCAGGCCGAGGTGCAGGTGGATGCCGCAGTCGCCACGGCGATGCGGCGAATGACCTGCGAGGCCGCTGCCCTGCAGCCCTGAGCCCAGTGCGGTCTTTGCGCGTGGCTCGCACGCATCCAGCGTCCTTGTGCATCCACGCCGCGCTTTGCAGCGTATCTGGTTTAACCGCGCGATTCACGTGTGGCCGGACCAGCGCAAGGCGCTGCTCCCCTGCAAGCCAGCCGCGATCCGCCGATCGCCCAGAAGGAGATTGCCATGCCCCGCCATTTCTTCAAGTTGTTGATGACTTCGGCCGCACTTGCCGGCATTGCCGCCACGGCGGTTCCGGCGCAAGCCGCTGGCCCCCAGGACAGTGCCGTGTCCGGGGACCGCTACGGCTACGTCTTCCATGCGTCGCGTTTCGATGTCTTTAGCGATGGCGCTCGCCTGGACCCGGCCGCCGCGCCGGCGACGGGCGCGGATGCCAGCCGCCTGCGCAAGCCGGATCCGTTCTCGGACGGCGCGCAGAAGCTGGCTGGCATGGACCGCGGCGGTGTTTCCGCGGACCCGGCGCGCACGGTCGATCCGTTCCAGGACGGCGCGCAGAAGCTGGCCGGCATGGACCGCAGCGGCCCTTCCGCGGATCCCGCGCGTAAGTTCGACACCTATCAGGATGGCGCGCATGCCTGATCATCGGGGCGATAGCCGAAGCGCTGGCCCGCGGCTTTGCAGGCGCCTCGTTCAGGGTTTTTGAAGTTCGCATGCAAGTCAATGCACTGCACCGCGCCACCTTGGTGGCACACTACTGCCTATGCCCGTCGGCGCGAGCATCCTCGCTCGCGCCGATTACCCTGAAGGGGCGAAAACGGCCATAGCGCGGGAGATCGGTGTGGGTGAATTGCAGTCCTTGCTGGAGAGCCACGGCGTGATGCTCGTGTTTCTCAATGTGCTGGCCGAGCAGGCCGGGCTGCCGGTGCCGGCCGTTCCCATGCTGTTCGTTGCTGGCGCGCTCGGCATGCGCGAGGGCGGCCCCGCGCTGGGAGCCGTGCTGGCGGCCGTTATCCTGGCCTGCCTGATTGCCGACACGGCCTGGTACTTCGCCGGCAAGCGGCTCGGGCAACCCATGCTGCGCACCATCTGCCGCGTTTCCATCTCGCCCGACAGCTGCATCCGCCAGACCCAGTCGCTATACCTGCGCGTGGGCCCGCGCTCGCTGGTGTTCGCCAAGTTGCTGCCGGGCGCCGGCGCATTGTCCACCGCCATGGCCGGCATGACCTCCACGCCGTTCGCGGTGTTCCTGTTCTACGACGCCATCGGGGCGCTGGTGTGGGCCGGCGGCGCGCTGCTGGTTGGCGTGGTGTTTACCGATTTTGTCGAAGTCATCCTGGACGCCTTCAGCACCTATGGCCCGGTGGCCGTCATGGTGGTGTTGGGCGCCTTCGCCGCCTTCGTCGCGTGGAAGTTCTGGCGGCGCGTGCGCCTGTTGCGCCGCACCCGGCGCGTGCCCCGCATGTCGGTGGGGGAGCTCGAAGCGCGCCGGCTGGGCGATCGCTTCCCGCTGGTGCTTGACGTGCGCAGCGACGCGGTGGAGCGGATCCCCGGCGCGATGATCATCGACCTGAATGCGCCGCTGGAATTACTCTCCGAGCATCCGACCAGCATCGACATCGTGGTCTACTGCGCCTGCCCGCATGAGGTGTCGGCAGCGGTGCTGGCGGAACGCCTGAAGGCGGCCGGCTACGCCAATACCTGGGCGCTGGCCGGCGGCTTTGACGAATGGAAGCGCCTGCATGGCGAGGCATCGCAGGCCGCTGCCACCGAGGGCGATGCCGCAGCGGCGCTTGCGCCACACACGGGTGGTCCCGGCGCGCTGCGCTAGCGCCGCGGGGGTCAGCAGCCGACCCAGTAGGCGTAGCCCACCAGCCGGTCGCCGAGGAAATACAGGCGGTACTGGTCGCCGTCGCCGTCCAGCGTGTAGAGCGTGGTGTAGGCGAGCTGCTCAAGCGGGTCGCCCTCGTCGCGGTCGGACGGGCTGCGTACCTTGCCTGGCCCCTCCGCCATCTTCCAGCGCGGGTTCTTGCGCAGGGCCGTGTTGAGCTGCGTCAGCGTGGAGGCCGCGGTAATGTCCTGGCTTTCCAGCTTGAGCGTCAGCCCGGCCGGGATGCCGTGCAGCGCGCGGATCACGGCGTCGCCGCTGCGGCCCACTTCGATCAGCGCATCGGGGTAGTGGTAGTGCATCAGGTGCTCTTCGTCGAGCGCCGTGCCGCATTCATCCTGGTTGGGCGTGATGTCCGGCGGCTTGCCCCACGCCGCCTGCACGTCCGCCATGCTGGTCAGCCCGCGCAGCGCGACCAGTGGGCGGGCCAGCGGCGCGGGCGCAAAGCTGGGCGCGTCGTCCGGCGGGGCGGCGTCGTCGGCGCGCGCCGCCTGCGCATCCGATGCGGCAGCGCCGGATGCGGATGTGGCGGAGGTGGCCGGAGCCGGTTCATTGCGTTCGCAGCCAGGCAGCGCTGCAAGCGCGGCGCAGGCGGCGAGGGTGGACAGGCAGCGGGACAGCGTGGGGCCGTCGGTGTCGTTCAGGCGGAGCATGTTGCAAGAATAGCCGCTCAAGCGGCGACTGCGTCAGGAGCGCAACCATACACCGAAGCGCGCCCGCTGAAAATGCCCGCGTGTGGCTTGCCGCACGTCCGGGCACCGCGGCGCTTCGTTTCAGTGCGCCGTGCCGGCGCGCTGGAAACCTGTCATGTCGGGATAGATCGCGCGGATCTTGCCCCATTCCACCACGTTGAAGAACTGGCACTTGCCCGCGCCGAAGCGCTTGGCCACTTCCACGCAGAAGCGCACGGCTTCGGCAATGTCGATCTCGTGGTTGGCGCTGGTGGCGCTGCCCGAGACCACCGACTGCGCCGTCAGCGCCACGCCTACCACCGGAGCGGCGGTGGCCACATGCGGCTGCATGATGCTGTTGAAGTGGTACAGGCCGTTGTGATAGGGCGTGATGTCCTGCTGCGAGATCGGGAAGGTCACTGCCGGGCAACCGGTGGTGGATTCCATCGCCGCCACCAGGTCCGGGCTCACGCGCAGGATATAGCCTTGCATGGCGGTGGGCGAGATCGCAAAGCCGCGGTGCTTGATGATGCTGTTGCCCTTGGAGGCATCGAGCGACAGGATCGCATCCATTTCGGGCAGCACCTGGTACTCGTTCATGGTGTCGGACGACACCGGCATGCCCATGAAGGGCACCGGATCGTGCGGCTGCATCGACACGTTGGTGGACAAGTGCGTGGTCACGATGACGTCGCCGGCCAGGTGGTCGCCCTTGTGCTTCATCTGCGCCAGCTTGAGCGCCACGGCCAGGCTGCCGATCGGGCCGTCCGCGTCGGACACCAGGCCTACCAGCTCCGGGCGCGCGCCGATGGCGCCATTGCGGCCGATCACGCCTAGCGTGGGGGCTTTGCCACCGCCGCGCTTGCCTTGAGTGCCGGGGATGACGATGGTGATGAAGTCGGTGGTGTTTGTGGTGGGTTCCGGCGGGGCGTTGTTGATGGTGACGACGTCTACCGTTACGCCGGCGGGGGTGTAGGCATCGAACAGTTCGCGGACTGCGCCGTTGGCGTTGGGGCTGTCCAGGGCTTCGTGGATGACGAGGGTTTGTTGCAGGGTCATGGGGGTCTCCTTGAATGGGGTGGGTTGGAGTCAACTTCAAAGGCCTAAGGTCGAAGGCTTAAAGTCAAAGACTTAGAGTCAAAGGCAGTTTCACCACCCCTGCGGGGCGGCGACCTACTTTCTTGTCTTGCCAAGAAAGTAGGCAAAGAAGGCGCGCCGGA